>NZ_JBOFBI010000049.1:0-16943 GCF_051645465.1 Tabrizicola sp. | reverse complement strand
GCACACGCTCGGCTTCGCCATAGATCTTGCGGAACTGCTTTTCGGTCAGGTCGCCGTAATAGCCCTTCAGCTTCTGCTTGGCGCGCAGCTGCGTACCGAAGTCGGAAAGCTTGTTCTTGCGGCGCTGGCCGTGCTGGCCCGGCCCGTATTCACGCTTGTTCACCGGGGATTTCGGACGGCCCCAGATGTTTTCGCCCATGCGGCGGTCAATCTTGTACTTGGCAGAGGTGCGTTTGGTCACCGCTGATCTCCTTCTATGTTGTCGAAGGGCGTTGTCCTCTGACCCGAAGGCCCGACAGGCTTCCCCTCGCGGGGGCCACCAACACCAATGAAAAGCCCCGGAATCTCTTCCGGGACTGGCGGGCTTATAGAGGCATGCGCGGCAGAGTCAACGGGGCTCAGCCAGTTCCGACACAAGCGCCTTGCGTCCAAGTTCAGTATAGGCGGCGCAGTCGGGCGTCAGAACACGAAGCTTCGCGGCCTCGTACATTTCAAGCTCTTCCGGTGTCAGAACTTCGCGCCACCGGCCATTCGTGCCCTTGTGGAAGAAGGTCTTCAAACCTTCAGGCCAGACCTGGTTGGCTCCCTCGACGGGCATCGGGCCGGTCTTGGCCCCATTTTCGCGCAGCGCGGTAAAGGTCGTGGCCTCCACAATCCCGGCAACCGCCCGGTCGCTCAGCGTGATCCCGAGGTGCCCTGCCACCCGGCGCACCTCTGCCGCCGGGTCAGCCAGAAGATCGGCAAAATGCACGAAAAGGATGTTCGGGAGATGCCGGAAGTTCCACCAGCTTTGCGTATGCCCCATGTTGGCGGAATGCGGATAGCCCTCTGTTTCCCACGGGAACCAGCCCCGGTTGATCCAGCCCGCCCAGAACGCATGGATATCCGCCCCGACGCCCGGCATCGGCTCGCCAACCCGCGCGGGCGAGGCGTTGATCATCTCGATCACCGCGGGCGACATCTGCGACAGGTGGTTCCAGAGCGACATGAACACATCGCGCGCATCACGGACGCAGACGATGTAGCGGGTGCCTGCGTGATAGGGCAGGGCCTCCAGCGACAGATGGCTCTTCATCACCCGCCGGTGCGTCTGTGCCGCCAGTGTCGCCGCCATCGGCGCCGGATCCTCACGCCGCCGGTCCACCCAGGGCGAGACATCGGCGACGGCGGGCGCTTCACCGCCCCGAAAGATCATCTGCAGAACGATGTTCTGCATCCAGGTCGTGCCCGATTTGTAGGACGTGCTGATCACGACATCCCCGTCACGCGGGGTCACAAGATCCCAGTTGCGGCTTTCAAAACCATAGTTGCGATACTCCCGGCTGCGGGAGGGTAAGGTCTGCGTCATCAAAATCTCCTAAGTCTTGTCGTAAAATGCAATTTGGTAGGGAGTGCTTGTGTAACGCTCGACACCGCCGGGGCAAACCCGACCAGGGCATCACTTCAGTGTGAGGCCGCCCATTCGGCCGGATTCAGCCGTTCACATCAACGACAACCCGCCCCTGCACCTCACCCTTCAGGATCGCCGAACCCAACGCAGGCAGGTCCGCCAGCACCGCAGGCCGCACCATCGCCTCCAGCTTGTCCATCGGCAGGTCCGTGACGATCCGCCCCCAGGCCCGCACCCGGTCGGCATAGGGCTTGGTCACAGAATCGATCCCCAGAAGGTTCACCCCCCGCAACAGGAACGGGATCACACTCGCCGGCAGCCCCGCACCCCCGGCCAACCCCACAGCGGCAACCGAGCCGCCATACTTCATCTGCCCCAACACCCGCGCCAGCATCGCGCCCCCCACGGCATCGATGCACCCCGCCCAGGTCTCGCTTTCCAACGGCCGCTTCACCGTCTCCGCCAGCTCCGCCCGCGGCACGATCCGTGCGGCCCCGAGGTCCCGCAGATACCCCTCCGTCTCCGGCCGCCCCGTCACCGCCGCCACCTGATACCCCAGCCGCGCCAGGATCGCGACCGCGACCGAGCCCACACCACCCGCCGCCCCGGTCACCAGCACCTCACCCTTCTCCGGCACCAGCCCATGATCCTCCAACGCCAGCACCGCCAGCATCGAGGTGAAACCAGCCGTCCCCACCGCCATCGCCGCCCGCGTCGTCAGGCCCGCAGGCAACGGCACCAGCCAATCCGCCTTGACCTTGGCCTTCTGAGCATACCCGCCCCAATGAACCTCACCCACCCGCCAGCCCGTCAGCACCACCTTATCGCCGGGCTTGTACCTGGCATCCTCCGACGCCTCGACCACCCCCGCAAAATCGATCCCCGCCACATGCGGCCAGGCCCGCACCAGCCCCCCACCGGTTGGAGACAGACACAGCCCATCCTTGTAGTTCAGCGTCGAGTACTCGACCGCAACCGTCACCTCGCCCGCAGGCAAGACGCTCTCGTCCAACTCGCGGACATGGGCGACAGCGGCATCGCCCTCCTTCTCCAGAACCAGCGCGCGGAACATGTGGGCCTCCCCTTCAGCTAATCCCAGTTGCGCCCGAGCGGGGAAGCATTGTCAACCCGAGCCGACTTTGCCCGCAACCTTGACCACCACCATGGCCAGCGCCGCGAAGAACAGCTTTGCGATCGCCACAGCTTAGGGTGGAGCAGGGCCAGAGGATTACGTCCCGACCTGACGGATTTCATCGCGTGGGCGAATGCCGTGAGGTAATCGACCCAAAGTCTCTTTTGGGGTTATTTCAGATCAATGTATGCGAAGATAAGGTCTTCAGACGAAAACTTTGCGGCTTCTGTTCATCTTACAGACCAGATCCTTAGTCACGTACCTTTTCACCCGACGCGTCGATGCACGCGATGCCGCCGACATTTTCTGTATCCATATGAAGTGACGTTAGGTACCAAACTTCTGTGTCTGGGTTAACCCAAACCCCTACCCATTGTATCTCCGGAACTTCCCTTAGTCCGGAAAGTTCAAGTACGAATCCCGATGCGCGGATTTCGTCATAGAGTTGGATAGTAGGCAGGCAGTAAGGAATGTCCAACGCGCTGACTCCTAGTTCCGCCAACGCCTATCATGGATGCGGCAAAAGAAAACGAAGAAAGATCTATAAGATGTAATTCAGATCTTCCCAAACGCCCTTTAGAGTTCGGGGGGAAGCGCTTAGCCCACTCAGTTCAGTAGGCACCCCTCACCCACACTTCGAATGCCCACACGACCCGCAGGTCAAACACCCCTCCACCATCCGCAGATCATACGACCCACAGGCCGGACAAGCCTTCCCGCGCGGAGCCTCGCCGACCACCATCAGCTCGGCCTTGGGGTCGGATTTCAGCCCCAGCCCTTCACCCTCGATAAAGCCAATGTCGATCAGATGCCGCTCGATCACCCCCCCGATGGCGGCAAGGATCGACGGGATGTACCGCCCCTCCATCCAGGCCCCACCGCGCGGATCGAAGACCGCCTTCAGCTCCTCCACGACAAACGAGATATCCCCGCCCCGCCGGAACACCGCCGAGATCATCCGGGTCAGGGCCACCGTCCAGGCGAAGTGCTCCATGTTCTTCGAGTTGATGAACACCTCGAACGGCCGCCGGTGCCCTGCTGTCACGATGTCGTTGATGGTGATGTAGAGCGCATGCTCCGACCCCGGCCACTTGACCTTGTAGGTCTGCCCCTCCAGCGCGGCGGGGCGGTCCAGAGGCTCGGACAGATACACCACCTCGCCCCCCGTCACTGGCTGCGATGCCACCGGCGCGGTCTGCTTCTCCGACACCGTCAGCACGGACCCCGTCACCTCATTCGGCCGATAGGTCGTGCAGCCCTTGCAGCCCTGATCCCAGGCGGCCATGTAGACCTCCTTGAAATCGTCAAAGCTGATGTCCACCGGGCAGTTGATCGTCTTCGAAATCGACGAATCCACCCATTTCTGCGCCGCCGCCTGCATCCGCACATGGTCCAGCGGAGGCAACGTCTGCGCATTCACGAAATGCTCGGGCAGCGGAGCCTCCCCGAACTTCTCCCGCCACAGCCGCACCGCGTAATCGACGACCTCCTCCTCGGTCCGCGACCCGTCTTTCTGCAACACCTTCCGCGTATAGGCATAGGCAAACACCGGCTCGATCCCCGAAGACACATTCCCCGCGTACAAAGAAATCGTCCCCGTCGGCGCGACCGAGGTCAGCAGCGCGTTCCTGATACCATGGGCGCGAACAGCCTCCCGCACATCCGCATCCATCCCCGCCATGTTGCCCGAGGCCAGGAACCCCTCCGCCTCAAACAACGGAAACGCCCCCTTCTCCTTCGCCAGATCGACGCTCGCCAGATAAGCCGCCCGCGCGATGGCATGCATCCAGATCTCGGTGACCTTCGCCGCCTCATCCGACCCATAGCGCAGCCCGACCATCAACAAAGCATCGGCAAGCCCCGTCACCCCTAGCCCGATCCTCCGCTTAGCCTTGGCCTCCGCCGCCTGCTCGGGCAAGGGAAAGCGCGAGGCATCCACCACATTGTCCATCATCCGAACCGCCGTGCGCACCAGCCGGTCCAGCGCCCCCATGTCCATGGACGAATGCGGATCAAACGCGTCCCTAACCAGCGTCGGCAGGTTGATCGACCCCAGCAGACAAGCCCCATAAGGCGGCAACGGCTGCTCGCCGCAGGGGTTCGTGGCCGCAATCGTCTCCACATAACCAAGGTTGTTCGCCGCATTGATCCGGTCGATGAAGATCACCCCCGGCTCGGCATAGTCGAAGGTCGACCGCATGATCCGGTTCCACAGGTCCCGCGCCTCGACCGTCTTGTAGACCTTGCCGCCGAAGACCAGCTCCCAAGGCCCGTCCGCCTTGACCGCCGCCATGAACGCATCGGTCACCAGGACCGACAGGTTGAACATCCGCAGCCGGGCCGGGTCCTTCTTCGCCTCGATGAACGCCTCGATGTCCGGGTGATCGCAGCGCATCGTCGCCATCATCGCCCCGCGACGCGACCCCGCCGACATGATCGTCCGGCACATCGCATCCCACACATCCATGAACGACAAAGGCCCCGAGGCATCCGCCGCCACCCCCTTCACCTCCGCCCCGCGCGGCCGGATGGTACTGAAATCGTACCCGATCCCCCCACCCTGCTGCATGGTCAGCGCGGCCTCTTTCAACCCGGTGAATATCCCCTCCATCGTGTCCGGGATCGTCCCCATGACGAAGCAGTTGAACAGCGTCACCGACCGCCCCGTCCCCGCCCCCGCTGTGATCCGCCCCGCCGGCAGGAACCGGAACCCCTCCAGCGCCGCATAGAACTCCGCCTCCCACTTAGCCGGGTCCGCCTCCACCTCGGCCAGCGACCGCGCGATGCGACGCCAGCTGTCCTCCACCGTCCCGTCGATGGGCGTCCCGTCGGCTTCCTTGAAGCGGTACTTCATGTCCCAGATGGCTTCGGCGATGGGGGCATCGAATCGCGACATGGGGCGAATCTTCCTTCAACTTGTGGATAAGACAGGCGGAAGGCCCAAGATACGCCCCACGCCCCCCTCGGTCAACTTGAAGCCGCCGCCAGGGGGCCTATGATCACCACATGATCAACCTCCTGAAACTCAGCGTCGGCTCCGACTCGGTCGAGGACCACGAATCCTGGCAGATCAGCCAGCGCCCCCACTGGCCCGAGGGCAAAGCCATCCACGTCACCCGCATGTGGCCCAAACGGGAAACCGAGGTCCTGGACGGCGGCTCGCTCTACTGGGTGATCAAAGGGGCGATCCTCTGCCGTCAGCGGATCACGGACCTGCAAGAGGTCAACCTCGGCGACGGCATCCCCCGCTGCGCCCTCATCCTCGACGCCGAAATCATCCGCACCGAAGCCGCCCCCCGCCGCCCCTTTCAGGGCTGGCGCTACCTTGACCCCAAGGACAGCCCCCGCGACCTCCCCAAAGCCCGCGCCAAGGACGACCCCCTGCCCCCGTCGCTGGCCCAGGCCCTGGCCGAGATCGGCCTGCGCTAGGCTGCCTCGAACAGCTCGATCAGATTGCCTGACGGGTCCTCGACCAGAATCTGGCTCCCTCCCGGCCCCTTGACGATCGCATTGCGGAACGCCACCCCCTCCGCTTTCAGCCGCGCGACCGTACCCGCAAGATCCTCCACCTGCAGCACGATCCGCGCCCACCCGCCGGGGACAGGTTGCGCCCCGTCCGGCATCGGCTTGCTGGCAGACGCCATCGGTCCTGCAAGCCAAAGGGTCAGGTCATCCCGAGTGACGATCGCCATGGCCGGGCCGAACTGCTGGTCCAGCACAAAGCCCAGTGCCCCGGTGTAGAAGGCCACCGAAGCATCCACGTCGGTGACAATGTATCGAACTTCGGCCATCGCGGATCACTCCCAAACGCCTGTCGCATCCTCCTCGTGCACTTCGTGTACTCATCGGGGCTGCCCCAGCGAGGAGTGCACGAAGTGCTCGACGAGCGGTTCCACAAGACCCGATCACGCTAGGTGATCAGAAGTTGTTCGGATTGCCCGGAACGATCGTTCCAGTGCCACCGTCAGCACCGTTCTGGACCCAGGTCACAGCATCACCCTCGATGCGCACGTTCCAGCAATCCGGAGCCGCATCATAGGTGAAGCACATCGTAT
Organism: Tabrizicola sp.; assembly: GCF_051645465.1. Lineage (GTDB taxonomy): Bacteria > Pseudomonadota > Alphaproteobacteria > Rhodobacterales > Rhodobacteraceae > Tabrizicola. The sequence goes on along the minus strand of NZ_JBOFBI010000049.1, from coordinate 10,366 downwards.
CGCCCTCGATCGCCCACTTGCCGGTGTAATCCGCGCCCTTGATGGTGCCGTCCTCGGCATAAAACTCGGTGTAGGCGCCCGAAGCACTCATGCTCCCCTGCACCGTGTTGCCCGAGATCGCCGCAGTGATCTCCGCCCCCGTCGCCATCTCCTCGGCGGCCGCCGCAAAGGGCGCCAGCCCGATCACCACTGCTCCAACCAGACGTCCCAGCATCCTTTGTCCTTTCCTGTTGACCATGTCTTCATCTAACCCCCTCCCCGCCTGCGTCCAGCCCCCACCGCACGCCCCCCTCACCAAACCCTAACCACCATGCGCTCTCCTGCCGCACAAACAGGAGCACACCCATGGACACCCTTCACCACCTCCCCCTCGCCGAGATCGACCCCCACGCCCTCCTCCGCGACCGGAGCGCCCTTGACCCCGCCGCCCTCGACGCCCTCAAGCTTTCCATCGCCACCGAAGGCCTCCGCCTCCCCATCGAGGTCTGGCAGCTTTCCACCCCCCGAGACGGCTTCACCCACGGCCTCATCTCCGGCCTCCGCCGCCTCACTGCCTGCCGCGACCTCGGGCACCAGACCATCCCCGTCCTCCTCCGCACTCCTGCCTCCATCGCCCAGGCCATGGCCTCCATGGTCAGCGAAAACGAACTCCGTGAGCCCGTGTCGCCTTGGGAAAAAGGCACCCTCATCCTCGCAGCGATTGACGAGGGCCACTTCGACACCCCCGACACCGCCATCGCCGCCCTTTACCCCATCGCGAACCGCATGATGCGGATGCGCATCCGCAACTACGCCACGGTGGTGCATGGCCTGGAAGGTCGCCTGACCACGCCCGAGACCCTTTCCCAGCGCCAGATGGAAACCCTCGCCGCAGCCCTTAACGGCGGCCACGAAGACCTTTTGATCGCTACGCTCATGCCCTTGCGCAAGGCCTCGCTTGAGACGCAATGGACCGCCCTCCGCCCCATCTTCCAGGACCTCGCGTCCGAGCCCACCGACCCCAAAACCGGCCGCCCCCGCCGAATGCTCCACCTCCGCCAAGGCCTGACGATCCGCCGCGAGCCCACCCCGACCGGCTGGGTGCTGCGGTTCTCGGGGCCGGAAGCGAAGAAGGGCGGGTTGGTCGACGATGTGCTCGACCACGTAGAGCAGTGGTTTCAGAAGGAGTGAGGGGCCGTTGGAACGGGCGCAATGCGGGAAAGAAGATGTTCTACAAAGGAAGCTCGAACCGCCAAAAAAGGAATGGTGCGATCTGCGTCATTTGGCCCTCTTACAACTACTCCAACCACTTTTCCCTCATGCAACACCGGTCCGCCGCTCATACCTTCATACGTACCGGACAACAGCGCAATGACATTGTCAGTCGTCGCAGGTGCGCCATCGAAGGTTTGGCGTGAGAATCCAGTCACTTCGGTGGAACTGATGGTCAAAGATGCGCTATGTAAATTTGATGGGTACCCTGCGGTTTGGACCGCCGAGCGAATGCAGACGCCGGCGCCTTCCACGGCGTTGGCCAGCTGCAGAAGCGCGGCGGGTCGGAAGGCAGCGATTGGGGATCGAACTCGAATGAGGGCAACGTCGTTGTGATCGTCTCGAGCAATCTCGTCCGCATCCATAGAGAAACTTGGGTTATGCCTCGGAAAGATCCGAAGGTTCGGCCCGAGGCAATGTGCGCAGGTCACGAACAAGTTGTCTTCGATGGCGAAGCAAGTTCCAACCGAACCGCCACCAGTATCATTTTCGAGGTACCAAACGGCGGCGTTTAGAACGTCTCGATCTTCGACCAAAGGAATTAGAAAGTCTCGACCAGACGATAGATCATTAAATCTCTTGGCTAAGGCGCGAAATACCTGATCTGTTGAACCCTTTACTTGCCGAATAAACTCAATCTTGCCTCTGAGCACCCATTCGAAGTTGCTCGCCTCCTGTTGCGGCAGACGTCCGCGATCAGGCCGCTTCTCGTTGAAGTGCCTAGCAGTTGCGGCAGCAAGGCCATTGACTTCCCAGTCATGCAGCATCGCCCTGACACTGCGCACAAACTTGCGCTTGACGTTAACCTTCACGTTAACCACCAAGCCCGTCACTTCTTGCTGGAAGGCTTGTCCGAGCAGACGAGTCTTAGCATGATTGATCCGAAAGCCGTTGTCCTCAATTATCTGCTGAAAGCTCTCGGACAAGTTGAACTCGACAAGGCTCTCAGGGTCTGCGAACCGCCCGATGGGAGCCGGGAATGTTCGACGGTTGGAAGAGATAGTTATATCGTCCGCATAGCGCGTGTAGGTGCACCCAAGCTGCCTGCAGAACCGCGCCAGCTCTGCGTCCAACTTTTCTGTCACGATGTTAGCCAACATCGGCGACAACGCACCGCCAGGCATAAGAACGCTGGTTGTGCGGCTTACGCCATTCACTTCCTTTACCGTCTGAAAACAAGCCACATGAGCAATGAACTGGGCAATCTCCTCAGCGTAATGGTAGGGCGGCGCCATCAATCGGCCCCGCACACGTCCGAAATGGATCGTCTCGAAATAGTCCTCAAGGTCGATGTTCAGCACCCAGCGCTTACCAACATGCTGCCTAGCATTGCTAACGATGCTACGCTGATGATCACCCACGAAACCGTGAACCTGAGCCCGGGGCTGAAAATCAGCTTCGATAAGACGCAAGAGGTCGCGCTGCAGCTTGAGGAGCGCGATCCTTGGCGCACAGATGCGGCGGGTGCCACCGCTCTTCTTGGGGATCGTGAATTCCTTATATCGGACGCTTGGTGAAAGCCCGTAGGCTATGTGGAACATCTGCCGCTTGTAATTCCTGCGCAGGCGAAATGCGACCTGACGGAGGTTATGCAAAACCTTTAGGGACATCGGCGCACCAGCAATCCGTAATCTCGCATTCCCAACATCGAGGGATCTCGGATGATCCGATAAGTCAAGCGTGAGGCGAGTTGAACATAACCTACTCGCAGGTGTCGCAGGTGGCACGACACTAGGTTGATTGCGGACCGCTGATGCTAGTCGATCGGTACTACGCCAAACCGCCACAATCAACCGGCACGTTAGACAAACCACTCATTGGATGGGCGCTAACCCACCAGTCCCGCTGTGCCTAAGGTCAATCTCTTAACAAACCCCTAACGCCCCCCCTCTAACCCATTGGAATCCTTTGCGGCCTCCAGGCGTAACTCAGCGTTACGCCCCCTCAGACCGGAGACCGGACCCCCAGCATCCCCGCCAGCCGCCCCATCGCCGCCCGGTCCGCCTCGGTCCAGTCCGCCACCGTCGACCCCCAAAGCACCGCCTCGCTCTGATGGATCAGCCCGTCCGAAAGCACCCGCAGATGGTTCGCCCGCAACGTCTCGCCCGACGAGGTGATGTCCGCGATCGCCTCCGCCGTCCCGTTCTTCACCGTCCCCTCGGTCGCCCCCTGGCTGTCGACCAGCTGATAGTCCGCCACCCCCTGCGCCTGCAAGAAGTCACGGACCAGCCGGTGATACTTGGTCGCGATCCGCAACCGATGTCCATGCACCCCCCGGAACGCCGCCGCAGCCGCGTCGAGGTCATCGACCGTGTCGACATCCACCCAGACGTTGGGAACCGCGATGATCAGGTCCGCCTGACCAAACCCCAGCCGCGCCAGCTCCACCACCTCGTCGGCACCCTGGCCGAGCTCTTCATGCACCAGGTCCGACCCCGTGACCCCCAGATGAATCCGCCTCGCCGCCAGTTCCCGCGGAACTTCCCCGGCCGACATCAGCACCGGAACGACACCCTCGATCCCCTCGATCACCCCGGAGTACTCCCGGTCCGACCCCGCCCGCCGCATCGCCACGCCGCGTGCACCGAACCAGTCGAAGCAGTCCTGCATCAGCCGCCCCTTCGACGGCACCCCGATCCGGATCATGCCGACCTCCGCAGCCGTGCCACCAGTTCTGGCCAGATCACGCCACCCACCGCCGGGATCGAGGCGCCCGCACCCAGCACCTTGGTCAGCGCATCATAGCGGCCGCCCGACGCCACCGGGGGCAGCGCCTCGGCATGGAAGCTGAAGACGAAGCCATCGTAGTATTCCAGGCTCGTCCGCCCGTGGCTCGCCTCGAAGGCCAGCCGTTCGACGTCGGCGCCGCGCATGGCCAGGGCCTCCAGCCGCGCCGCAAACCGGTCCACTGCCGGTTCGATGGCAGGCAGCATCGGGGTTATGCCGCGCAGGTGGGTCAGGGCCGCAGCAGCCGGGGCCTCAAGGCCGAGGAGATCGTACAGCAGCGCCGCCTCAGTCGCCTTGATCGGCGGCGTCCCTGCGTCCGCGACCAAAGCCTCGGCCCGCGCCGCGATCTCGTCCGCCGAGCGCAGGCCGACAAACGTCCCCGCCTCCTCGATCAGCTGCGCAGGCGACCCCACGGTTAGCCGCTCCAGCAGCTGCACCCGCGCCGCAGGCACCGGAGCCCGGCCCGCAAACCGATCAAGCAACGACTTGAACCGCTTGGGCCGCCAGACATGCCGCAACAAAGCCGCCTTCCGCCGGTCCGATGTGTCCAGCCCCCGGACGGCCGCCATCAGGATCCCGATATCCCCGGTCACCGGGCGGAGCTTCAGATCGGCCAGAAGACCCGCGAAAAGGGCAAAGACCTCGGCGTCCGCGACCTCGGGGGCGGAGCGGTCAAAGACCTCGTACCCCGCCTGCATATACTCCGATGCCCGGCCGGACCTGCGATCCTGCTTCCGGAAGACCTCACCCAGATAGGCATACCGCGCGGGTTCCGCCCCATGCGCCATGTGGGCCTGCACGACCGGCACGGTGAAGTCGGGCCGCAGCATCATCTCGCCCCGGACCGGGTCATGCGTCACGTAGGCCCTGGCCCGGATATCCTCGCCGTAAAGGTCGAGAAGCGTCTCGGCAGGCTGCAGGAGATCGGTCTCGACCGGCACGGCCCCGGCCCGCAGAAAGGCCTGCAGAAACCGCTGCCCCTCCGCGCGGATCGCGGCCTTGGGGGTCATGCGACCTCTCCCGTCCCCGCGCCCCGGCCCGACCAAAGCGCCTCCCCTCCCCCTCTGTGGGGAGGGGATGGGGGTGGGGGGCACACTACAGAAACCGCCTGCGCCCTCATTTCCCCAGCATCTTCCGCACTTCCGCCACGAGGTCGGCGCGGGGAACCCCGACCTGAGCCGGGCGGTCCTTCCATTCCTCCAGCGTAGCACTCTCGGCGATCTTCGCGCCCAGGATCAGGTCCTTCAGGATCACGGTTCCAGCCATAGCCTCGTTCCCCCCCTGGATCACCGCGACCGGCGACTGCCGCTTGTCGGCGTATTTCAGCTGGTTGCCGAAGTTCTTCGGGTTCCCCAGATAAACCTCCGCCCGGATGCCCGCCGCGCGCAGCTCACCCACCATGGCCATGTAGTCCGCCATCCGGTCCCGGTCCATCACGGTCACGACCACCGGCCCCTCCGCCTCAACCCCGATGCGCCCCTTGGCCCGCAGCGCGGCGAGGAGACGATCCACTCCGATGGAGACCCCCGTCGCGGGCACGTCCTGCCCGGTGAACCGCTTGACGAGGCCGTCATACCGCCCGCCCCCGGCGACCGAGCCAAAGTTGCGGGGACGGCCCTTTTCGTCGGTGATCTGGAAGGTCAGCTCCGCCTCATAGACCGGGCCAGTGTAGTAGCCGAGGCCGCGGACGATGCCGGGGTCAAGGACGATCCGATCCGGGCCGTAGCCCTGGGCGTCAAGCAGCGCGGCGATGGCTTCGAGTTCGTCGACGCCCTCGGCCCCGATGACCGACGCGCCCACCAGCTCACGCAGCCGGGCTACCGTGGCCGTGCCAGTGTCTCGCTTGGCTGTTGTGAAGCCTACAACCAGATCGGCTTGATCCCTGGACAGCCCCGCGCCTTTGGTGAAGTCGCCGCTTTCGTCCTTGCGGCCCGCACCCAGCAACGCCCGCACCCCGTCCTCTCCCAGCCGGTCGATCTTGTCGATGGCGCGGAGGACGATGCCGCGTTCGGGTTCTTTGTCGTCTCCGGAAAGGCCAGCGACCTCCATCACTCCGTTCAGGACCTTGCGGTTGTTGACCTTCACCACATAGTCGCCGCGGGGGATGCCGGCTTCTTCCAGGGCGTCGGCGAGCATGGCGCAGATTTCGGCGTCGGCGGCTACCGAACTGGACCCCACCGTGTCGGCGTCGCATTGGTAGAACTGGCGGTAGCGGCCCGGACCGGGTTTCTCGTTCCGCCAGACGGGGCCCATGGCGTAGCGCCGGTAGGGGCTGGGGAGGTCGTTGCGGTACTGGGCGGCTACCCGAGCCAGGGGGGCGGTCAGGTCGTAGCGGAGGGCGAGCCAGTCGCTGTCCTCCTCCCAGGCGAAGACGCCTTCGTTGGGGCGGTCGACGTCGGGGAGGAACTTGCCGAGGGCTTCGACCGTCTCGACGGCGCTGGTTTCCAGGGGGTCGAAGCCGTAGCGGTGGTAGACCCCGGCGATGCGGTCGAGCATGGCTTTCCGTTCGGTGACCTCGGCCCCGAAATAGTCGCGGAAGCCTTTCGGGGTCTCGGCCTTGGGGCGGCGGGGTTTGTCCATGGGGTGGCCTTCGCTTGTCGACGGGGTCCGTGTATCCTTTGGGCGCGAGGCGGGCAAGGAGGCGGCTATGCGGGAGCTGGAGGAGAGGGTGGCCCATCTGATCCGGGCGGTGGAGGACCTGTCGGATGTGGTGGCCGCACAGGCCTCGGAGATCGACCGGCTGACCCGGATGGTGGGGATGCTGGCCGCAAGGGAGGCCGAAAGGGAAGCGGGCTTTGCAGAGGCCCCGGAGGCCAGTGTGAAGCCTCCGCATTGGTGAGGTTGACCCGCGGTGGGTCAAGGGGGTGGGGTGAGGGATTTCAAGGGGTTAGGGAGTGGGTAAGGTTTTGTTAACGATTTCGAGGCATCAAAACAGAATAGTTTTCTCTGGCCTTTTCGTCGCCAGTTAGTAGATGGTACTCTCCAAGACAACGGAAAAATACAAACCCAAAAGGCAGTTGCGGCATGCAGCGACTCTTCGACGCTCTTCAGCTTTCCCGGAATGGAAACGCTCTACTTTTTTGCGGCGCCGGCTTCACAGCAGACTGCCTAAATTTTGACGACGACGGGCCTGTGGGTGTTACAAGGCACTTGCTGCTTCTTCTGAATTCGACCCTTCACGATGAAGGCTTGAGCTCAGGTTACAAAGACATCCGGAACGCCGCGAAGAAATTTCGTACTGAATTGGGCAACTATCGTCTCATGCAGCTGCTCAAGGATCGCTTCAAAATAAGCAGGGTTTCATCGTCCATATCAGACCTGCTCGCGTTCCCCTGGGCACAGATATACACGACAAACTATGATAATGGAATAGAGGTTGGTCTGCAGCAGATCAGCAAGAAATTTCAACCAGTCAACAACACCGATAAGCGCCCAGCCGACTCTAAATCGCTTCAAGTTGTTCACCTCCACGGCTTCATTGAATCTTGGACAACAGAGAATTTTGAAAGTAGCTGCATTCTGGACTCTGATTCCTATCGGTCTCTCACGAGCGTAAAGAAGTGGCTTGAAGAGTTGCGAGTTGACATCGAAAGAGCACAGGCCGTAGTGTTTGTTGGATTTAGCGCAAACGATTTTCATCTCTCACAAGTCCTTTTCAATGTCACGGAGCTGAAAGAGAAAGCATTCTTTATAAATAGACCTGCCTCGGAACCCGACCCCGACGAGCGAGCTGTGCAGGAGGAGTTCGGAACTCCACTCTACATTGGCCGTGACGGTCTTTTTGAGATCGTCTCAAGTGCCCTGAAGTCTGACGCGCCTAGGGAACCAAGGCTAGCCTCCTTTCACCGTTACCACTCACCACGGCCAAGCGCTTCAGTTCCACCGGTTGGCGACATTGAAGACTTGTTCATTTGGGGCCGTCTCTCCCCCGAACACTTCAAGCGTGACCATAACGAAGCAAAATCGGACTATCATGTTCTACGGCGCGATGTCTCAACGATTACCGAGGCCTTTTCATCTCCCGGAAAGTCGATCTTACTCCATGGAGATATTTGTGATGGAAAGACATTTATCGCTAGAGGTGTAGCTGACCGGCTTTATGGAAGTCGACCTATCTTCAATCTACAACACCCCTATGACGACCTACTCGGGGAGGTTGCGTCGATTCAGTCGATCTATCCAAATGCTGTCTTGATCGTTGAAAATTGCTTTTCCATTAGAGAAGATCGCTTGCTCGGCTTAGCGAGAATGTGGGCTTCTGGCGAAGGAAATTTGCTTCTGACCGCAAGGAGTATCTCGACCGAAGCGGAGAGCGGAAAGCTGCGATCTCTTCGCTCTATTGAGAATCTGGGCGAGATGAGTGTCGGACGTCTGGTTGACGACGAAACAATCTCGCTAGTTGCGCTGATCGATCAAATCGCTGGCTGGACCAAACTAAAGGTGCTGTCTCCCAATGACCGTAGGAGATTCATTGAGAACGATTGTGGGGGAATTGTCCCAAGTGTGCTGCTGCGACTTCTCAGCTCGGAGTATGTGCGCGACCGCTATCGCGAAGAGTTCAACAAAACATCCGATCTTGATCCCCTCTCGCGGCGAATGATTTTGGCCGCGCTTATCATAGCTAACATCGGGTTTGATGCACCTGTTTCCTTTCTCAGCAATACCTTTGAAGAGGACTTTTCTGGTGTCGTAAGGAGGGCCAACCAGTTTAACGGAGATCTCAAACTAGTCAGAGTTGATGGCAATGTTGCAAAGACTGTGCCTTCAATTGGCGCAAGAAACCTGCTTAAGAATATTGTTCCCGACAAAGAAGTCGTGGATACAACGATTTTCGTGCTGGAACGAATGGGAAGTGAGGTTAGGCGCGGTGATTTTCAGCAGCACATTTTTTCGCAGCTGATGCGCTACTCTATTCTCAGCTCGGCCGTGTCGGATACGTCCGAAATAAATCGCTTTTTTGATCATATTTCAAAAATCGGATATTTTCGAGATATGCCGCTGTTCTGGCTTCAGTGGCACATGGCGATGTGCGCCCAAGAACGATGGAACGATGCCGATAAGTATCTTTCAATGGGTTACACAGCAGCTGACGCGTACGAGAAGAAGAAACAGGAGACTTTCAATCGAAAGCAGCTGGATGATCGGCGTGCGAAATTTCTCGCTGCAAGAGCAATAGCTTCCATGAGGTCGGGATCGGAGCTGTTTCGCGACATCAAGGAGTCGCTTGACATTGCAGGCCGATTACTTCGCGATTCGGAATTGACGTACCACCCCTTTGAGACGCTATTGGACATCGGGCGGCTTTTCGTCGCGAGAGGCAGCACGCTTATTGAAGCACAAAGAGAAATACTGCTTGCTCAACTTGTTGGTGCCGGTTCGCAGGGTAGGAAGCGTGTCAGTTCTGTTCCAGAGGGTTACCAGCAGTCCCATGCTAAGGCCGCTCTGCATGAATTCGATTTGCTGACTAAAGGTGGCCATTGATCACCGCCTCTGAAACTTATCCTCGATCAGGTCGAAGATGTCGTCGATCAGGGCGCCCTTCCGTGCCTCCTCCCCTGTAAACCGCAGAAGCCAGCCGTTGCGGCAGGGTTCGCGGCGGATCGTCAGGCCCTGTTTCAGCTGGAGGAGCCTCCTCGGGCGGCCAGGGCGGGTGGGGGTGGTTTCGGGCTCGTCGCGTTCGTTGATCAGGGGGAGGAGGGCGGACCATTGGGACTCCAGCCCCTCGCCGCGGCGGGCGAAAAGGGTGGCGCGGATCACGTCCTCCATGTTGCTGCGGAGTGCGGTGGCGATCCGGTCCATCTGGCGGGTGGAGAGACGTTCGGGGGTGGAGAGGAGGCCGTCGAGCGCCTCGGCCACGTTGGCGAAGTAGCGCAGGCGTGTGCGGGTCTGGCGGGGGAGGGCTTTGTAGAGTGCGGCGACGGCGGCGTCGGGGGTTTCGAAGTGGCCTTCCTCGACCGTGGCCATGATGAGGAGGCCTTTCTCCCAAGGGCTGACGGGGGAGCGGATTTCGTTTTCGGTGACCATGGCGGCCATGGCTTGCGGGATCGAGGCTGGGGTGCGGAGGAAGGCGGGGATGGTTTGGTGGCCGAGCGCTCGGGCGGCGGTGAGGCGGCGGAGGCCGGAGATGAGGCCGTGGGTATATCCGTCGCGGGGGGTGGAGAGCTGCCAGACCTCGATGGGCATGCGGAGGCCCTCGGTCGCGATGGAGTATTGGAGCTGGTGGAGCGCTGCGGGGTCAAGTGCTGTGCGGTCGCGGAGGAGGGCGTAGGGGTCGATCTCAGTGAGGGGGAGGTGGGTGAGGGTGTCCATGGGCATGCTCCTTTTGGCGGGAGGAAAGCGCATGGTGGTTAGGGTTTGGTGAGCGGGGCGTGCGGTGGGGTGCGGGGGA
>NZ_JBOFBI010000048.1:0-11836 GCF_051645465.1 Tabrizicola sp. | reverse complement strand
CTGTAGGGGATCAGAGGCCAGACCAGCCACCCCTCGGAAACCGGCTGGCCCAGCGCGGTACCCTTTGTCTGAACCTCGGCCATGATGCCTTGGGCATCGTCCCAGCAATCAAGCGAACCCGCCGCGACGATCAGGCATTGCACCTCGGGCGTGGTGTAATCGGCCTCGGTCCGAAGATCGCCGCCGAACGCCACCTCGGGGTAGAACTTCAACACCGGCATGTAGTAGCCGCCGTCGTGCTTTACCAGAATGGGCCGGTCATTGGCGATGAACTCGGCGCAGAGCGACAGACCGTAAACCACGATGAAAATCCAGAGCGACCAGTAGGCCCGCCGGTTCGCCTTGAAGTTCCGCCAGCGCCGCTGGTTCAGGGGCGACAGCGCCATCATTCCCGCCTTTCGAAATCGATGCGCGGGTCGACCAGCACGTACATCAGGTCAGAGATGATGCCGACAATCAGACCGATCAGACCGAAGGCGAAGAGTGTGCCGAAGATCACCGGATAATCCCGCTCGACGGCCGAGCGGAAGGCAAGCTGGCCCAGGCCATCCAGCGAGAAGATCACCTCGATCAGCAGGCTTGATCCGAAGAACACCGCCAGGAACAGGCCCGGAAAGCCCGCAATCACGATCAGCATCGCGTTGCGGAAGACATGGCCGTAAAGCACACGGCCTTCGGACAGGCCCTTGGCGCGGGCGGTCATCACGTACTGCTTTCGTATCTCGTCCAGGAAGCTGTTCTTGGTCAGCAGCGTCAGCACCGCAAACGACGAAATCAGCTGCGCCGTGACGGGCAACACGATGTGCCACAGGTAGTCGGTGATCTTTCCGAAAAGACTGAAGTCCTGCCAGCCTTCGCTGGTAAGGCCGCGCAGCGGGAACCACTGGAAATAGCTCCCCCCCGCGAAGAGAACCATGAGGAGGACCGCGAACAGAAAGCTCGGGATCGCATAGGCCGCAATGATGACGCCGCTGGTCCAGGTGTCGAAACTCGACCCATCCCGCACCGCCTTGCGGATGCCCAGCGGGATCGAGACGAGATAGGCGATCAGCGTCGACCAGAGGCCAAGGGTGATCGAGACCGGCATCTTCTCGATGACCAGATCCACGACCGAGATCGAGCGGAAGTAGCTCTCGCCAAAGTCGAGGGTCACATATTTCCCCATCATGATGAAGAACCGCTCGATCGCGGGAATCGCCTCTTTCCGGCATTCCGGGGCGTTCAGCGACGGCGTGCCGGTAAAGCCCTCGGCACAGACGAAGCGGGCGAACCCGAACTGGACCTCCAGCTTTGCGAGGAATTCGGGCGGCAAGCCACGGGCGCCGACATAGCTGTTGCCCTCTTCCTGCACACCGGCGCCTTCGGTGCCCGCAAGGTTCCCGATCGCATCTCCCTCGCCTTCAAAGCGGGCCTCGATCTGCTGAATCGGACCGCCAGGCACGAACTGTGTCAGCGCAAAGTTGATGACCATCACGCCAAACAGCGTGGGGATCACCAAAAGCAAGCGGCGGAGGATATAGGCGCCCAAGGTTCCTGCCCGTTCTTTGTTATTTCAACGCGCCCTTGGCCTTCAGCGCGTCGCCTTTTTCGGCGTTGTACCACCAGATCGACAGTTCGCCAACAGCATATGGGGGCAGGGTCTTGGGGTGTTCGTACATGTTGTAGTAGGCGACCCAATTATCCTTCTTGTAGTAGCGCGGCACGATGATCATCTGTGAGCGAAGGATACGATCCATAGCGCGGATCACGTTATCAAGCTCCTCGCGGGAGCTGGCCGCATCGACCAGAGCCAGAAGCTTGTCTATCGCCGGGTCAGCATAGCCCATCCGGTTGCGGCTGGAATTGTCCTTGGCCACCGAGGACCAGGCTTGTTCCAGTCCGGCAAGCCCTTCCGGTCCCCCGTTCACCACCGTCGTCGGCAGCGCATCGAAGTCGAAATTCGGCGGGCTGGCACGTTCTTGCACCTGCGGATCGTCAAGGATGTCAAAGCTCGCGTCTACGCCAAGGGCGCGCAGGTTTTCGACATAGGCGCCCATGACCGGCAGAAGGTCGGCGCGGGAATGGAACATTGCCATCCGCAAGGTCTCGCCCTTGGCATTGCGGCGGATGCCGTCGTCGCCCGCAGTCCACCCTGCCTCGTCCAGCAGCGCCGAAGCTTTGCGCAGATTTCTGCGGTCCAAAGCATTGTCCTCGGACGAGACCGGCGCCATCACCGCTTCATCGGTCAGGATGCTGGCGGGCACGAGTCCCTCATCGACCAATGGCTGCAGCAGCGCGACTTCCTCTGGCGTCGGCACCCCGGTCGCGGCCATCTCCGAGTTTTCCCAGATCGAGTTGATCCGCGTGAACAGCCCGTAGAACAAAGCCTTGTTCGACCATTCGAAGTTGAACGCCAGGCCAAGCGCCTCACGCACACGCGGGTCCTGGAATTGCTCGCGCCGCAGGTTGAAGATGATTGACTGCCCCCCGGCGATGTTGCCCGACGGCAGTTCGGCCGTCACCACGTCCCCCGCCGTCACTGCCGGGAAGTCGTAGTCGCTGGCCCAGCGTTTCGGCAGGCTCTCGTTGCGGAACGTGTAGACGCCCGCCTTGAACGCCTCCATCGCCGCGTTGTCGTCGCCGAAGTATTCGATGCGGATTCGGTCGAAATTGTTCTGGCCGATGTTCAGCGGGTGCTTCTCGCCCCAGTAATCCTCGTTGCGCTTGTAGATGATCTGTTGGCCCGGCTTGAAGCTTTCCAGCACATAGGCACCGGTGCCAAGGAAGGGCTCAAGGCTTGATTTCTCAAGATCGCGGTTGTTGGCCTCATAATGCGCCTTCGAGAAAATCGTCGTGCCGCCAGCATTCAAAGGCATGTCGCGGAAGGGGGTGCCGGGAGTGAAGGTGAACTTGATACGATAAGGGTCCAGCACCTCGACCGACTGATACTTGCCCTCGACCACGCTGCGATATTCGGGAATGCCTTTGTCGCGAAACAGCTCGTGGCTGAAGAGCACATCTTCTGCCGTGAAAGGACTGCCATCCGAAAAGGTCACGTCCTTGCGCAGGTTGAAGATTACCCAGGACCGGTCTTCGGGATATTCCATCGTCTCGCAAAGAAGGCAGTATGCCGCGCCGACATCGTCCAGCGTGCCCGCCAGGATGGATTCGTAGAAGATGGAAGAGAGCGCCGCCGCGTTGCCCGCGATGGCATAGGGGTTGAAGGAATCGAACGATCCCGGCGACCACTGGCTGATCTCGCCGCCTTTCGGGGCGTCGGGGTTGACGTAGGGCAGGTGCGTGAAATCAGCGGGCAGCGCCAGGTCGCCGAAGGTAGAGATGCCGTGCGATTTGATCACCGTCTCGGCACGCGCGGCCACCGCATATCCGGCCAGCATCAGCACCAGAAACCCCGCGCCGATGCCCCTCAGCATCGCGCCCCGTCGATCCACTACCTTTGCCCGCACCGTTGACCGCATCCGCCACTCTCCCTGCAAGACCCGCTGCCTTATTCATTTATGCAAAATTACGACTTGTCGAGCAAACAAGCCGCGATTTGCCGTGCGCAATCCTGTGATCTGGCCGTCACAGACGAAAAAAGCCGCCCGAAAGGGCGGCTTGAGCATTCATTCGGTTGGCCCGGCCTCAGGGAACCGAGGTCAGGTAAGCGATCAGATTCGCCCGGTCTTCCGGCTTTGGCAGGCCCGCAAAGGCCATCTTGGTGCCCGGCATGTACTGCTTGGGGTTCTCCAGGAACCCGTCCAGATTCTCGGGCGTCCAGCTTTCGGCGGTCAGGGCCAGGATCGCCTCGGAATAGGCGAACCCCCCGATGGCCCCTTTGGCACGCCCGACGACACCGTTCAGATGCGGGCCGACCCCATCGGCCCCGTCCAGCTTGTGGCAGGAGCTGCATTTCTTGAACACCGCCTCGCCCGCCGCCGCATCGGCCGATGCCATCAGCGTCGCGAAATCCGGTCCTTCCTCGGCACCCTCGGCCGGGGCGGCCTCGGCCACCTCGATCACATAGGCCTGCGCCACTTCTTCGCCATGCCCGCCGTGCTCGGCGCCGACATGGTACAGGCTTTCCGCCGCCCAGCCCGCCAGGAGGAACACCAGAAGCGAGCCGCACACCGCGCCCACCGCCTTGGTCATCGTCATCGTGTCGAACATGGTGCACCTATCTCGGGTCTTGCTTCGGGCGGTATCTACCCGCTTCCCCCGGGTAGTTTCAAGGTGTAGACGCGCGACCAAACGCCCCTCACGCGGGTTTCGGGACGGAGTTTGGCAGGAATGACGGGTCGGATCGCATTTCAGGGGGAACTCGGGGCCTATTCGCATCAGGCCTGCCAGCAGTCCCGCCCGGATATGGAGGCGGTTCCCAGCACCACTTTCGAAGACGTCGTCGACAAGGTCGCGCGCGGCGAGGTCGATCTCGGCATGCTGGCGGTCGAAAACTCGACCTACGGCCGGGTCGCAGACGTGCATTCGCTGCTGCCGAAGTCCGGCCTCCACATCGTCGACGAAGCTTTCGTGCGGGTCCACGTCAACCTTCTGGGTGCCCCCGGCGCGCGGCTTCAGGACATCACCGAAGCGCATGGCCATGTGGTCATCCTGCCGCAATGCGCGGGCTTCCTGCGCAAGCATGGCATCCGTGGCAAGGTCAGCTCCGACAACGCCCGCGCCGCGCGCGAGGTGGCCGAAGCCGGTGACAAGACCAAGGCCGCGCTGGCCAGCGAACTTGCGGCGTCGATCTACGGCCTCGACATCCTCGCCCGCCATATCGAGGATCAAGCCAACAACACCACCCGCTTCCTCGTGATGGCCCGCGCGCCCGACCACTCCCGCCGCGGCGACGGCAAGATGATCACCACCTTCACCTTCCGTGTCCGCAACATCCCGGCCGCGCTCTACAAGGCGATGGGCGGCTTTGCGACGAACGGCGTCAACATGACCAAGCTGGAAAGCTACATGGTCGGCGGTTCCTTCACCGCGACCGAGTTCTACGCCGATATCGAAGGCCACCCGGACGACGCCAACGTCGCCCGCGCGCTGGAGGAACTGCGCTACTTCACGACCGAGGCGAACATCCTTGGCGTCTACCCGGCAGACCGCGAACGCGGCTGACCTCAGACGCGGACCGAGGCCGCCCGGCTGCGCGCATAGCGGTCTTCGATGATCGCACCCAACTGCTGGACCCGCACTTCGAACTTTGCCTGAACCCGCCCCTTGGCCAACCGCAGGGTGTTCAGAAACAGCCGCGCCGCCAGCGTCTTCGGCTTGACCGTGACCGCCACGCGCAACCGGGTGCGGCGGGGCGACAGGCCCAGCACCTCGACCACGGTGTCGCCCTCCATCGCCGGGCTGTCCATCGTGAAGGTCACATCGCTGTTCTCGGTCAACGCTTCCAGCCGGATCAGCACCTTGCGAAGCTTGCCCCGGAATGGAAAACGAAGACGCCAGCCAGCGCCAGGACCGGTCAGTGGCATGTCCTGCGGCCGCTCGACCTCGACCCCCCGCCGAACCGCATCGCGTTCCCAGGTCGAGAAATCCGTCAGACAGGCGTAGGCAAAGCTGGCCGGAGCCTCGATGTCGCTTTTCGCCGTCAGTTTCATCGTCCGCCCTCACCCGCCCTGATTCTGCACTCGCCATATCGCGCTGGATGCGCCAGTCAAACGGTTTGCACTTTTCCCGAAACAACCGCTCATCAAGCCCTTGCGGGCATTCTTCGCTGATGCCGGAGCGAAGAATGCCCGCAAGGGCTTGATGAGCGGTTTGTTCCAGACCAGATCAAACGCAAACTGCTTTAGCAGCAAACTCCGATCAGTCCAGCCTGTCCGCAAGCCAGTTCACCAGAATAAAATGCGCAATCGCCCCGTTTCGCGCGGGCTTTATGGTCGGATGGGCGCCCGCCATCACCGTCACCATCTCTTCCCGCGTCACCCAGAGCGCCTGTTCCAGCTCTTCCGGGTCGATCACGATCTCCTCGCTCAGCGCCTCCGCCCGCGCCCCGATCATCAGCGAGGCCGGGAATGGCCAGGGCTGGCTGGCCAGATAACCGACCGCACCGCAGCGGATACCAGCCTCCTCCAGCACCTCGCGGTGGACTGCGGCCTCCAGCGTCTCGCCCGGTTCCACGAAACCGGCCAGCAGCGAATACATCCCCTCTGGCCAGGCCGGGCTGCGACCCAGCAGAACCGAATTTCCCCGCGTGACCAGCATGATCACCACCGGATCGGTGCGCGGAAAGTGGTGTGCCCCGCAGGCCGGGCAGGTCCGCTGCCAGCCGCCATGCGACATGTCCGACGCCGCCCCGCAAACCGCGCAGAACCCGTGGCTGCGGTGCCAGTGCAGCACCGCCTTCGCCATTGCCACCAGCTCGGCATCCCGTGGCGAGAGGCGCGTCATCACTCCGCGCAGTTCGGCAAACCCGTAGCTTTCGTCCAGGGCCGGATGCCGCTGCACCGACGGATCAAAGAACCCCGCCGCGACAGCCTCGGCCCCCGCCTCGGGCGACCAGTCCGAGGTATCCACGGCAAACCGTGGCACCCCCTCGTCCAGCCCCAGAAACACCGGCGGACCGCCCCGCTCCAGCGCGGGATGCCCGGGCTCCAGCCACCCCGGCGCATCGCCCCGCATCAAGGGCTTGCCCCGCCAGATCGCCAGCACCCGCCCCCGCGCCAGCGCCTGGCTCAGCGCCACGGGATCACGGCGCAGCGCCGCCGCCCGATCCAGCCCCGATCCGCCGAAGGTCACCGTCTCGGCTATCCGCATATCCATCCCCCCGGGGCACCCGCCGCGTGGTTCGCACATCGCCTCAGGTTTGGCAAACCCGAGCCATCGAACCTGCTGCGCAAAGGCAACCCAGGCGCGAAATCTTCAATTTGCCACAACCTCGTCACAACTTTTGCGGTATCTCTGGGCAAATGTTCTGCTACTGAACAATCGTTCGACCCTGTGCCGCTGCTTAACGATTTACCTGTTGCCTAAGTTCCCGTTCGACCCGCCGTCTCAGTCAAGAGTGGTCGTGTTACCAGGAAGGTAAGTGTTTGAAGTGTCTAACGTAGCCGCGTTTTCCGTCGCGCACGGCGTTGCCGACGACTCTCTGGCCGATCTCGGCAACCCCCGCACCGTTGCTCCCACCCCTCCCCAGGCCGAGATCGCCCTGCGCCTCATCGCCACCAGCGATCTTCATGCCTGCCTGATGCCCTACGACTACTGCGCCAACCGCGCGACGGACGGCCATGGGCTTGGCCAGATCGCCCGCCAGATCGCCGCCGCCCGGGCCGAGGCGCCGAACAGCCTCCTCTTCGACAATGGCGACTTCCTGCAAGGCAACCCGCTTGCCGATTATGTCGCCGACAGCCCCCGCCGCCGCCGCCCGCATCCAGTGATCACCGCCTTCAACACGCTCGGCTATGACGCGGCCACGCTTGGCAACCACGAATTCAACTACGGCCTACCGTTCCTGACCTCGGCTCTTGCGGCCGCCCGCTTTCCCGTCGTCTCGGCCAACATCACCACCCGCCTCGGCAAAAGCCCGGCGCGCGACACCACCTTCGTGCCGCCCTACACCATCCTGACCCGCCGCGTGGTCGACAGCGCAGGCCACCCCCACCGGCTGCGCATCGGCGTGATCGGCTTCGCCCCGCCGCAGATCGAGGTCTGGGACCGTGACCATCTCGCCGGCCGCATCCGCATGCGCGACATCCTCGCCGCCGCCCGGGCCTGGCTGCCCCGGCTGAAGGCGCAGGGGGCCGATGTGATCGTGGCCCTCGCCCATTCCGGCATCGGCCCCGCCGAACCGGAGGAGGGGATGGAAAACGCCGCCACCGCGCTGGCCGCCCTGCCCGAGATCGACGCGGTTATCGCCGGCCACTGCCACCTGGCCTTCCCCGGCCCCGGCATCCCCGAAGCGCCCGGTGTCGATCCGCGCCTCGGCCGCCTTGCGGGGAAACCCGCCGTCATGCCCGGCCATTCCGGCAGCCATGTCGGCATCATCGATCTGACCCTCGCCCGCAGCCACCAAGGGCTAGGCCGCTGGACAGTGCGGTCGCACAGCACCCGGCTTGGCACGCCCACGCCGGAACCGGCGCTGGCCAGCCGCCTTCTCCACCGCGCGATCGCCCCCGACCACCGCGCCGCCCTTGCCTGGTCGCGCCGCGTGGTCGGCGAAACCCCCGTGCCCCTGCACACCCATTTCGCCACCATCGCCCCCAGCGCCGCCATCAGCCTGATCGCCGCCGCGAAAGAGGCGCATGCCCGCGCCGCCCTCCGCGGCACCGAATGGGAACACCTGCCGCTTCTGGCCAGCGCCGCCCCCTTCCGCTCCGGCGGGCGGGGCGGAGCTTCGAACTTCACCGACATTTCCGCAGGCCCCCTCCGGATGCGCAACCTGTCGGATCTCTACGTCTTCCCCAACACCCTCGTCGCCCTCGCCCTGACCGGCGCCAATCTGGCCGACTGGCTGGAAAAGTCGGCCGCCCTCTTCCACCAGATCACACCCGGCAGTCAGGACGCCGTCCTGCACGACGTCGCCGTCCCCTCCGTCACGTTCGAGGTGATCCCCGGCCTCGACTACGCCATCGACCTCAGCCAGCCCGCCCGCTTTGACGCCGACGGTCGGCTTCTGGACCCCAACGCCGGCCGCATCGTCGGCCTAAGCCACCAGGGCCAACCGGTCGATCCCGCCGCGCGCTACGTCCTCGTCACCAACAACCACCGCGCCAGCCGCGCCGCTGCCGAGGCGGCAGGCCCGCCGCCAAAAGTGGTCCTCGCCAATGGCAGCCGCAGCCACGGGGTGCTCCGCGACTTCCTCGGTCGCGGCAGCCATGCGGAAACAGCACCTCGGCGCAACTGGCATTTCCTGCCGATGCCGGGAACCACCGTCACCGTCAGCACCGGCCCGGCGGCCGAAGCCCATCTGGCCGACATCGCCTGCTACCGGCCCCGGTTTATCGGCCAGACGGCAGCCGGCTTCGCGCACTACCGGCTGCATCTCTGATCAGCTATAGCCTCGGCATCCTGCGGAGGCTTTCATGTACGACGCCCTTCTTTTCGATCTCGATGGCACCCTGATCGACACCGAAAGCATCGCACTCGCCACGGGCATCGCCGCCTTTGCGGCCCATGGCCACGCCATGGACGAGGCTTTCATGCACGGCCTTGTCGGCAAGGACGAACCGACCGCCACCCGCCTGATCCGCGCCGCCCTGCCGCATGTCGATCTGGATGCCGTCAACCGCCACTGGCGCGACGGCTTTGCTGCCGGAGTGGACCGCGGCCTGACGCTGAAGACCGGCGCGACGGAACTCCTGGCGCTGACCGGCCTTCCGCTGGCCATCGTCACCTCCACCGGACGGCCCGGCGCGCATCGCAAGCTTGGCATCGCCGGGATTGCCGATGCCTTCGCCCATGTGGTGACACTGGACGACGTCGCCCGCCCGAAACCCGCCCCCGACCCCTACCTCCTCGCCGCCGAGCTGCTGGGCCTGCCCCCCTCGCGCTGCCTCGTCTTCGAGGACAGCGAAACCGGAGCCGAGGCCGCCCACCGCGCCGGTTGCATCGTGGTGCAGGTCCCCGACGTGGTGCCCAGCGAAGGCCGCTGGGCGCACCATCTGGCCCCCGACCTCATGACCGGCGCACGGATGGCCGGGCTGATCTGAGGTCATGGGGATGAGTCCTGGTTGAGAGGTGCCGGGGGAGTGGCGGCTATCCGGACCAAAGCGGTCATTCGTTGCGAACCGCTCAATGGCAGCTTTGGATTGGCTTAGCGGCTCCTGTTCGCCGCAACGTGTTGACACGATCCACGCGTTTACTGATCCTTCTCATATGAGAGACCGTATCCTCAGCGAAATAAAGCGCCTTGCAGCAGAAAACGGGGGCAAGGCCCCCGGCAAGGCCTACTTTCAGCAAGAGACCGGTATCGCTGAGAGCGACTGGTACGGAAAGGCGTGGCTTCGATGGAATGATGTAGTTGCTGATGCAGGTCTGATTCCCAACGAGAAACAAGAACGGTTGTCCAGCGATATGGTCTTGGACAAATATGCCGAGGTCTGCCGCCACTACGGCAAGCCTCCCTCCAGTGCCGAGTTGCGCTTTTACGCAAGGGAGACACCCACCTTCATAAGTCACAACACCTTCGCTAAGCACTTCGGAAGTAAAGACGGAGTGATCGCGGCTCTCAGGGATCGTGCCATTGAGCGAGGCGACGAAGATTTGATCGTCATGCTGCCCCAAGTGAAAGCGTATCACGCTTCCACAGATGATCGCGGGTCGACCAATGCATCAGAGGGCTGGGTTTACCTTCTTCAGTCCGGCAACCACTTCAAGATTGGCCGCAGCGACGAATTGGAAAGGCGAGTGAAGCAGATCAGCATCGCGCTCCCGGCGAAGGTCGAACTGGTCCACGCTATCAAAACCGACGACCCTCCAGGTATCGAAGGCTACTGGCACCGCCGTTTCGCACAACAACGCGCCAACGGTGAGTGGTTCAAGCTCTCTCAAGCCGACGTGAGAGCCTTCAAGCGGCGCAAGTTTCAATAGACAGCTCTGAAAGCAGACATTCGTTGCAGGGCCGGAAAACGGTGAGTTTGGGCTCAAAGTGTTTGTGACTTGGTGTACCAGTCTATCAGAAGTCGCACCTTTCCGTGCGCGATTACCCCTCCGGCATTCCCGACCTTCCCAACCCCGTCCGCCCGACGCATAGTCCGCCGCATGCTCCGCGCCCTCGCCTTCGCCCTGCTGGCCCCGATTGCCGCCCAGGCGGCCTGTCCCGATACCACCGTTCTCGCTTGTACCGTCGCAGGCGGAACGAAGGTGCTGGAGGTCTGCCTTGCCGGGTCGGATGTCAGCTACAGCTTCGGCCCCGCCAGCGGCCCCGCCGAGATGGCGCTGGCCACCCGCCTTGGCCCCGGTGTCTACAGCCCCTCCACCGATCAGGGGCGGTACAAATATCAGGGCCTGCGCATTTCGAACGCGAGCCACGCTTACGAAAGCTGGTTCGCCTACGACAGCCTCGATCCGCAGGCCGCAGTCGAGGCCGGGGTGCATGTCATGGATGACGACAGGGTCGTAGAGACCGCGCTTTGCGATCCCGGCAGCATCACCTTCGATTTCACCGGTCTTGGCCCCGCGACCGAGGCGACGGGCTATTGCTGGGACGACAGCAGTTATGACTGGGCGGAGGTGTGCGACTAGGTCGAAAGGCCTAAGATTTGGTTAACAGGGTTTGATTTTCTGTTTATTATCAATATTTTAAGGGACTTAACACGCGTGTTATCATGCCCTCTAACACACCACCACCTGGGCCGGGTCCAAGAGGAACGGCGCCACGATCCCGCAGGTATCCGCCAGGGGCAGCAGGCTCTCCGGTACCTCCATCCCGATCACCTCCCGCATGAACCGCGCCCGCCTCTCGCAGCGCCGGGCCACGTTCGGAAACCGCGCCGCGAGGTCCGCCCGAAGGCCCTCATCCGCGATCACGTAGCCATCCTCCATCCGGGTGGAGCCATAGACCGGATGCCCCGGAATCACGTCCATCTGCATCGCCATCCCGCTGGCCAACGGTTCCGTCGACCCCTCGAAGATCGGCGAGGACAGCCACTCGTCCACCCCGATCAGATGGCCGGGATTCAGCGTGACCCCGAAGGTCTCGAACGGCAGCGCCGCCTGCATGTGTTTCCAGACGTATCCCCCCGAAACCCCCGGCCGCATCATCGAGCACCAGTCCGACATCGCGGTCACATAGGGTTCCACGAACACCTGAAGATAGCTCCGCGCCGCAGTAGGCAGGTCCGTCGCCCCCCGCGCGACCCACCCCTCCCGACAGATGTTAGCCCCCCAGTGGCAGATGTTGAAC
>NZ_JBOFBI010000047.1:0-10926 GCF_051645465.1 Tabrizicola sp. | reverse complement strand
ATCGAGCCCAGATCGGCTGCGGTCTGAAAAGCCTTCAACGACTCGTCGAACCGACCCAGACGATTCAGCGCGCGACCCAGCTGAAAGTGCAGCCGCCGGACCTCGGGAAAGGCCTGGGCAGCCTCTGTGCAGGCCTCTACCGCAACGAAGCCGTCAATCGCCGTCCATGCAACGCCGGGTACGCCCTCTGGACGGTCCGGATCGCCTCTGGCCGCCGCCAGAGCATCGCACTTGGCCACACGGGCATCGCGCGACGGATCGTTGGCCGAAAGATAGGACAGCGCCACCGCGCGGTAGGCACAGATCGTTCCGCACTGGTCGACGTATTCCTGATACTTCTCTTCTGCGGACAGTTTCTCCCACAACGCACGGTCGGCCTCTGCCGCTTTCCCCTGGCTTAGCGAGGCAAGCTGCGCCATCGCCTCTTCCTTATACTTGCAGTCCTCGCATTCAGCGATGTAGCGCTCCAGCGCCGCGCGGTCGTTCTTGGCCGCATCCCAGGCCATCTGATCGCGAGCCTCGGCCACAGCCGGGGCGACAAAGGATACCGGATCACCTGCGGGCAGGGCTACCGATGCGGTGTCGATCTCGGGCATCTGGGCCCGGCCGCTGTCGCGCAATGCCTGGGCCGAGACCGCATCAACTAGATACGTGGTGAGCGTCTCCCACTCGACGGGGCCGTCGTCATCTGCCAGACCGCCCGCTCCCATCAGGAATCGGCTGGTGAAGAGGCCAAGCTGCGCCTCGTCATCCCAGTTCGCGGGCGAAGTGCCCGAGGTTGCGACAAGCCGGATCACCCCGTCCCCGGTTTGTGGCAAGGCGGGTGCGAAGCCGGGTGCGGACACGGCCAGAAGCGTATCGCCGCGCCCGGTTTCACCGGTAAAGCAGGCGTCGATCATCACGATCACCTCGCGGGTGTCGCCAACCCGGCGTTTGACCAGTTCCAGGTTGCGATAAAGCGTATCCAGCCGGTAGCCGCTGTCGACCGAGTTCGGGTCGCCGTCGGATGGCAACAGGAACGGCTCGCCCGTCACCAGGTCTGGCACCCCATGACCGGAGAAGTAGACAAACACGTTCGACGCTTCCGGCGTGACGCTGCGCCACAGCCGACCGGATTCGGGCCGTGCCTCCGACCCGAACATCTGCGTCATTTCGCTGAGAGTGCCGTCCAGAAGGACGAACACATTCTCCGGCCGAAAGCCCATGGTCTCGATCAGGTAGGCCTTCATCGCCTCTGCATCGTTATGGGCATAGTCCACCGGCACGGTCTGGCGGTAGTCCTTGTTGCCGACGATCACCGCAATCGATGCTGCGTTGTCATCGATCACCTCGACCGTGGATTGGGCCCTGGCGCCAAGCGGAAGGGCAAGCAGAAGCGGAAGGGCCAGAACTGCGGCATTGACGAAGTAGCGCAGGTCGGCGGCCCAACGGCCCAGCAAACAAACATTTTTTGACATCGTGGGATCCTCTGTCGGAATGTTACTAGCGGTCCGGGCAATGCGCAGAGCCAGAATTGAGAGCCCGGCAAAAAGCTAACCCAAGCACCCCAAGCGCGCAACGCCGTGAGATAGGACTTGACGCCCCGGACGTCCCCGTCGGCATGGCCAGGCCATGGTCGCTTTGCGGCGATTCAAGAAGCTGGACGTGGCTGCCGGGATCTGAACAGCCCGGAAAGGCGGATCTTCCGCGCCTCGGCGGCATCATGCTGCAAGCGACGGGATGATCGCGTGACGAAGGCAGCACCGGAACCGTCGATCCAGAGGCGGTCTACGTCCGCGCCTATGCCGACCTGTCCAAAGCGCGCATCAGGATTGGCACACAGCTTGGCTTTTGCAACGGCCGTCGGCCTCATTCATTGGTTGACGGGAAGACCACTGGCCAGTCGTTCTTCAGTCTGCCAATGCCCGAAGCTGCGGCGGGCTAGCCGAGGCGGAAAACCACCTACGAAACGCCTATGACCTGTCTAGATCAACCGCATCACTTATGTCGGCGGTCGCCTGGAAGAGAAGAGGGCTCTGGCGAACAAGTCTAAGCCTTTGAATTTCTGGGCGGAACGGCCAGTCTTGCTCGAACCAGTCTCCGCTCCGGATATACCTGCCGCCTTGGTTCGTGATCCGGCCAAGTTTGTCCTTCCCGCAGCTGAACTGCTTGAGCGGCGTCAGGCCCAGCCAGGCCGCGAAGTCACGACCGGTTCCGAACTGCCTGGCCTCGCCGATGGTTGCGACGATGGCCGAGGCCGTGATCGGTCCGACCCCAGGTACGCAAATGAGCCGGCGGGCGTTCGCACTGAGCAGCGCGTACTGCTCGATCATCTTCGTGTAGCCTCAGGTCCGTTCGTTGAGACCGCGAAAGTGATAGCACCGCGTGCCCGGAACGCCGGTCGCAAGGTCGGGCAATCGGCACGATCGCCTTCGAGGTGACGTTTCGCGAATACGGTCACCGCTTCGATCCCTGTCGGCAGGACATGATCGAACTCGCGCGGAAGGCTGCGTACCCTGCTTCGCAACCTTTGGTGCGTTGCCGAACGACGAGGTGGCGCGTCCGATGAATGGACAAGATGGCCCGCAAGCCTCCATGCCGACCCTGCAAGGCGACAGGGTCTCAAAGAACGTCAGCAGCTTCGCCCGCTTTATCGCCTTGTTGAAGATGGCGCGCCCATTCTCGGAAGCACCGTGGACCTGGACTACACCCTAGGCCAAATCGAGGCCGACTGTCTTACCTGTCATCGGGTGGCTGCTCTTCTCGCAGTCCATGACAACTGCATTATGGCGCACTCAACGCCGGTGGAGCAGGAGCCATCAACCCCATCCGCTATGGGCCGATTGTACGGCAGTAAGGGTGTTTGCGTCGTTCGCGGCATCACCGGATCGACATTGGCCTGCCAGTACACATCACTTTGTCCGGCCCTGGGGCAGCAGAAACAGAAGCCGTTCGGCGCCCGAGGCGATCATCCCGCGGACGTCAATATGCGGGGCAACTTTTGCGTAGTCGCCGTCGATCGTAAGGCTGGAAGCGCCGTGCACCAGTGTCCACAGCTGCAGCGCGATCATCTGGGCGTCGCCTTCGACCGCATGGAATGCGCAGTAGTCGAAGACTTCTTGCAGGACGTAGGCAAAGCAGGCCTTGCCGTGGGTCGTCGCAATGTCATCCGCCGACAGATTCGGTTTCTGGCTGAACATCATGCGGAAGAGCGCAGGTTCGGCCATGGCAAAGGCAAGATAGACCTGACCCACGGCGAGAATTCGGTCGCGCGATCCAGGTTCGAAGGCGCCCGCGGCGGTGCGAAATCGGTTCGTCATGTCGACGAAGCCTTGGGCCACGACTTCGTTGATGATCTGGGTCTTGTCGGAGAAATGTCGATACGGCGCGGCGGTGGACACGCCTGCGCGACGGCAGGCATCGGACAGACTGAAGTCGTTGCCTTCCCGCTCCTTTATCAAAAGGCGCGCAGCGTCGATCAGCGCCTGCCGCAGTTCGCCGTGGTGGTAAGAGGTCTTCAACCGTGGTCCCTCACGATGCGCGGCCTGGCCCTCCTTTAGTCGTTCAGGCCCCGGATGCAAAGTCGGGCCAAAGATAAGGCTTGCCATGTTAGAGCTTCTAACATAAGTTAGAGGCTCTAACATGGCAAGAGTCGAGACGGGGCACTGGCATGACAAAGTCTCTCTTCACCAAGGCGGGTTGGGCTGTTGTCGTTCTCGCGGCGCTTGGCGCGGCCGGATACGCGGCGCGCGATAATCTGGCGGCACTCGTCGCCGAGCCCGTGGTCAAGGTATTGGCGGAACGCCCGGCGCAGGCGGTACGGGTGACCCGCGTCGCCTTCGTGTCCGGCAATGAAGTCGAGACTTACACCGGGACGATCCGTCCAAAGCACGAGGCCTCGTTGGGCTTCCGCATCGCCGGCAAGCTGGTCGCGCGGCTCGTCGAGGTCGGTGACCTCGTGGCCAAGGGCCAGGTCGTGGCCCGGCTGGATGATACCGATGCCCGGCTGGAGCTTGAGGCGGCTATGGCTGAAGAGGCGGCCGCCCAGACTGATCTGGCCCGCGCACAGGCTGATCTCGTCCGCAGCCGCGAGCTTTTCGCCTCTGGCCATGTGGCGCAAGCGGCCCTTGACCGCGCGACCAGCGCCGCCGCCGAGGCGGTCTCGCGCGCAGAAAGGGCGGAACGGATGCGGGTCCTGGCCGCAAACCAGCTGTCCTACACAGAACTCGTGGCCGACACCGATGGCGTTGTCACCGCAACGCCGACCGAGACCGGACAGGTGGTGGCCGCCGGACAGGCGGCAGTCTCGGTGGCGCGGACGGATGCGCTGGACGTTGTCTTTGCCCTGCCCGAGCAATCCCGCGGCATCCTGACGGATGCTGTCGCCAGCGCAGAGTTGTGGGAAGCCGGTGGCAAGACTTATACGCTGACGCTGCGTGACATCTCGCCTGACGTTGATCCTGCGGGCCGGACCTACCGCGTGCGGATGACACTGACGGCTCCCGATGCAGAGGCGACTTTGGGTCGGACGGTGACTGTGCGGCTGGCAAACGAAGGCGGTGAGCCTTCGGCCCCATTGCCCCTTGCAGCAGTGCTGAATGATGGCACCGGGGCGGCTGTCTGGCGTTTGGCCGAAGGGGCAGACCGTGTGGAACGGGTGCCAGTCGAACTGGCCGCCGTCGATGGGGCAGTAGCCCATGTGCGCGGTGACCTTGCAGAAGGAGACATCGTCGTCAGCCTCGGCGCACACAAGCTCGATCCAGACCGTCCAGTGCGCGTGGTTGAAACCGCCGCCACGCCCGAAAGCTGACCGGCCATGCGCAATCTGAACCTCTCGCTCTGGTCCGTCACAAACCCCGCCGTCACGCTTTTCGCGATCATCGTGGCGCTTGCCGCCGGGGCGATGGCCTATGTCACGCTAGGCCGTGCCGAAGACCCGACCTTCACCATCAAGACCATGGTGGTGCAGGCGGTCTGGCCTGGAGCCTCCGCTGAGGACATACAGAATCTCGTGGCGGAACCGATCGAGAAGCGCATCCAGGAACTGCCGGAGCTGGACTATGTCAGCACGTTCTCGCGCCCTGGTGCGGTGGTTCTGCAGGTTCAACTGAAGGACTCGGTCCGTGAGGAGGCGGCAGAGGTCTGGTACCAGGTCCGCAAGAAAGTAGGTGATCTGCGCCCGCAACTGCCCGAGGGGTTGATCGGTCCGTTCTTCAATGATGAGTTTGGCGATGTCTTTTCGGCCATCTACATGGTGACAGGCGAGGGGCTGGGCCGGGCCGAACTCAAGACCTACGCCGAACGTCTGCGCACCCGGCTTCTGGCGGTGGAGGATGCCGCCAAGGTGGCCCTGATCGGCGACGTGGAGGAGCGGGTTTTCGTCGAGATCAGCCACCGGCGGCTGGCGACACTGGGGATATCGCCGCAAGTGATCTTCGATGCCATCGCAGAGCAGAACGCGATGACGGCGGCGGGGTCCTTCGAGACATCGGCGGATGAGGTGCAGGTGCGGGTCAGCGGCGATCTTGGCAGCCTTTCCGCTTTGCGCGACCTGCCGATCGCGGCGGGGGATACCGTGTTCCGCCTTGGCGACATCGCCGAAGTGCAGCGCGGCTACGAAGACCCGCCTGCCTATCTGGCGTTCCTCAACGGGGCCGAGACAGTCGGCGTCGGCGTCGAGATGGCTGCAGGTGCCAATGTCGTGCACCTGGGCGAGCTTCTGAAGGCCGAGGTGGAGGCGTTCCGCGCCGACCTGCCGCTTGGGGTGGAGGTGACGCAGACCTCGGACCAGGCGCTGATTGTCGAAGATGCGTTTGACGAGTTCATTACCGCTTTCGCTGAGGCGCTGGTCATCGTTCTGGCGGTCTCTTTCGTGACGCTTGGCCTGCGTACCGGCATCGTGGTCGCCCTTTCGGTGCCCATCGTGCTGGCGGTGGTCTTTGTGATCATGCAGATGATGGGCCTGAATTTCGACCGCATCACGCTTGGGGCGCTTATCATCGCGCTTGGTCTTCTGGTCGACGACGCCATCATCGCGGTCGAGATGATGGTCGTGAAGATCGAGCAGGGCTACGACCGCATCGCCGCCGCCTCTGCCGCATGGTCCAGCACGGCGTTCCCGATGCTGACCGGCACCCTGGTGACAGCGGCGGGGTTCCTGCCCGTCGGCCTCGCGCAATCGACCAGCGGCGAGTATGCGGGCAACATCTTCTGGGTCGTGGGCATCGCGCTGATCGTGTCTTGGTTCGTCGCGGTGATCGTCACACCCTACCTTGGGCTGAAGCTCTTGCCGCCGCCCAAACCCGGGGCGCATCACGCAAGCTATGACAGCCGCCTTTACCGGATGCTGCGCGCGGGCGTGAACGCCAGCCTCCGGGCCCGCTGGGCGGTGATCGGGCTGACGTTGGCGGCCCTTGTGGCGACGGGCGTTGGCATGGGCTTTGTCCAGCAGCAGTTCTTCCCCACCTCAGCGCGAGCGGAGCTGTTCATCGAAACACGCATGCCCGAAGGGTCCTCGATTGAAGCAACCGCCAAGGCGGCTCTGGCCGCCGAGGCACTGGTCAAGGGCGACCCCGATTTACGGTTCTCCTCGACCTACGTCGGTGCAGGTTCACCGCGGTTCTTCTTTGCCTTGAACCCCGCGCTGCCCAACCCCAGCTTCGCGATGACCGTCATTATGGCAAATGACGCCGCCGCCCGCGACCGCCTGCGCGCCAAGATCGAGGCCGCCGTAGCCGCCGGCGCCATCCCGGAGGCGCGCATCCGCGTGGACCAGATCGTCTTCGGCCCGCCCGTGGGCTTTCCGGTGCAGTTCCGCGTCGTTGGTCCTGACCCGGCCGAGGTGCGCCGGATAGCGGCGGAGGTGCGCGCGGTCATGGTCGCCAACCCGAACACGGTCGAGCCGCAGTTCGACTGGAACGAACAGGCCAAGTCGCTGGACGTTCGGCTGGACCAGGACCGCATCCGCGCCTTGGGGCTGAGCACCGCCGATGTATCGAACACGCTGCAGACACTCCTTTCTGGCGTCAAGGTCACCGAGTACCGCGAGGGGACCGAACTGATCGATGTGATCGTCCGTGCGCCCGCCGAGGAGCGCTTGGATCCCTCGGCCCTGGACGAGATGACTGTGCTTCTGCCCGGCGGCGGGGCTGTGCCGCTCGGCCAGCTGGCCGAGGTCAGCTACACCTTTGAAGAACCGATCCTCTGGCGACGCAACCGCGACATGGTACTGACCGTGCGCGCCGATATCGTGGAGGGCGTGCAGGCTCCGACGGTGACGGCCGAGATCGCACCGCAGCTGCAACCCATCATCGCCGCGCTGCCCGCGGGCTACCGGATCGACACCGGCGGAGCGGTCGAGGAAAGCAACAAGGCCAACGGCGCGCTATTCCAGATCTTCCCACTGATGTTCGTGGTCATGCTCACGCTTCTGATGCTGCAGCTGCGCAGCTTCTCGAAGCTCTTTCTGGTCTTCCTGACCGCGCCACTTGGAGCCATCGGCGCCGTTGCGGCCCTGCTGATCTTCAACGCGCCCTTTGGCTTTGTCGCCCTTCTTGGTGTCATCGCCCTCGCTGGGATGATCATGCGCAACACGGTCATTTTGGTTGACCAGATCGACCACGACCTCGCCGCCGGGGCCGCACCGTGGGAGGCGATTGTCGAAAGCACCGTCCGCCGCGCGCGGCCCGTGGTGCTGACAGCTCTGGCCGCAATCCTCGCGATGATCCCTCTTGCGCGGTCGGTCTTCTGGGGGCCGATGGCTCTGTCCATCATGGGCGGGCTGATCGTGGCGACGGTGCTGACCCTGTTCTTCCTGCCCGCTCTCTATGCCGCCTGGTTCCGAGTCAAGCGGTCCACCCCGGCGCAGGCTGCCGACTCGATCGCGAGGCCCGCCTTGCCGCCCCTTCGCCTTGCCGCGGAATGACCCTGCCCTGAAAGGACCATCATGTCCGTTGAAATGAAATCCCGTTTCGGCCCCACCGCCCTGATTACCGGAGCCAGCGACGGCATCGGCCGTGCCTTTGCCGAGGCTCTGGCGGCGCAGGGCTTCAACCTCGTGCTGGTGGCGCGGCGCGAAACCGTCCTGCAGGCGGTTGCGAAGGACCTTACCGTCAAGCACGGCATCAAGGCGCAGGTCATCGCCGCCGATCTGTCCGATCCGCGGGCCACCGTCGATCTGCTGAAGCGAACCGAACGCCTGCCCATCGGCTTGCTTGTCGCGGCGGCGGAGTTTGGGTCCATCGGGCCGTTTTTTGGAACGAGATGTCGTGTCCGAGGCGAACATGGTTGATCTGAACTGCCGCGCCGTCGTTGAACTTACCCACGGCATCGGTCAGCGGATGGCCAGCGCGCGGAAGGGCGGGATCGTTCTGTTCGGCTCGCTCGTCGGGTTTCAGGGCGCACCGGGGTCAGCCACCTATGCGGCGACAAAAGGCTTTGTTCAGGGCTTTGCCGAGGGACTGGCCGTCGAGTTGCGCCCGCTTGGCATCTCGGTGCTGTCTGTCGCTCCCGGCCTGGTCGGCACCGGGTTCGCCGCGCGCGCGGGGATGCGGATGGGGCAGGCCGAAACCCCCGAAACGGTAGCCCGCGTGGCCTTGGCCGCCTTGCCAAATGGCGGCACCGTGCGGCCCGGGTTCCTTGCCAAGCTGCTGGGCTGGTCGCTGGGAACCATGCCCCGCTGGGGCCGGGTTCGGGTTCTGGGGCAGATCATGAAGGGCATGACGCCCAGTGTAAGGGCCTAGCCGATGTCCACCAACCCCTGGGTCGTCTTTGGCGTCGCCAGTGCCGCGGTGTTTCTGGTGTCTGTCGACGCGACCATCGCCGTGGCGGCCTTTCCCGCCTTGCGGTCCTCCTTTGCCGACAGCACACCAGCCACCCTGTCCTGGGTGTTGAACGGCTACACGATCCTTTACGCAGCTCTTCTTGTTCCTGCCGGGCGGCTGGTTGATCTTCATGGGGCAAAGCGGCTCTTTCTGTTTGGCGTGGCGCTGTTCACTCTCGCCTCCGGCGCTTGCGGCATGGCGCCCGGCACCAACAGCCTGATCGCTGCGCGCATTGTACAGGCGGTCGGTGGCGCGGTGCTGACGCCCGCTTCGCTGGCGCTGATCCTCGGGGCCTTTCCCGCTGACAAGCGCAGCGCCGTCGTGGGGCTCTGGAGCGCCGCCGGTGCACTTGGTGCTGCCGTCGGCCCCGGTGCTGGCGCCATCCTGATCGAGCTTGCCACTTGGCGCGCGGCCTTCCTGGTCAACCTGCCGTTCGGCGCGCTGATCCTGCTTTATGCCGCACGCCGTTTGCCAAACCTGCAGGGCGCCGACGCGGGGGAAGGTCTGGATATCCCCGGCATCGCACTGATCGCAACCGGGGTTGCAGCGTTGGCTTATGGCGTGGTGCAGATCGAGGAGGCGGGCTTTGCCTCCGCAACCGTCTGGGGATCGGCGCTTGCGGGCGCTGGCCTTCTGATCAGCTATGCCTTCTGGGCGCGCGGCCGCGGGGGTGCCGCCATTGACATGACCCTGTTCGCCGACCGCACCTATGCCTTGGTGACGGTGGCGAGCTTTGTCTTCGGCATCGCGTTTTCGATGATGTTCCTGTCGTCGTTCCTGTTCCTCCTGGGTATCTGGGGCTATTCGCAGGGGCTGACCGGGCTGGCCGTAACGCCCGGCCCGCTGGTGGTGATAGCGGTCGCCATTGCGTCGGGGCGGCTGGTGGCGCTGGTCGGACACCGGGCGGTGCTGGTAGCCGGAGGTGGGCTTTATGCGGCTGCGCAGTTTTGGCTGGCCGTCCATATGACCGAGACAGCGGCCTATGTGACCCTGTGGTTCCCGATGCAGATCGTCGGCGGCACCGCTGTCGGGCTGCTGCTGGTGGGCCTCTCGGGTGCAGCCGTCGCAGGTCTGCCGCCTGCGCGGTTCGGCGTGGGTGGGGCGGTCAACAACGCCGTTCGGCAGTTGGGCGGGGTCTTCGGCACCGCGCTGGCCGTGGTGCTTGTGGGGCAAACAGGGGCTGGCATCGAGGCGTTCCAGTCTGCCTTTGTCTGCCTTGGCCTGATCGGCCTCGCGACCGCGATCCTTTGTCTGCCGCTGCCGGGCAAAAGCGGTCGGGTCCTGCGCGTACTGGCGGAGTAAGCTATGGTCTATGTCTTGGTCACCGGGCTGGAACTGAAGTCCGCCCTCCGCGACCCGGCCTTCTGGTGGCACGCAATGCGGTCGATGGCTCAGGCACGGGCCGCCCTTGGCCTGATCAGCGCCGACGTGCGCCAGATCAACGACATCCGCTATACACTGACAATCTGGTACAACGAGGCGGCCATGCGCGCCTACTTCGTAACCGGCGCACATCTGGCTGCGATGAAAGCGTTCCATGGTAATGCGGCAGGCACCATCCTTGGCTTCACGGGTGACACGGCACCAGGCTGGGATGAAGTCCATGAGATATGGCAGAGCGAGGCTCGCGAGGTGCGGCAAAGGGGGCGGGGGTGAAGGTTCGGTCCTGGCAAAACGAACCAGGACGGTGCGATGTGTCGGGTCGGGACCCGTGCCATGTCGAGATCGCCATGGTGATCAGATCGGTTTGGGTTTTGGCCTACATGACGGATCATCGGGCGCATTGACAGAAGTCATCGATCCGCGTTCCCGGCAAGCGGCCAACGCTTCATCGCGGCCTTGAATGTGGCTCTGCTTCACCATTGATTGACCAAACGACGAATACTTGCGGCGACAATCGAGGAGTGTGGATCTTTCCGGCTGTGAAGCCCAGCCTTTGACGATGAACCGGTAGGGGGTCAGGCCGCGAAGGGTCTTCAAGCGCCGTGCGAAGTTGCAGGCGTCGATGAAGTCCGCGAGATGGCGGCGGAGCTGATCGTGGTCGTCGCAGTGGAAGCGCTTGACCGTTGCGTCCTTGATTGTGCGGTTCATGCGCTTGACCTGGCCGTTGGTCCAGGGATGCTTG
>NZ_JBOFBI010000046.1:0-5410 GCF_051645465.1 Tabrizicola sp. | reverse complement strand
GGGCGGTCAGCTGGGCCTTCTCCTCGTCGTTCATCCCGTCGATGAAGGCATGCAGCTGACCCTCGCCCACCTCCATCTCGCGCGCGAGGTAGATGACCTGAACGACCTTGCTGGGGCTGATCTCAAGCATCGGCGGTCTCCCGTGGCCTGCAATGATATCGTCGCGCAGACCGGGCCGCGGCGCAAGGGCGATCAGGCCATGGCCCAGACGGTCAGGCCATGCACCAGCGCACCCGCGAGCGTGGATGCGACGACCGAGCGGCGGGTGGCGAAGACGGCGATGACCGCCAGCGTGCCGGTGACAAGCGGGACCAGTTCCGACGGGACAAGCGAGAGGGCGGGGAGGATCGAGGCCACGAAAAGCGTGCCGATGGCGGCGGGGCCGGTCGCGGCCAGGAACCGCGCCATGATGCCATCGGGCGGAAGGTCCGCCGGTTTCATCCGGGTCGGCAGCACGCGGAAGGCCCAGTTGGCCGCCCCGGCCATCAGGGCGACGATCATGAGGTCGGTGTTCATCGCCTGATCACCCCCGCCACCGCGCCCGCAATCATGCCGGCAAGGATTCCTGTGGTGGTGCTGACCGCAAGCGTCATGGCCACGGTCACCGCCCCGGCCACTGCGATCACCGGCAACTGCGCCCGCGTCAGGATCGACAGGAGCAGCGCCAGAAACAGCGCGGGCAGCATGAAACCAAGCCCCGCGCTTATGGCGGGATACCCTTCCAGCGCACCGCCCCCCGCATAGGCGCCCAGCGCGGTCCCCGCGAGCCAGCTGGCATAGGCCCCGATGCCAAGGCCGAACATGTAGGGTTCGGAAAACCGCTGCCCCCGCGCCAGTGCGCCCAGAGCTTGTCCGAAAACCTCGTCGGTCAGCCCGAACGCCCAGGCCCAGGCGTAACGGGTGCTGGCGTGCTCACCCGCCTCTTTCATCAGCGCGGGGCCGTAGAGGACATGGCGCAGGTTCATCGCGATCAGGGTGAAGGCCGACACCAGCACCGGCGCGCCGGAGGTTAGGAGGGCAAGCGCCAGGAACTGCGACGCGCCCGCATAGATGATCAGCGACAGGGCAAAGGCCTCGACCGGGGTGAACCCCGCCCGGCTGGCGGCGACGCCGAAGGAAAAGGCGATGGGGAAATACCCCATCATGATCGGCAATGCAGCGGCAAGGCCGGTGGCGAAACTGGTGCGCGGGTCGGTCATGACGCGCAGGGCTAGCGCGGCGGGGGGGGTGGGTCAACCCGGGGCCCAGAGAGGGTTAGCTTTAAGTTTGGACATCGGCTTTGCCAGACGTTTCGGTCGTTCATAGGCGTGCAATCAACGCCGCTCTATGAACATCCTTTTCGCGACCGCAAAGACGGAAGATCTCCGCAAGCCTTTCGCGGGTCGGAAGAGAAACAGTCTGCGATCCGACCTCTAACTTTTTGAATCCGGTCGGTGTTGTGTCTCGTGAGATTGGCGATGAGTTCGTTTGGTGCCTTGTAGTCGAGGCATCGGAGGCGGGTGTTGTTGTAGCCTGCGACGAATTTGATGATGAAGGCATTTCGGGCCGCATGGGTCTCGAAGCTGTTCTTGCCGCGGTTTCGGTCGGTCTTGGGATGAGCTGCGAGGCTTTCGGCGAGGCGACGATTGAAGCGCTCAACCATGCCATTGGTCTGCGGGCGGAAAGGCCTGGCGAGGATGTGCCGGATGCCCCGGGCGGCGCAGACGCGATCAAAGGCATGCGCGCCCGAGGGCTTGCCTTCAGGTTTTCCGGGCTTGTCGACGGCATAGCGGTCGGTGAACTCGGACCCGTTATCGCTGAGGATCGTATGCACGGGGATCGGGAAGGCGGCGAGAAAGCGGGTGAGGAAGCCCGCACTTGTGGCCGCGCTGCGATCCGGCAGAATCTCGAGGTAGACAAAGCGCGTGGCCCGGTCGATGGCGACATAGGCATAGGCGCGGCGGCGGTCCAGCGCGGTCAGATATTTGACATCGACGTGGATGAAGCCAAGCGGCCGGTCGGTTTCGAAGACCGAGGCGGCTTGTGTGGGCCGCGCTGGGCGCTGCGACACGCCATGCCGCTTCAGACACCGATGCACCGCGGCGCGCGAGATGTCGGGGCGCAGGCAGCGGCGCATGACCTCGGTGATGTCATCGAGCGAGAGCGCCAGCCGTCTGCGCAGCTCGACCGCGATCACCTCTTCTGCGGCGTCGAACCGGGTCTGGAGGCGGTGCGGTCGGTGCGAGCGGTCCGCGGTCGTCTGCCGCCCCCGCCAGCGCCGGATGGTCGTCTCATGCACACCAAGCTCGGCGGCCAGCTCGGCCACCGACCTCGTGCTCGACTGAATATAGGCCCGCGTCTTCGGCGTCGTCGTCGCGTTCGCATGCAGCCGCGTCAGCATCCCAGCATCTCCCTTACCAGAGCGATGCCCAAGACTACACCAATTCCGTCACGCCAATCCCCCGAAACAGAACACGAAGGCCGGGGCCTCTGGTCTATCATGCCCAAGGTCACGGCCCCATAGAGGCGAAAGCTGCTACTCCGCCGCTTCCATGTAGCTTTCGACCGGCGGGCAGGTGCAGACGAGGTTGCGGTCGCCGTAGACGTTGTCGACCCGGCCCACGGGTGGCCAGTACTTGTCCACCTTGAAGGCGCCGGGTGGGAAGCAGCCCTGTTCGCGGCTGTATTTGCGGTCCCAGGCCTCGGTCACCAGCGCGGCGACGGTGTGTGGCGCGTGGCGGAGCGGGCTTTCCCCGGCGGTGATCTCGCCCTTTTCGACCGCAGCGATTTCGTCGCGGATCGAAAGGAGGGCGGTGACGAAGCGGTCGATCTCGGCCTTGGTCTCGCTTTCGGTCGGTTCCACCATCAGCGTGCCTGCCACGGGCCAGCTCATCGTCGGCGCGTGAAACCCGTTGTCGATCAACCGCTTGGCGATGTCGTCCACGGTCACGCCGACCCCGGCAAAGGGCCGGGTGTCGAGGATGCACTCGTGCGCCACCCTGCCCTTGTTGCCCATGAACAGGATCGGATAGGCCCCCGAAAGCCGCGCCGCGATGTAGTTGGCGTTCAGGATCGCGACCCGCGTCGCCTGCGTGACACCCGCGCCGCCCATCAGCAAACAATAGGCCCAGCTGATCAGGAGGATGCTGGCCGACCCATAGGGCGCCGCACTGACCGGCCCCTCGGCACCGCCGGTTTCGGGATGCCCCGGCAGGAACGGTGCCAGATGCGCCTTGACGCCGATCGGACCCATGCCCGGCCCCCCGCCGCCATGCGGGATAGCGAAGGTCTTGTGCAGGTTCAGGTGGCTGACATCCGACCCGATCTCGCCCGGCCTCACCAACCCGACGAGGGCGTTCATATTGGCGCCGTCCAGATAAACCTGCCCGCCATGCTCATGCGTGATCCGGCAGATTTCCTTCACCGTCTCCTCGAAGACCCCATGCGTCGACGGATAGGTGATCATGCAGGCCGCCAGCCGGTCACCCGCCGCCACGGCCTTGGCCTTGAAATCCTCCAGGTCCACATCGCCGTTCGGGGCGGACTTCACCACCACAACCTCCATCCCCGCCATCTGCGCCGAGGCGGGGTTGGTGCCATGCGCCGAAACGGGGATCAGACACACGTTGCGCCCGTGATCCCCCCGGCTCCGGTGATAGGCCTGGATGGTCAGAAGCCCGGCATACTCCCCCTGAGCGCCGGAGTTCGGCTGCATCGACATCGCGTCATAGCCGGTGATCTCGCACAGTTTGGCGGTCAGATCGTCGATCGCCTCCTTGTAGCCCAGCGCCTGATCGGCGGGCGCGAAGGGGTGCAATGACCCGAACTCCGGCCAGGTGATCGGCATCATCTCCGCCGCCGCGTTCAGCTTCATCGTGCAGGAGCCCAAGGGGATCATCGCCCGGTCCAGCGCGAGGTCGCGGTCGGAAAGGCGGCGCATGTAGCGCATCATTTCGGATTCCGCCCGGTTCATGTGAAAGACCGGATGCGTCAGGTAATCGGTCTTCCTCACCATCTCCTCGGGGAAACCCAAAGTCGCCCTGTGCGGCGGCACCCCGTCGATCCCGAAGGCGCGCAACACACGGATCAGCACCTTTTCGTCCGAGGTCTCGTCCAGCGAAATCCCTACGCGATCAAGGCCGATCTTGCGGAAGTTCAGCCCCTCCTGCCGGGCCGCCGCCAGAATGCCCGCCTGCCCGACACCGACCTCTACCGTGATCGTATCGAAGAACGCCCTCGGCGACACCTTCGCCCCCGCCGCCTTCAGCGCCCGTGCAAGGCGGTTGGTCAGGAAATGCACCCGCTCCGCAATCGCACGCAGGCCCTTCGGGCCGTGGAACACCGCGTAGAACGACGCCATCACCGCCAGCAGCGCCTGCGCGGTGCAGACGTTCGACGTCGCCTTCTCGCGCCGGATATGCTGCTCCCGTGTCTGGAGCGACAACCGGTAAGCTTTCGTCCCGTTGGCATCAATCGACACGCCGACGATCCGCCCCGGCATCGACCGCTTGAGGTCGTCCTTGCAGGACATGAACGCCGCATGCGGCCCGCCATAGCCCAAGGGCACCCCGAACCGCTGGGACGAGCCCACCGCAATGTCCGCCCCCATCGCCCCCGGTTCCTTCAGCATGCACAGCGCCAGAAGGTCCGTCGCCACGATGGCAATCGCCTTCGCCTCGTGCAGCCGCGCAATCTCGGCGCTGAAGTCCCGCACATGACCGAAGGTCCCGGGATACTGGAAGATCGCGCCGAACACGGCCTGCGGATCAAGATCCTCCGGCGCGCCGACAATCACCTCGATCCCCAAAGGCAGCGCCCGCGTCCGGATCACACCGACCGTCTGCGGATGGCAGCTCTGATCGACAAAGAACGCCCGCGCTTTCGTCTTGGCCGACCGCTCCGCCATCGTCATCGCCTCGGCCGCCGCCGTCGCCTCATCGAGAAGGCTCGCGTTCGCCACATCAAGCCCGGTCAGATCGCAGATCATCGTCTGGTAGTTAAGCAACGCCTCCAGCCGCCCCTGCGCGATCTCGGGCTGGTAGGGCGTGTAGGCCGTGTACCAGGCCGGGTTCTCCAGAATGTTCCGCTGGATCGCAGGCGGCGTTACTGTGCCGTAATAGCCCTGCCCGATCAGACTGGTCATAACCTTGTTCTTCCGGCTGACCTCGCCCATCCGCGCCAGAAGCTCATGCTCAGCCAACGGCGCCCAACTCAACGGCTTCGACTGCCGGATCGAGGGCGGGACCGTCTGGTCGATCAACTCATCCAGCGAGCGGACACCGACCGCCTTCAGCATCTCCTCCATCTCGGACGGAGACGGGCCGATATGGCGGCGATTGGCGAAGTCGTAGGCGTCATAGTCGACAGGCGTGTAGGTCATCGGTGTCGCTCCGGGCACTCGCGCAGCCCGCTCCTCATTCATCTGTCCAAA
>NZ_JBOFBI010000045.1:0-19054 GCF_051645465.1 Tabrizicola sp. | reverse complement strand
TCGCTGGTCCAGCAGGCGCTTGGCCGCAGGCCCGGCTGGTTGCTGGCCGTCGGGGTGATCGGCATCTCGCTTTTCTTCGGCGATGCGATGATCACTCCGGCCATGTCGGTGCTGTCGGCGGTCGAGGGCATGGCGCTGGTCACCCCGGCCTTTGACAGCTTCGTCGTGCCGGTCACGCTCGCGATCATCTGCGGCCTCTTCGTCGTGCAGAACAAGGGCACCGGCCGCGTTGCCGCATTTTTCGGGCCGATCATGGTCTTGTGGTTCGTCGTCATGGCGGTGCTGGGCCTCTTGCACATCGGGGACGATCTTTCGATCTTCGCGTCGCTCAACCCCTGGTATGCCGGGCGGTTTCTGGTCACCAACGGGTTTGCGTCGCTGATCGTGCTCGGCTCGGTCTTTCTGGCCGTCACCGGTGGCGAGGCGCTTTATGCCGACATGGGCCATTTTGGCCGCCGCCCGATCCGGATTGCCTGGGGTGTGCTGGTCTTTCCGGCCCTGACGCTCAGCTACCTCGGGCAAGGCGCGCTGGTGCTGGCCCACCCGGAGGCCGCGGAAAACCCGTTCTTCCTCCTGGCGCCGGGCTGGGCGCTTCTGCCTCTGGTGATCCTTGCGACCATGGCAACCGTGATCGCCAGCCAGGCCGTCATCTCGGGCGCGTTCTCGATGATGCAGCAGGCCACCCAGATGGGCCTTCTGCCGCGGCTTGAGATCCGCCACACCTCCGAAACGCAGGCCGGACAGATCTACCTGCCCAAGGTCAACGGCATCCTGACCGTTGGCGTTCTGGCGCTGGTGCTGGCGTTCGGGTCATCCTCGAGCCTCGCGTCGGCTTACGGCATCGCAGTCACCGGCGACATGGTGATCACCTCGATCCTCGCGTTTGTTCTGTTCCTGAAGGCATGGAAATGGCCGCTCTGGCAGGTCATAGCGGTCATGGTGCCGATCCTGCTGCTCGAGACGCTGTTCCTTGGCGCGAACCTTCTGAAGGTCATCGATGGCGGCTATGTGCCCATCCTGATGGCGGCAACGATGTGCCTGCTGGTCTGGACCTGGGTCAAGGGCACGAGATACGTCCAGAACAAGGCGCATGGGACGAGCGTCTCCCTCACCTCATTCATCCAGATGCTGGTCAAGTCGAAACCCGTGGGCGTACCGGGGACGGCGGTGTTCCTCACCTCGGACCCCGACATGGCGCCCTCGGCGCTCGTGCACAACATCAAGCACAACCGCGTGCTGCATGCCCAGAACCTGATCGTAAAGGTCGAGGTCACGACCACCCCCAGCGTGCCCGATGCCGACCGGCTGACCATCGACCGGCTGAGCGATGCGTTCGTCCGCATCACCGTGACATTCGGCTACATGGAAACCCCGAACGTGCCGCGCGCCCTGGCACTGGCGCGGAAGAGGGGGCTCAAGTTCGACATCATGACGACGTCGTTCTTCCTGAACCGCCGGACGTTCAAGGCCACCAGCAACCACGGCCTGCACCTCTGGCAGGAGAGGATATTCCTGTGGCTCACCCGCGGCGCGTCGGATGCGACCGACTTCTACTGCCTGCCGTCCAACCGGGTGGTCGAGATGGGCCAGCAGCTGGCGATCTGATCCTTCGCCGGCCGCATCGCGTCAAGCTTTAGTCATTATGCCACTGCTTCGCCCCGCCGCTTTGGCTAGTCTTTGGGCCGGGGGGGTCGTCAGGGGGTAGGCTATGGGACCAATCACATCCGTCAGGTCGCAATTGCTGACCTCGGGCGCTTTGCCGCACCCGCCCGCCAGCGCGCCTTTGCAGGGTGGCGCGGCCGCCCCTTCGCTTGGCCGGTCGGCGCCAGTCGCAGAGCCGCAGCCCGTCGCGCCGCCACGCCCGCCCAGGGCGAGACCCGAAGCAGAGCAGTTGCAGGCCCCGCCCGAACCGGCCGTGGCCACCGCCGAAGCCGCCCGCCTGGCCTACATCCGCGCCAGCATCGCCGCGGGCCTGAACCCGCTGCCGCTGCCGGGGCGGTAAGCATCTCCCACTCGGATCATCCCCGCATCTGCGCCAGATTGATCTCGCTTAAGACGGACGCGGGCGACACAATAGCCACGAGCATTCTGCGCCACCGCGGCTGAAGCGGCGAAAGAGGCTTATGGTCGGGCAAGCATTGCAGCCGTGATCAATCCTTTGCCACTGATCTTAATGTGTCGCAGCTTTCGAAGAGTGCCGCGAATGCTCCGGACGGCTTATCCGTTTAGCGGGATAAGACTGATTTCGCAGAACGAAGCCTCGGGTGACAGCGTCAACAGGAAATCGATCGCCGACAACAGGTCTGCCATCGGCAAACTTCCTCCCCCGCGCATCGTACCGTCACGTTTGGCGGCCAGCACGCCATCTGTGCCGATATCGCCCGGGTTCAGGATCGAAACCGTGATCCCCTGCCCCTTCAATGCCTGGGCCAGCGCCTGTGAAGCCCCCCGCAAGCCCGCCTTTGAGGCATTGTAGGCCACTTCAGGCGTACCGATTTGGTCAAGCCCGCTGGTCGAGCCAATCAGCACGATCCTTCCCCCGCCGCCGAGCCGCGGCAACAGTGCTTTGGCCAGCAGAATGGGCGCTTGGAGGTTTACAGTGAGGATGCGGGAAATCTCTTCGGCTGGCGAAGCGGTGAAGCTGTAGTCGGGAGAAAAAGCTAAGTCTTCCCAGATGCCCGCCACTACGACAAGCACATCGAGCTTGCCGCTGATCGCAACGACCGCGGCCTCAACCTGGCTCGGATCGGCGAGGTCGCATCGAATCCAAGACCCATGTGGCGAGGGGCTGCGGGAAAGTGAGATGACCTTCTCACCGGTCGCCACATAATGCTGCGCCACGGCGGCGCCCAGTCCTCTGGAGGCGCCCGCGACGACAATCTGTTTCACTCCGCCGCGCTCACACTCGGGTTGTTCGGATGGGTCGTCCAGTTGGCATAGTCGCCGACCCGAGCGCTGGTGCGCGGGTCGATTGCGCCTTTCGGCAGCTCGACCATGGTGATGCAGTTCTCCACCGGACAGACGTTGACACAGAGGTTGCAGGCCACGCATTCGTCGTCCATCACCTCGAACACCCGTTCGGGGCTCATCGAAATGGCCTGATGCGAGGTATCCTCGCAGGCCGCATAACAGCGCCCGCATTTGATGCAGGCGTC
Organism: Tabrizicola sp.; assembly: GCF_051645465.1. GTDB lineage: Bacteria > Pseudomonadota > Alphaproteobacteria > Rhodobacterales > Rhodobacteraceae > Tabrizicola. The sequence goes on along the minus strand of NZ_JBOFBI010000045.1, from coordinate 15,899 downwards.
CTGGTCGATCCGGGCCTTGGTGACGTAATTCAGGTTCAGGAACTGCCAGTCGGTCACGTTCGGCACCGCGCGGCCGATAAGGTCGTTAAGGCCGATCTGCTTGTCGTCCAGATACTGTGACAGGCCCGAAATCATCTCCGACACGATCTTGAACCCATAGGTCATCACCGCCGTGCAGACCTGCACGTTCCCGGCCCCCAGAGCCATGAACTCCGCCGCATCCCGCCACGTCGTGATCCCGCCGATGCCGGAGATTGGCAGCCCCCGCGTCTCCTCCGACCGTGCAATCTCGGCCACCATGTTCATCGCGATCGGCTTCACCGCCGGGCCGCAATAGCCGCCGTGGGTGCCCTTCCCATCAATCATCGGCTCCGGGGAGAAATCATCAAGGTTCACCGAGGTGATCGAGTTGATCGTATTGATCAGCGACACCGCATCCGCCCCGCCGCGCTTCGCCGCCTCGGCCGGTTTCCGCACGTCGGTGATGTTCGGCGTCAGCTTCACGATGCAGGGCATGCGGGAGTGTTTCTTGACCCACCGGGTCACCATCTCGATGTATTCCGGCACCTGCCCGACGGCCGATCCCATGCCGCGCTCCGCCATCCCGTGCGGGCAGCCGAAGTTCAGCTCCACCCCGTCGGCCTCGGTATCCTCGATCCGGTGCAGGATGTCTTTCCAGCTGTCCTCGTCGCAAGGCACCATGAGCGAGATGATCATCGCACGGTCCTTGTAGTCCCGCTTCACCGCCTTGATCTCGCGCAGGTTCATCTCCAGCGGGCGGTCGGTGATCAGCTCGATGTTGTTCAGCCCCAGCAGCCGCCGATCCGCCCCCCAGACAGCGCCGTACCGAGGCCCGTTGACGTTGACGACCGGTGGCCCTTCGGACCCCAGCGTCTTCCAGACCACCCCGCCCCACCCCGCCTCGAACGCGCGGCGGACGTTGTATTCCTTGTCCGTCGGCGGGGCCGAGGCCAGCCAGAACGGGTTCGGGGACTTGATGCCGACGAAGTCGGAAGAAAGGTTAGCCATGAGAGGCCTCCTTGCGGGCTGCTGGGAGAGGATTTGCAGAGCGGGGTTTCACCCCACCACCGGTCAGAAGAGCGACCAGATCCAGCCGATCAGATCGCCACCGAACTGGCCGAGTTTCGGGATGACATAGGCCCAGGCCACGCAGCCGAGGCCGTTCCAGAGCATGAAGCGCGGGAAGGTCATGCCGCTCATCCCGGCCATCAGGAAGACCACGGGGCGGAAGATCGTGGTGAAATGCCCGATCAGGATCGTGGCGGGGCCGTATTTCGCGAAGGCGGCCTGAGTCTTCTCGACCATCTCGGGATGGTCCCGCATGGGCCGCATCTTCAGAACCGCCGCCCCATAGCGCCAGCCGAGCCAGTAGCTGAAGGTCGAGCCGATCAGCGCGCCGATCGTGGCCCCGATCCAGAGCGACCAGAACGACAGCGCCCCCGTCGCGGCAAGTGCGCCCACGGCGGCAAGAACCGGGGTGGAGGGGATCAGGATCGACAGAAAGGCGGTGGTCTCGGCCGCCGCGAACAGGATCATGATCAGCGGAAACCATTGCTGGTTCTGCTCGATGAAGGCGATGACTGTTTCGGCGAATGCGTGCACGAAGAACCCCTGACCGGGCTTCTTCTGGCCCGGGTGCCTGCCGAAGGCAAGGGGGTTGCGCGCCCATCAGACCCCCGAAAGCGCTGCGTGGATCGCCTCGGCGGCGTCCCGCCCTTCAGCCACGGCGGTGACCGTCAGGTCTTCGCCCCCAGCCGCACAGTCGCCACCGACCCAGACCTTGCCCGAAGCCCCCGCGATCTTGCCGCCAGCCACCGCCAGCCCCTCGGGCGCACCCGACAAAGTCTGCCCGATGGCTTTGAATACCTGATCCGCCTTCAGCGTAAAGGTCTCGGGCAAAAGCGTCAGGCCTGACGGCCCGTCCTGCGTGTAAGCGAACTCCACCGCTTCCGCATGGCCGTTGCCCAGCACCTTCACCGGGGCGGCGTTGTGGATGATCCGCACCCCGGCCTGCACCGCGTGGTCCTGCTCATACCCGCTCGCGCTCATCTTCTCGCGGCCCCGGCGGTAGACGATGGTGACATTCTCCGCGCCCAGAAGCTTCGACTGCACCGCCGCATCGACCGCCGTCATCCCGCCGCCGATCACCACCACGTCACGGCCCACCGGCAGCTTCGACAGGTCCTTCGTCTGGCGCAGCTCGGCAATGAAATCGACCGCATCGCGGACCCCCGCCAGGTCTTCGCCCGCCGCCCGGAGGGCGTTCACGCCCGCAAGGCCGATGCCCAGGAACACCGCGTCATAGTCGGCCTGGAGCGCCGCCAGCGTCACGTCCCGGCCAAGCTCCACATCGGTCCAGATCTCGATCCCGCCGATCTTCAGGAGCCAATCCACCTCTCCTTGCGCGAAATCATGCGTCGCCTTGTAGGACGCAATCCCGTATTCGTTCAGCCCCCCCGCCTTGGGCCGACGCTCGAATACCTTCACCTCATGCCCATGCATCGCCAGCCGGTGCGCACAGGCCAGCCCCGCCGGCCCCGCGCCTACGACGGCCACCCGCTTGCCCGAAGGCGCCGCCCGCTCGAACGGATGCAACCCCTTTGCCATCGCCACATCGGTCGCAAACCGCTGCAGCTGGCCGATCTCCACCGGCTTGCCCTCAGCCGCTTCGCGCACACAGGCTTCTTCGCACAAGGTCTCGGTCGGGCAGACCCGGGCACACATGCCGCCCAGGATGTTCTGATCCCAGATCGTCTTCGCCGCCGCCTCAGGCGTGCCGGTCGCGATCTGGCGGATGAACAAAGGAATGTCGATCGACGTGGGACAAGCCGTGATACAGGGAGCGTCATGGCAGAAATAGCAGCGGTCGGCAGCCACCCGCGCCTCGTGCCGGTCCAGGGGCGGCGCGTGGTCGGCGAAGTTTGCCGCATAGACCTCGGCCGCCAGACGATTGGCCACGATTCCGGGCGTCAGCGGACTGTTCGACATGGGCTGGGGCCCTCCCTGGCTTATGTTTAATCGAAGGCTGGCACAGGTTCGTTTTTTTATCAAACGGTAAACTTTCTGAAACTGAAAGAATCCGCACGACCATGACGGAATGACCAATCCTTCAGCAAAGCTTTCGCGGCTTTTCAGCCTCGGCCCGGTCGCGTATAACCGCGAAACACAAGACGCCGGGGGGTACGCCCGTCCTGGCGCACCCACGGGGCAGAGAAACGAACTGAGGATGGCATGAGCAAGCAGACGACAGACGCGGATGTGGCCTTCATCTCGGCCCTGGCCGAGCTTCTGAACAAGAACGAGCTGACCGAACTGTCGGTGAAGCGGGAATATGGTGCGGATGACAGCCTGGAAGTCCGCGTGGTCAAGCAGTCCACGGTCGTGACCATGGCCGCCGCCCCTGCCCCGGTTCTGCATCACGCCCCGGTGTCCGCCGTTGGCGCCGCCCAGGCGACGGCCCCTGCCGCCCCGGAAGACCCGGCCCAGCATCCTGGCGCCGTGACCTCGCCGATGGTCGGCACCGTCTACCTTGCCGCCGAACCCGGCGCTGCACCTTTCGTCGCCGTAGGCGCCCAGGTGACCGAGGGCCAGACCGTCCTCATCATCGAAGCGATGAAAACCATGAACCATATCCCCGCCCCCCGCGCGGGAACCGTGAAACGGATTCTGGTCGAGGATGGCTCGCCCGTCGAATACGGCGCCCCCCTGATGATCATCGAGTAGCGGCCCATGTTCGAGAAAATCCTGATCGCCAACCGCGGCGAAATCGCCCTCCGCGTGATCCGCGCCTGCCGCGAGATGGGGATCAAGTCCGTCGCCGTCCATTCGACGGCCGACACCGATGCGATGCATGTCCGCATGGCGGACGAGTCGGTCTGCATCGGCCCCGCACCGTCTTCGGAAAGCTACCTCTCGAAAGCCGCGATCATCTCGGCCTGCGAGATCACGGGCGCCCAGGCGGTGCATCCGGGCTACGGGTTCCTGTCGGAAAACGCCGCCTTCGCCCAGGCGCTGGAGGACCACGGCATCACCTTCATCGGCCCGAACGCGGAACACATCCGCATCATGGGCGACAAGATCACTGCCAAGGAGACCGCCAAGGACCTTGGCATCCCGGTCGTTCCCGGCTCGGACGGTGGCTTGCCGGACTTCGACACGGCGAAGAAGGCCGCCGAGGACATCGGCTATCCCGTGATCATCAAGGCCACCGCAGGCGGCGGCGGGCGTGGCATGAAGGTCGCGAAGGACGCTTCCGAACTGGAAGTGGCGTTCCGCACGGCCCGCTCCGAAGCGAAAGCCGCCTTCGGCAACGACGAAGTCTACATGGAGAAGTACCTCCAGCGCCCCCGACATATCGAGATTCAGGTCTTCGGCGACGGCAATGGCGGCGCGGTGCATCTGGGCGAACGCGACTGCTCCTTGCAGCGGCGCCACCAGAAGGTCTTCGAGGAAGCCCCGGGCCCGGTCATCACGCCGAAGCTGCGCGCCGAGATTGGCGGGGTTTGCGCTTCGGCGATGCAGAAGCTGAAATACATCGGCGCGGGGACGATCGAGTTCCTGTATGAGGACGGCAAGTTCTATTTCATCGAAATGAACACCCGCCTGCAGGTCGAACACCCGGTCACCGAGACGATCTTCGGCGTCGATCTGGTGCGCGAACAGATCCGCGTTGCCTCTGGGATGGGTCTGTCGTTCACTCAAAGCGACCTCGAGATCAACGGCCACGCGATCGAGGTCCGGATCAATGCCGAGAAACTCCCGAACTTTGCGCCCTGCCCCGGCCGGATCACCCAGTTCCACGCTCCGGGCGGCCTGGGCGTCCGGATGGACTCGGCGATCTACGACGGCTACCGGATCCCGCCCTACTACGACAGCCTGATCGGCAAGCTTATCGTCCACGGGCGCGACCGGCCCGAGGCGCTGGCGCGGCTGAAGCGGGCGCTGGGTGAGCTGATCATTGACGGCATCGACACCTCGATTCCGCTATTCCACATGCTTCTGGCCGAGCCGGATATCCAGAACGGCGAATACAACATCCACTGGCTGGAGAAGTGGCTGGCGCAACAGTTCAGTTAACGGAGTGGGCGCCCCGCAGCGGGCGCCTGCCGCAAAAGTTTTCGAAAACTTTTGCAAAATCCTTCGAAGGATTTTGGCGGTGCACGAGACGATCCCTCTCGAAGAGCTTACCCCCGAAATCCTTCTGCGCGCCTACGCCATGGGCATCTTCCCGATGTCCGATGGCCGCGATGACCCCGAAATCCACTGGATCGACCCGCGCCGCCGGGGGGTGATGCCGCTTGACGGCTTTCACCTCTCCCGCTCGCTCGCCCGCCGCATCCGGCGGGGTGGCTTTGAGGTCACGGTCGACACGGCCTTTGAGGCGGTCGTCGAAGCCTGCGCCGAGCGCGATGAGACCTGGATCAGCCAGCGCATCCAGCGGCTTTACGTCGGGCTTTTCCGCGCGGGCGCGGCGCACAGCGTCGAGATCTGGGAAGGCGGAGAGCTGGTCGGCGGCGTTTATGGCGTGACGCTTGGGGCGGCCTTCTTCGGGGAAAGCATGTTCTCGCGCACGACGGACGCCTCGAAAATCGCGCTCGCCTACACCGTCCACCGGCTTGCGGCGGGGGGCTTCCGGCTTTTCGACACCCAGTTCCTGACACCGCATCTTGCGAGCCTCGGCGGGCGCGAAATCCCGCGGCGAGAGTATCACCTGCAACTGGCGGAGGCGCTGCAGGAAGACGCAGACTTCACGCCAGCGGGCTACTGGCCCTCGCCTTCCGACGTCGCCTCCTCGGCCGGAGCGTCCGGCAGGATGCAGTTCAAGACCCAGACGTCATAGCGCGGATGGTCCAGCGCCGAAAGCGCGGGCGACGAGGCCAGCATCCAGCCCTTGAAAAGCTCGGCCTGGGTCGCCTCTTCGATGATTGTAAGATGCGCTTCGGCGTCTGAAGCGGGGTTGCCGGTCGGATAGCGGCAGCTGTCGAGCTGCACCACAAGCCGACCGAATACGGCCGCCTGACCGCGACCAAGGACCACATCGCCCGTCTCGCTGGTCAGCCGGTCCAGAAACCGCAGTTCGGCCCCTTCGGAATCGGTGAACTCGGGACCGGCGGTCTGGCCATCCTCGGTCGCCTCCTGGGCAGCGGCCGGCGAAGCCAGGAAGAGCGCAAGCAGCAACGCCTTCATGGTGTTGCCGTCTCATCCGTGGCGCTGTCGCCACCGACGAACTTCATGAGAAGCGAGATCAGGCTGACGGCCCCTTGCGTGTCTTCGATCTCGGCCCCCGGCTCAAGGTTTTCCAGCGCGCCGCCGGGCAGAACTTCAATGAAGCTTCCACCCAGAAGCCCTTCTGAAGACACGAGAATCGACGAATCAACCGGCAGCGCCACATCCTGCCGCATCGAAATGGTCGCATCGGCGAAGAAGGTCTGCGGGTTCAGTTTGAGATCGGTCACGGTGCCAACCTTGACCCCCGCGAGGCGGACATCGGTGCCGACGCCGATGCCTTCAACCGACCGGAAACTCGCGGTGAGCGGATAGCTGTCGGCCTCGCCCATATAGCTCGAACCTTGCGCGGCATAGACGACAAACCCGGCCGCGATGGCCAGAACCGCCGCCCCGGCGAGTAGTTCTGCGCGTTCGTAAGCCATCACTCGGGCTGCCAGGCCTCATAGTCGCGCCGGGCGACGGGCTCGGCGCGACGGATAGAACCGGGGGGCACATAGGCGGCGTCGGTGCCGGTCAGGTTCTCCTGATGCGGCTTCTCCCAGGCTTTGTGCTTCAGTGGCGATTTGGTCGGCGGCTCGTCCCAGGTGTGATGCAGCCAGCCGTGCCAGTCGGGCGAAACGCGGGAGGCCTCCATCTCGCCGTTGAAGATCACCCAGCGCCGCTTGCCGTCGCGGGTCTGATAGAAGATGTTCCCCGCCTCATCCTCGCCCACCTTCACCCCCTTGCGCGAGGTGAAGAGCTGGGTTCCCAGCGTCTGGCTGTTCCACCAGGTCAGCAGGCGTTTGAGGAAGTACATGCAGGCCTCCGGTTCATTTCCACCCATATGGCCGAAACCCCACCAAAGGTCTAGGGTCAAGCAGGTCATCGACCGACAGCCGGGGCTTCCCTGCCTATTGCCAAAACGAAAAGGCGGGCCCGAAGCCCGCCCCTTGATTGGCCGTAAGTCGGAGGCTTACGCCTTCACCGATTCCTTCTTCTTCGTCTCGGTGTAAACCAGCATCGGCTTCGCGCCCGAGTTCACCGCCTCTTCCTTGACGACAACCTCTTCGACCCCGTCCATGCCCGGAAGCTCGAACATCGTGTCGAGGAGAATGTCCTCCATGATCGAGCGGAGCCCGCGCGCGCCGGTCTTCCGCTTGATCGCGCGCTTGGCGATGGCGATCAGGGCGTCCGGCGTGAAGGTCAGCTTGACCCCTTCGATCTCGAACAGGCGCTGGTACTGCTTCACCAAAGCGTTCTTGGGTTCCGTCAGGATGGTGACCAGCGCGGCCTCATCAAGGTCGGTCAGCGTGGCGATCACGGGCAGACGACCGACGAATTCCGGGATCAGACCGAACTTCAGCAGATCCTCAGGCTCCAGCTCTTTGAAAAGCTCGCCCACCGAACGCTCTTCCGGGCCCTTCACATCAGCGCCGAAGCCGATCCCGGAGCCCTTGTTCCGCTGCGCGATGATCTTCTCCAGGCCCGCAAAAGCCCCGCCACAGATGAACAGGATGTTGGTCGTGTCCACCTGCAGGAATTCCTGCTGCGGATGCTTCCGGCCCCCCTGCGGCGGCACGCTCGCCACCGTGCCTTCCATGATCTTCAGAAGCGCCTGCTGCACACCCTCGCCCGAGACATCACGGGTGATCGAGGGATTATCAGACTTGCGCGTAATCTTGTCGACCTCGTCGATATAGACGATCCCGCGCTGCGCGCGCTCGACGTTGTACTCAGACGCCTGCAGCAGCTTCAGGATGATGTTCTCGACATCCTCGCCCACATACCCGGCTTCCGTCAGCGTCGTCGCGTCGGCCATCGTGAACGGGACGTCCAGAATCCGCGCCAGCGTCTGCGCCAGCAGCGTCTTGCCGCAGCCCGTGGGCCCGATCAGCAGGATGTTCGACTTGGAAAGCTCGATATCCGTCTTCGACGAATGGTTCAGCCGCTTGTAGTGGTTGTGCACCGCCACCGACAGCACGCGCTTGGCATGGATCTGGCCGATCACGTAATCGTCAAGCACTTTGCAGATTTCCCGCGGCGTCGGCACGCCATCGGAAGACTTCAGACCCGTAGTCTTCGTCTCCTCGCGGATGATGTCCATGCAAAGCTCGACACACTCGTCACAGATGAAGACTGTGGGCCCGGCGATCAGCTTGCGCACCTCGTGCTGGCTTTTGCCGCAGAACGAGCAGTAAAGCGTATTCTTGCTATCGCCGCCGCTATTATTCGCCATCCGCAGTCCTCTGAACACTAACCCTTATCGGGGCTTGCTCTGTTGCCTCATTGGCAAAGTCTAGGCCAAGCCCCCGGTCACCACAATCCGAAAAACCCGTCGGACCATCGGGCCGAAACTAGGCCTCATTTCGACGTATCGTCGGCCTTTCCACGGCTTTCCAGGATCTGATCGATCAGACCCCATGCCTTGGCATCTTCCGCTGACATAAAGTTGTCCCGCTCCAGCGCCTGCTCGACCGTCTCATAGTCGTTGCCGGTGTGCTTGACATAGATTTCGTTTAGACGCCGCTTCAGCTTCATCGTCTCTTGCGCGTGAATCATGATGTCGGTCGCCTGGCCCTGATACCCGCCCGAGGGCTGGTGCACCATGATCCGGCTGTTCGGCAGGCTGAACCGCATGCCCTTTTCGCCGGCCGTCAGCAGAAGCGAGCCCATCGAGGCGGCCTGCCCGATCACCAGCGTCGAAATCTTGGGGCGGATGTACTGCATCGTGTCGTAGATCGACAGGCCCGCGGTCACGACACCGCCGGGGCTGTTGATGTACATGCTGATTTCCTTGCTCGGGTTTTCCGATTCCAGGAACAGAAGCTGGGCGCAGATCAGGCTCGACATGCCGTCATGGACCGGGCCGCCCAGGAAGATGATCCGCTCCTTCAGAAGCCGGCTGTAGATGTCATAGGCGCGTTCCCCGCGGCTCGTCTGTTCGACGACCATGGGGACGAGCGTGTTCATGTAATGATCAACGGGATCGCGCATCTCTTGCCTGCCTCTGTCTTTGGCGAGGAATATCGCCGGAAGTGTTACCAGAGTCTTAGTGTCGCGGACCGGGGGCTGCAAGTGAGGCCGAAAAACCGCTGCGGCGGGAAAGTCACAGAAGGGTCGCCGTGGCCTCGGCGATCTGTCGCAGATCGGGACGTTCGGCCGGACCGATCACCACGTACGAGGCCTCGCGGTCCTTCCAGCTGACAAGGTCGAAGGCCCCGACCCGGCGATCGGCAAAGGCAAGCTCGCCTTCGGCCAACGCCGCATCGCCCCCCGCCATGAAGCAGACTGCCACGACCTGACCCGCCGCGTCGCGGTACATCAGTTGCGCGACGGGCTTGCCGTTCGCGACCAGAAGCCGTCCGCCTTCAAATGTCAGTCCGCTGGCCGACAGATCGGGTGTCTTGAACGGAACGCCCGTCTGCTCGGAAAGCCAGGTCTCCAGATGCTCGCGCTCGCTGGCCGGAACCTCGACCAGATGGCGGCCCTGCGCGGCGTAGACGGCGTGGTATTCGGCCACATGATCCAGCCACCCCGGTGCGGCCTGCGCCACCTCGACCGGCGCCAGACTGCGCGTCAGAACCGCGCCACCCGCAGCACCAACGGCCAAAAGAGCAACGCTGGCGGCAAGCGAGCGAAACCAGGTGACATTGCCGGTACGGGGTTCGGGGCGCGAGGCCTCGACCGGTGCAGCCTCGATCGCGCGCGCCAGATGCAGCGGCACGGGGCTTGCCAGCATGTCGGCGAACCCTGTCGCCAGGGCCGCGTCGACGCGCGAAAGCGCCTCGAACTCGGCCGCCAACGCGGGGTCAGAGGCGACCAGCGCTTCAAGCTCGCGCTGTTCGGCCTCGGGCAGCGCGCCATCAAGGTAGGCGCTGATCCGATCGAGGATCATGGGGTCGACCGAGCCGGTCATAGCACCGCCTCCCCTGTCGCCCGGGCCAGCTTGTCTTTCATCAACTGTCGCGCCTTCGACATACGACTCATTACCGTTCCAATCGGAATATCAAGGACATCCGCCGCTTCCTGGTAGGAATAGCCCTCGATGGACACCAACAACAATGTAGCAGAAAGCCCCTCGGGCAAGGATCGGATCATCGCCGCGATCTGGCTGCCTTGCAGAATCTCTGCGGCGCCGACTTCGGTTGAAAGCTCATCGCTTTCCGACGCATCGACCTGCCCCGCCCCGGTGCGCACCCTTCGGCTTCGCAGTTCGGAAAACCAAAGGTTGCGCATCATGGTGTAGACCCAGCTGTCAAGCCGTGTCCCAGGCATCCATTGCGACGACTTCAGGATCGCGCGCTCGCAGGCCGTCTGCACCAGATCATCGGCGTCGGCGGCATGGGCGCACAGTGTCAGCGCAAACCGGCGCAAGCGCGGCAAGAGCTGAACCAGGTCTTTGCGAAACCGGGTTTGGTCAGGCAATTCGGTGAAACCCCGTATAGACTTTGACGTGCTCAAATATGACGGGGGCACAAAACCACGAACCGTTGAGGACATGCAACCGCCGACGGAGACCGTCGGCGGAAAGTCGATCTTAAGGGCGGCGGACATGGCGACCCTCGCCTTTCGATTACCAGGTGGTTTCTTCGCCCAGCAGCGCCTTTTCCAGCGCCGCATAGGCCCAGGTGTCGCGCCCGCCACGGGCTTCGATTTCCAGCAGCTGGTCGCGTGCGCCAAGGAAGTCGCCCTCGGACACCAGCGCCTGACCCATGTAGGACCGCGCAAGGATGTAGTCCGGGTCGATGGCAAGGGCCGCCTGGTAGTAGGCCATCCCCTCTTCCATCCGGCCGGCCTTGCGGTTGGCAAAGCCCTTGTAGTTCAGGATGCGCGGGTCGTTCTGGTCTTCGGCAACCGCCAGGACCTTCAGCGCGTTGTCGTACTGGCCGTCGTAAGCCAGCTCGCGTGCGGCTTCGTAAAGCGCGTCATCCGACAGCGCCCCCGACTGCGGGTTCACGCATTCCTTTTTCTTCTCGTCCCAGATCTGGCCGTTCTCGCAGACTTCGGTCGTCTGGGTCTTGACCGGCGGTTCGGTGCTGTCGGAACCGGCGGCAAAGGCGACCGAGGCGAAGGACATGGCGGCAAACGTCGTCAGGGTGGAAAGGGTTTTCATGATCTTGCTCCTTGGCTGATTGAATCTCGTTTGGTTGCGAATGGCCCGCGGCGGTGTTGGCCACGACCTTTCACCAAGCGAACGCCCCGGCTTTCGGGTTTATTCGCGGCCAGGAGAAATTTTTCTGCAGCGCTTCAGGACGACCCGAAAACGCGCCGCGCCAGAAGGACGCGTGCCACGGCCGTCACCAGACAAAGCACGCCGAAAACCCAGGCTGCAGGCACAAACAACGAGGGCCAAAGTGCAATGAGCAGGAAGAAAAGGATGGTTTCGGTGCCCTCAAGCAGCCCCGCAGTGAAGTAGAGCGACTTCTCGCCGCGGCTTGTGGTCTCAAGCCCCCGCTTCGCTGCAATGACGGCGTAGCCCAGGAACGTCGCGCCGTTCACATAGAAGCTGAACAGAAGGAACGCGCCCGCCGCTCCGTTTTCCACCGGATCGCGAAGCACAAACGCCAGGGGGAGCGCACCGTAGAACGCAAAGTCGCTGACGATGTCGAGATAACCGCCAAGGTCGGTCTTGCCTCGGGCCCGCGCTACCGCGCCGTCAAGCCCGTCAGCCAGTCGGCTGGCTAGAAGCGGCAAGGCCACGACCAGCCCGGACCAGCCCGCCCAGATAAGCGCCGCGGCCGTCAACCCCAGAGCCAGCCCGACCAGCGTCACCGCATCAGCCGAAGCCCCGCGGGCCGCAAGCCAGCGTCCACTGTGGTTAAGGGGTGGATCAATCACCCCGCGCATCATTCCGTCCAGCATTTGTCCCCCTACGGCTGCCGCATCTTTCCCGCTCAGGCGACTTTGGGGAAGTCACGATTGCGTCGCTTCTTGGCGAGGCTCCGCCTTCTCTCCCCAAAGATGAGTGCACTGTCGCCGTTTCTTGCATAATTCACCATTCGCGCCACATTCCGCCCGATTCTGGCCCAAGTGGTCGGCAATCTCTGGGGTGTACTGCTTATGGGGACGTTTCAATGCTGTTGCGTTTGACCGTTGCGGCCGTTGCCGCATCCGCCTTCCTGTGCGTCGGCGCCCAAGCCTGCACCACGCCCGGCAACGCGGCCGAGCTGCAGAACGAGGTGCTGGCCCACCTCAACGCCGAACGCAAGGCAAATGGTCTGAGCCCGTTCAAGCTCTCGGCCAAGCTTGACAAGGCCGCCCAGGGCCATGCCTGCGACAATGCCGCCCGCCGGTCGATCAGCCACGATTCCTCGGACGGCGGTACGCTCAAGACCCGGCTGAAGCGCGTCGGCTACAAGTACCGGGCAGCGGCGGAGAACACCGGTCGCGGTTTTGGCACCGGTGCGCGCGCGGTGGAATGGTGGATGAATTCGCCCAAACACCGCAGCAATATCCTGCTTGGCAAGGCGAAAGAGATCGGCATCGGGATCGCAGTAAGCGACGCACCCGACAGCAAGCTCCACTGGGTTCTCAACTTCGGCGCCTCGCGGTAACGTCAGCGCGCGATCACCAGTTCGGCCTTGAGCCCGCCCAGGGTCTCGCTGCGCGACAGCCGCAGCGCCCCCCCGTGGCTCAGCGCGATATCTGACGCAATCGACAACCCCAGCCCCACTCCCGCCCGCCGGTTGGGATCGCGAGACGCGTCAAGCCGGGTGAAGGGTCGCAGCGCCTCCTCGATCCGGTCTTCGGGAATGCCCGGCCCGTTGTCCTCGACCACGATCCGAAGGCTTCGTTCCTGAAATGCGATCCGAAGCCGGACGGTCGACCCGAAGCGCTGCGCATTGGACACCAGGTTCTCCACCGCCCGGGTGATCGCCTGCGGCCGCATCTCCACCGGCTCCGGCTCGCCATCGACCTCTGCCAGCACAACCCCTTTGCCGGCCCGGTCCACCACGGCCTGCACAAGCGCGACGGCATCGGTCGGCTCCGAACCCTCCAGCGCATCGCCCCGGACGAACGACAGAAACTCGTCCACCATCCGTTCCATCTGCGTCACATCGGCCTGCAGTGCCGCCACTTCCGCGTCTTCGGGCATCAGCGACAACGCAAGCCGCATCCGGGTCAGCGGCGTGCGCAGGTCGTGGCTGACGCCTGACAGCATGAGCGTGCGCTGCTCGATCTGCCGCTCGATCCGCGACCGCATGTCAAGGAAAGCCCTCCCGGCCGCCCGTACCTCCAGCGCGCCGCGCGGTTTGTAGTTGATGGTCCGACCTTTGCCGAATTCCTCGGCGGCCTCGGCAAGCTTGGTGATCGGGCGCAACTGCCGCCGCAGGAAGTAGTAGGCGACCACCGTCAGAAGGACTGACGTGAAGACCATCAGCACCAGAAGCTGGTGCGGATTGGTCGCCGACATCCGCCGTCGGCTAAGCTCGATCTGCACCGGCCCGTGGCGGCTTGCGAACTTCAGGTTCACGATCCGCCGCTCGCCAGCAAGATCGACTGCAACCAGCGATGGCAAACGTTCACGCAACGTGGTGATGATCATGCTGCCGGACAGATCGATGAATGGCATCCTGTCCGCCTCGGGCGCGTCCGGCCCGGCTGGCAGCGTGATCGTCACCTGCAGCGCGTCGGCCAGCGGCAACACCCGCTCAAGTGCCTCTTCCGGGGTGTCACTTGCATCGATCTCGTCCAGCAGAAAGGCCAGATCGATCGCCACCCCTTGCGTCATCTGGCCGGTCACGTCTTCATAGAAGCGCTGGATGAACTCGGTAGAGAAGACCAGCTGAATCGCCACAATCGGCACGATCAGGATCAGCGCCGCACGACCGTAAAGGCCCCTGGGAAGAAAACGTTGGAACACCGACATCGCCCGCCAGCCTATCCGCCAAGGCGCCGCTTGGAAAGCCGCGGTGCCGGATGACCTCGGGCCCCCCTCTGCGCTCGTTGCGCGCGCCGAACCCCTCGCCGCTGACCGGCACGGGCACCAACACCTGGCTCGTCGGCGGTTCTGACGTCGCGGTCATCGACCCAGGGCCCGACCTGCCCTCCCACCTCGACGCGATCCTCAGTGCCCTCGCCCCCGGCCAGCGCATCAGCCATATCTTCGTCACCCACGCCCACCTCGACCACTCCGCCCTCGCCCCCCGCCTTTCCGCCGCAACCAGGGCGCCCGTCTTTGCGTTTGGCACCGCCATGGACGGCCGGAGCCCCCTGATGACGCGCCTTGCCCCCACCCTCCCCGATCATGGCGAGGGGCTGGACCTGACCTTCTCCCCCGATCACCACCTTGCCGACGGCACCACGATCGCCGGCCCCGACTGGGACTTGACCGCCCACCACACCCCCGGCCACCTCGGCGGCCATCTCTGCCTCGCGATCGACGACACGCTCTTCTCGGGCGACCATGTCATGGGCTGGTCCACCTCCATCGTCTCGCCACCCGATGGCGACATGGGCGCCTACATGGCCTCGCTTCACCGGCTGACTGAACGCCACTGGCGCCGCTTCCTGCCCGGCCATGGCGACCCCGTCGAGGACCCAGGCCAAAGGCTTCATGACCTCATCACCCACCGCCGCGCGCGCGAAGCACAGATCCTTCAGGGCCTCGCCGATGGCCCCGCCCTGATCCCTGCCCTGACCGCCCGGATCTACCACCAGACCCCGCGCCACCTCCTGCCAGCCGCCGAGCGCAACGTCCTCGCCCATCTCATTGATCTTGCATCCAGAAACCTCGTGTCGGCCACACCCGCCCTCCACCCCGACGCAGCCTTCTCACTGGCCTGACCCCCACTGCGATTTCCCGCCATTTGCCACTTGCCGCCCCCCAAAGGGCTTGCTATACGCGCCCCCGTGTTCCGGCGTAGCTCAGCGGTAGAGCAGTTGACTGTTAATCAATTGGTCGTAGGTTCGATCCCT
Source organism: Tabrizicola sp. (assembly GCF_051645465.1). Classification (GTDB taxonomy): domain Bacteria; phylum Pseudomonadota; class Alphaproteobacteria; order Rhodobacterales; family Rhodobacteraceae; genus Tabrizicola. Next base: position 752 of record NZ_JBOFBI010000045.1, on the reverse strand, counting down.
ACCGCCGGAGCCAGTTACCCAGGGGGCCTCGCGTTCGATCGCCGGGCCCTTTGTGTTTCATGGCCCCGTCCCCACGGTAGAAATCCCAGCCGCACCGGCTTGCCATCGGCCGTCATTCTGGCTACATCGAAGCCAACGCGGGTGTAGCTCAATGGTAGAGCAGAAGCTTCCCAAGCTTACGACGAGGGTTCGATTCCCTTCACCCGCTCCACCCCCCCAATCATCGCGTGATTGACTTGGCCGCCCGCGCCCCTAGCGTTGGGCAACGCATGAACGGAGCGTCAGACATGTTTCGCCGCCTTCTCGCCCTGCCCCTCTGCCTTGCCCTCCCTGCCTGTGTCGACGACAGCGGTCCTTCGGACCCCTACGCCTTCGTCGGAAGCTGGGACTGCGGCGTCGAGACATTTACCTTCACCAACACCACCTACAACAACGGCACCAACACCTACCCGATCCTGAACGTCGGCCGGAGCGGTGACAACTATACCCTCCGTTTCGCCAACGGCTATGTCGTGGCCCTTGGCGCGGTCACCGAGACCGGGCTCACCTGGGTCTCGGGCACCACCGGCGACCAGTTCAACTGCGTCCGCGTGAACTGACTTCCGTTCCGGCCCGGAACCGGCTAGCAACCGGCCCAACGCGAACAGGAGCATCCCCATGAACACCGACATCACCCGCCACGGCACCGGCCCCCGCATGTCCGAGGCGGTCGCCTACAACGGCATCCTCTGGGTTGCGGGCCAGCTGGGCGA
>NZ_JBOFBI010000044.1:0-2829 GCF_051645465.1 Tabrizicola sp. | reverse complement strand
CCACCGTACCGGGGTCGCGGACGCGGACGAGCAGGTGCGAAGCGCCAGTGTCGCCTGGGCGAGGGGCTGGCGTTGTCATGATGTCTGATACCTGAAGCCCGAGCGCTCCAGCCAAGGCCGCAAAGTCGTCGAGTGGTGCGGCGAGCTTGAGCGGCGCCTGGCGCATGTGTCCGAAAATTCTGCCGCCGACGGTCGTCAGGACGATTGGCAGAACATCGTCGCCGATTTCCTGATGAAAGGTCTGTGGCGCGTTCAGTGGACCGAGCTTGCCGTCCTCGGCAAGCCACAGCCACGCCCCAAGGGCGTTGTGACCGGCACCAACAACCTCTGCGCCGCTGGCCGTAAAGGAGCGCAGCTTTCGATCCGCCCGCGTGCTTCGCATGATGAAGGTCGTCTCGGCCTGGTTGAATTCCCCCGCAATCTGCTTCATTTGCGCGACCGTGAGGTCGTCGGCATCCTCGACCACAGCGAGAGGATTGCCGCTGAGCGGTTTGTCAGCGAAGACGTCGATAAGGCCTGCGATTAGTTCCATTGCGAAGCGTTCCTTTATTGTGAATGTCTGCAATCCCGATTTCTCTGCGCGGAGGATCGGATCATCCGTCAAAGTCGTAGAGGTGGCGCATGAGGATGCTCATCGCGTCGAACGCGGCTTCGCCCTGGCCTGCTGTGAACAAGATGTCGGCTGTGTCCGCCATGTCGATCCAATGAGCGGAAAAGACGTCGTTCCCGCCGTCATGCCAGTAGATGCGCCCAAGCTCTGGAACATCCAGGACGACCAGCCCATATCCGTAGAAACTCGCACCCCCGCCTTCGTCGATGTGTGGGTGCTGCACGAGGTCCACTAGCTCTGCCGGGACAATCCGCCCTTCGCGGAATGCCTTTCGAAGCGCGATCGTTTCAGGGACCGTCGAAACAAGCCCGCCATTTCCAATCAGGTTCCAGTAGGGCTCGTGATCGCCCCAGCTTGCCTGCCAGATCGCAAGCCCGTCCGAGGTGCGCATGGATTGGCCGGGCTGGTAGACCGCGTCATATCCGGTATTGGCAAAGCCCTCCGGCAGAACCTCCTCGCGCAGATAGGCGTCATAGGACTTTCCCGTCCGGAGCTCGATGGCGGCGGCAAGGACGCTGTAGCCGGCGTTGGAGTAGAGATAGACGGACCCGGGGGGCGAGAGCAGGTCCGTCGCCCAGGCCCGCGCAAGGAAGGCGTCCCGGGTGAGCGGTTCATAGTCATTGCCGAGGGACTCGGGGAATCCGCTGCTATGCGTCAGAAGCTGGTGGATCGTGATGTCGGCCTTGTCCTGCGGAACATCGGAAAAAATGTCCTTGAGCGGCTCGTCGAAGCGCAGGCGGCCCTGTTCGACAAGCTTTGCCACCATGACGCCCGTGACGGTCTTGGTGATCGAATTGATGTCAATCTGGGAGGCCTCGGGCAGAATGCCGTCCGTCGCGAGGCCGCCGAATTCGCGCAGCACTTCTGAACCGCCGTGAGAGATTCCGACAATCGCCGAGAGGTTCTGCGTCTCGATCTCGCGAAACGCGGCGTCCAGACGCGCTTCGAAAGGCGTTTCGCCGGTTTCGGCCTGTGCAGGGGTGCCGATCGTCTCTGGCGCCCAACTGCCGAGAAGGGCCCAGGCCAGAGCGAACCCTGAGGTGAATGCAGCCGTCAAAGCACCCTTACGCATCCGAGGGCTGCCAAAGCTCGATGGGATTGCCCTCCGGATCATGGATCCGGGCGAATGTGCCGACCTCGGAGTTCCATTCGTCCTTCTGGATTGCCTCGATCCCGCTTCCGCGGAGCTGTGCAAGCATCGCCTCCAGATCCGCCACCCTGAAGCAGATCATCCATTGCTGCTCTCTTCGCCCGAAATAGTCAGTGTCCTCCCGGAACGGTGAAAACACCGTCAGGCCGCCTTCCTGAACCCAGGTCTTGTCCGTTATGTCGATACCGAGGTTCTGCTCGTACCATGTGATAAGGGCCTGCGTTTCCTTCGCCCTGAAGAACACGCCACCTATTCCCGTTACCTTCTGCATCTCTTCGATTCCTTATTGGTTGATAGCATGCTTATTTTGCCTACTCCTTACCCGGGAAATTCCGCCTCTACCGGATACCGGGGCTCTCGAACCTGCCGCTGCTAATCCAGATTCGTCTTAATCCATTTATCGCTCAGGTGAATATCCGTCGTGTCCAGCAGGCCCGGCCCGAGGTTTACGAATTTGTGCGGCACTCCAGCGGGGCCAAGCAGTATTTGCCCGGCTTCCGCCTCGATTTCTTCATCGCCAATGGTGAAAAGTGCCCGCCCGGTGCGGATGATGAAGACCTCGTCATAGGGGTGCACATGCAGGCGCGGGCCTTTGCCAACTTCTTCGGTGGCATAAAACAGGACGGTGACGTTCGTGCCGATGTCTTTGCCCTCAAAGTGTCCGTGCCAGAGCCTGTCGTTCTGGGCCCAGTCCGAACGTTTTAGGACAACAGGTTTGCGCGTCACGCTTTCACCTTTTAGTTGGCTGGAGCGTGTCGTGCTCCGCCGTTTCCGAACGACCAGTTTTCTTCTGGACCTCGACCAGACAGATCAGCACGTCCTCAGCCCGTGTCATCATGGCCTCGCATTGGTCTTTCGGCAGGAACCTCGTGCTCGAACCGGGAGTGCAGCCTGACGCACCCGCGTCCGACGTCACCGGCGGAAACCAGTTTCGGGTTCGATCGAAACCCCGTCAGCGGGAAGAGCGGGCGTCCGCCACCCAGCATTTCAGGAATGATGAAAAGCTCGAGTTCGTCGAGAGCACCACTTTCGAGAAAGGCCATTTGCAGTCGCCCGCCGCCGAGCATCC
>NZ_JBOFBI010000043.1:0-8417 GCF_051645465.1 Tabrizicola sp. | reverse complement strand
CTGGGCGGGTCGGACGACAATATCGAGGGGATGATCCGCTTCCTCGTCAGCCGCTATGCCCCGAACCGCGACTGGCGCAAGGTGCGGGCAGCGGCTCCGGTGGATTACCCGGATGTAGGGCTTTACCATCCCGATGTTCCGGGCCGCGTCTTCATGGAACCGATCCAGCTTCCGCGCCCGGCTGAAGCGGTAGCGACTGTCGGTCTGCTGATGCTGCGGTCCTACATTCTGGCGTCCGACACGGCGCACTATGACGCGGTGATCCGGTCGTTCGAGGCTCGGGGTTTGGCCGTTGTTCCGGCCTTTGCCGCAGGGCTCGATGGCCGCCCCGCGATTGATGCGTACTTCGGCAATGGCCGGATTGACGTACTGGTGTCACTGACCGGCTTCTCCCTCGTCGGCGGCCCGGCCTACAACGACAGCCCTGCCGCGGTCGAGGCGCTGCAAAAGCTGGACGCGCCCTATGTCGCGGCGCATCCGCTGGAGTTCCAGACGCTTGGCCAATGGGCAGGCACGGATGGCGGGCTTGGTCCGGTCGAGACGACGATGCTGATCGCGTTGCCGGAAATCGATGGCGCGACCAATCCGACCGTCTTTGCCGGACGGCATGATGCCAATGGCTGCTCTGGCTGTGCCCACAAATGCGCTGCCCCAAGGGCCGAAGCACTGAACGCCCGCAGCATGGCGCCCTGCTTTGAACGGATAGAGGCGCTGGCCGAGAAGGTCGCCCGCCTCGCCAAGCTGCACCGGTCGGACGTCGCGCACCGCAGGGTCGCCGTGGTCCTCTACGGCTTCCCGCCGAATGCCGGGGCGGTCGGGACGGCGGCTTACCTCGGCGTCTTCGAAAGCCTCTTCAACGTCCTGCAGTCGATGCAGGCCGAGGGCTACGACGTGACCCCACCCGCATCGGTCGACGCCCTGCGCGAGGCGGTTCTCGGCGGCAATTCCGTCGCTTTCGGCCAGCCCGCGAATGTCGCGGCGCGAGTCTCCGCCTCTGACCTTTTGCGCCGCACCCGCTGGCTTTCCGACATCGAGAAGGTCTGGGGCCCAGCCCCCGGCCGGGCGCAGTCGGACGGGGCCGATGTCTTCGTGCTGGGCCGGAGCTTCGGCAATGTCTTCGTCGGCATCCAGCCGCTCTTCGGCTACGAGGGCGACCCGATGCGCCTTCTTTTCGAGAAAGGCTTTGCCCCGACCCACGCCTTCAACACCTTCTACGACTGGATGAAGCGCGACTTCGGGGCCGATGTCCTTCTGCACTTCGGTATGCATGGTGCCTTGGAGTTCATGCCGGGCAAACAAGCAGGGCTCTCCGGCAACTGCTGGCCCGACCGGCTGATCGGCAACATGCCGAACGTCTACCTTTATGCGGCCAACAACCCCTCGGAAGCGACGCTCGCCAAGCGCCGCAGCAATGCGGTGACTGTCACGCACCTGACACCGCCCCTGGCGCAATCCGGCCTCTACAAAGGCCTTGCCGACCTCAAGGACACCCTCACCCGGTTCCGTGCCCTTGCCCCCGATGCCCCCGGACGCGCCGACCTTTCCGCGCTGATGGCCGAACAGGCCCGCGCCGTCGACATGCCCTTGGACAACCCGGACGCGCTCTGGCTCAAGCTTCTGGAAACCGAAGGCGCCTTGATCACCGACGGCCTCCACGTCCTGGGCCGCCCGATGACCGATCAGGCGCGGTCCGAGTTCCTGGCCCTGATGCCCGACGATGCTGAAGCCCGCGCCAAGGCCGACGCTCTGCTGCAACAGGACCACGAAATCCCCGCTCTCCTCCGCGCGCTTTCAGGCCGTTACATCAGCCCGGTGCCGGGCGGTGACCTGATCCGCTCGCCCGAGATCCTGCCGACCGGGCGGAACATCCACGCCTTCGACCCATTCCGGATGCCCACCGCCTTTGCGCTGGCGGACGGCAAGGCCCAGGCCGAGCGGTTGCTCGCCACGCACCCGACCCTGCCCCGCACGGTGGCGCTGGTCCTCTGGGGCAGCGACAACATCAAGTCGGACGGCGGCCCCATCTCGCAGGCCCTGGCCCTCATCGGCGCAAGGCCCCGGTTCGACAACTACGGTCGCCTCTGCGGCGCCGATCTGATCCCGCTGGCCGAGCTTGGCCGCCCAAGGATCGACGTCGTGATGACCCTCTCCGGCATCTTCCGCGACCTTCTGCCCCTGCAGACCCGGATGCTCGCCGAAGCCGCCTTCAAGGCCGCAACCGCCGACGAACCCGAGGCGCTGAACTTCATCCGCGCCCATGCTCTGGGCTACGCCGCCGACATGGGCGTGGACATGGAAACCGCCGCGCTGCGGGTCTTTTCCAATGCCGAAGGGGCCTATGGGTCGAACGTCAACGGGCTGGTGGAATCCTCCGCCTTCGGGTCGGAAGACGAGCTTGCCGACGCCTACCAGAACCGCAAGAGCTTTGCCTACGGCGTGACCGGCAAGGCCAAGGGCAACCCCGCACTTCTGCAGAAGGCGCTGAAGGATGTGGACCTAGCCTACCAGAACCTGGAGTCGGTCGAACTGGGCGTTACCTCCGTCGATCACTACTTTGACACGCTGGGCGGCATTGCCCGTGCCGTGAAGCGCGCGAGAGGCGGGCAGGACACGCCGGTCTACATCGGTGACCAGACGCGGGGCGGCGGTGTGGTGCGCACCCTTTCCGACCAGATCGCGCTGGAAAGCCGGTCGCGGACGCTGAACCCCAAGTTCTACGAAGGCTTGCTCCGCCATGGAGCGGAAGGTGTGCGCCTGATCGAGGCGCATGTGTCGAACACGTTTGGCTGGTCGGCAACCACCGGCAAGGTCGAACCCTGGGTCTACCAGCGCCTGACCGAAACCTTTGTCACCGACGAAACCATGCGCCGCCGTCTTGCGAGCCTGAACCCCGAAGCCTCGTCGCGCATGGCGCAGCGGCTCCTTGAGGCCTCCGACCGCGCCTATTGGGCACCCGATCCCGCAACGCTTGCAGCGCTTCAGACCGCTGCGGATGAGCTTGAGGATCGCCTGGAAGGGATCGCGGCAGAATGACCATCTTGCACCCCTTGCCTCCTGTCATCCCCGCGAAAGCGGGGACCCATCTTGAGACGCAGCGCAGACACTGGATCCCCGCCTGCGCGGGGATGACAGGGTGCGCGGAAAGGACTGAACCATGAGCCCGCGTGACGAAATCCCGAACCTGAAGGGCCTCGATGGCGAAGGCTCGGTCCAGGTGCAGCTGGACCCCGCCGTGAAAATCGACGGGGCCAAGGTCTTTTCGGTCTATGGCAAGGGTGGCATCGGCAAGTCGACCACGTCGTCGAACCTCTCCGCCGCGTTTTCCATGATGGGCAAGCGCGTGCTGCAGATTGGCTGTGACCCAAAGCACGACTCGACGTTCACGCTGACCGGCCGGTTGCAGCCCACCGTGATCGACATCCTCAAGGACGTCGACTTCCACGCCGAGGAACTGCGCCCGGAGGACTATGTCGCCGAGGGCTTCAATGGCGTGAAGTGCGTCGAGGCGGGCGGTCCCCCGGCGGGCACCGGCTGCGGTGGCTATGTCGTGGGCCAGACGGTGAAGCTTCTGAAGCAGCATCACCTGCTGGAAGACACCGATGTCGTGATCTTCGACGTCCTCGGCGACGTGGTCTGCGGCGGCTTCGCGGCCCCCCTCCAGCACGCCGACCGCGCGGTGATCGTCACCGCGAACGACTTTGATTCGATCTACGCGATGAACCGCATCATTGCCGCCGTGCAGGCCAAATCTGGCAACTACAAGGTCCGCCTGGCGGGCTGCGTCGCCAACCGATCGCGCGAGACCAACGAGATCGACCGGTACTGCGAAAGGGTCGGCTTCAACCGCCTCGCTCACATGCCCGACATCGACGCCATCCGCCGCTCGCGCCTGAAGAAGAAGACGCTGTTCGAGATGGACGACGAAGAAGACATCGTGACCGCCCGCGCTGAATACCTGCGGCTGGCCGATGCGCTCTGGCGGTCGGTGGAAGGCGCTGGCTCCACGCCCGAACCGTTGCCCGACCGCGAAATCTTTGAACTTCTGGGATTCGACTGATGCCCGACTATGCCTTGACCCGCGACCGGGTCGAAACCTACTTTGACCGGACCGCAACCCAGACCTGGGAGCGGCTGACCTCGTCCGAGAAGGTGAGCCGCATCCGTGAGACGGTGCGCCACGGTCGCGACCAGATGCGCGCGCTGATGCTGTCGCGGCTGCCCGATGACCTGAACGGCGCGCGGGTGCTGGACGCGGGCTGCGGCACCGGCGCGATGGCTGCCGAACTGGCAACCCGTGGCGCATCGGTGACCGCCGTCGATATCTCACCGCAGCTGATCGACATCGCGCGGCGCAGGCTGCCCCCAGCGTTTGCCAGCCTCGTGGACTTCAGCGCGGGAGACATGTCCGACCCCGCCCTCGGCCGGTTCGACTTCGTCCTCGCGATGGACAGCCTCATCTACTACCGCGACCGCGACATCGGCCAGATCATCGAAGGCCTGTCACAGCGCACCGGCCAGAGCATAGTCTTCACCGTCGCCCCCCGGACCCCGTTCCTGATGGCCTTCTGGACGGTCGGCAAGCTCTTCCCACGCTCGGACCGGTCGCCCACGATGGTCCCGCATGACCCCTCGCGGCTTGCCCGGCTTTGCCCGGGGTCGCTGACAAAGGTCGGACGGGTGTCGTCGGGCTTCTACATCTCGGAATGCCTGGAGCACCGCGCATGATCATTGGGCGGAAACAGGTCGCAAAGCTCGGGGCACGGTGGATGCCCTTTGCCGACGCGGCTTCCGTCGATCTGCCCGCCGGGCAGCTATGGCGCCTGGCGCTGTTCCAGGTCTCGGTCGGCATGGCGCAGGTGCTGCTTCTGGGCACCCTGAACCGCGTGATGATCGTCGAGCTCTCCGTCCCCGCGATGATCGTCGCACTGATGATCTCGATCCCCGTCCTCGTCGCCCCCTTCCGCGCGCTTCTTGGCCACCGGTCCGACACCTACCGCTCGGCCCTCGGCTGGAAGCGCATCCCCTATCTCTGGTTCGGTTCGCTCTGGCAGATGGGCGGGCTCGCCGTCATGCCCTTCGCGCTGATCGTCCTTTCCGGCGACCAGTTCACCGGCCCCGCCTGGGCGGGTGAGGTGCTGGCCGCGCTCGCCTTCCTGATGGCGGGTCTCGGGATGCATATGGTCCAGACCGCGGGCCTGGCGCTTGCAGCCGACCGGGCGTCGGATCAGACCCGCCCGCGGGTCGTGGCGATGCTCTATGTCCTCTACCTCGTGGGCATGGGCCTTTCCGCAATCCTGGTCGGCTGGCTCTTGCGCGACTACGAGCCGATCCTGCTGGTTCAGGTTGTGCAGGGCTGCGGCCTTGCCACGCTGGTTCTGAACATCATCGCCTTCTGGAAACAGGAGCGTGTCCGCCCGATGTCGGCTGCCGAACGGGCCACCCCGCGACCAGCCTTTGGCAACGCCTGGAACGATCTGATGCGCCAGGACGGTGCGCGTCGGCTGCTGGTGGTCGTGTTCCTCGGCACGCTTGCCTTCAACATGCAGGACGTTCTGCTTGAGCCCTACGGCGGGCAGGTCCTGGGCCTCTCGGTCTCGGCCACCACAATCCTGACCGCGCTTTGGTCTGTGGGGGCGCTGATCGGGTTCCTCTGGGCGACACGTCGGCTTTCCCTTGGGGCCGATCCCTACCGCCAGGCCTCGATGGGCCTTCTAATCGGCATCGCCGCCTTCACGGCAGTGATCTTCGCCAGCCCGATGGACAGCCCCCTCGCGTTCTATCTGGGGGCCTTCGCGATCGGCCTTGGCAACGGGATCTTCGGCCTTTCCACCCTCAACGCCGCGATGGCGCAGGCGCAGACGGGCACTGGCGCGGGGCTTGCACTTGGCGCCTGGGGCTCGGCGCAGGCGACCGCTGCGGGCCTGGCCATCCTGACCGGCGGTGTCCTGCGTGATCTGGTGAACCATGTCGTGGATAGTGGCATTCTCGGCCCGCTTCACGACATCAGCCTTGGCTACACCGTCGTCTACCACGTTGAAATCGCCTTGCTCTTCCTGACACTCGCAGCTCTTGGACCGCTTGTCCGGATCGGCAAACCCATTCCCACTACGTCGGACCAAGGCCGGGCGCATCTACGCCTGACCGAATTCCCAACCTGATAATGGAGGACCACAGATGGTTGGTGTGAACTTCTTCGGCAACTTTGACCTCGCCAGTCTGTCGATCTGGCTCTTCTGGGGTTTCTTCGCCGTCCTGATCTACTACCTGCAGACCGAGAACATGCGGGAAGGCTACCCGCTTGAGACTGAGGACGGCAAGAAAGCGCCCAACCAGGGGCCGTTCCCGGTACCCAAGCCCAAGACCTTCGTCCTGCCGCTTGGTCAGGGCACCGTGACCGTCCCGTCCGCCGAGAACGAGGCGGCACACCGGCGCACCGACCTGGCGATGGCGCGGACAGCAGTGTCCGAGGGCTTCCCGCATATGCCGACGGGCAACCCTATGCTTGATGGCGTCGGGCCCGCCTCGTGGGTTCCGCGCCGGGATGAGCCCGAGCTTGACGGACATGGGCACGCGAAGATCCGCCCCATGGCATCGGTCGACAACATGGCCATCAGCGCCGGACGCGATCCCCGAGGCCTGCCGGTGCAGGCGGGCGATCTTGAGGTCGTCGGCCGCATCAAGGACATGTGGATCGACGTGCCGGAACAGATGGTCCGCTATCTGGAGGTTGACCTGAACAGCGGCAAGTCGCGGCTGGTGCCGATGACCATGTGCAAGATCTGGGCCGACCGCGTGCGGATCAACGCGCTGACCTCGGACCTGTTCGACGCGATCCCCGGGACCAAGGCTACAGACAAGGTGACGAAGCTCGAGGAAGACAAGATCTCGGGCTACGTCGCCTCGGGCTGGATGTATGCAAAGGGCCGCAAGCGCGGCTTCTGACGACGAAGGGAAGCGGCGCGCGCCCGCGCCGCTTCGTCTTACCCCGACGACGAAAGGGTCTGCCATGTCAGACCATGATTTCCGCTTTGAACCGCAGCCCGGGTTGCCCGCGCCCCTGCCGGAAGGTGAGGCACTGCTTTGGCAAGGCAGCCCCGACGCAGCCGCTTTGGCGCGCGAGGCGTTCAAGGCCAACTGGATCTTCGGCTACCTTCTTCTGATCGCGCTCTGGCGCACTGGCGCAGCCTTTGCGGATGGAGGGCTGGCGCTGTCGGTCGCGGTCTTCCTGCCCTACCTGGTCCTGGCGCTGGCGGGCTACGGCATCATCCGCCTGATGGCCCGCGCCAGCGCCCGCTCAGCGATCTACTCCATCACCTCGCGCCGCGTCATCCTGCGGATCGGCGCGGCACTTCAGGTGACCTGGACCATACCATTCACCAAGGTCGCCGCCGCCAGCGCCGATGTCCGCCTGTCGGGCACCGGCACCATCGCGATGGAACTGACCGAGGGGTCGCAGATTTCCTACCTCGCGCTCTGGCCGCACCTCCGCCCCGGCTTTGCCCGCAAAGTGCAACCGGCGCTGCGCTGTATCCCCGATGCGGCGCGGGTGGCGCGGATCCTGTCGGACGCAGCCCAGACCAGGCTGAACGAACCGGTCTTGTCGCTGCGCGCGATGCCCGAACCCTTCGCGGCAGAATAGGGGGCGGCCATGTCATACCAAAGAACCCTGGCCGAACGCCCCAGCCCCGAACGCGAGATGATTCCGCGCACGCTTCTTTGGGGAATGCTGGCCCTTGCCCTCTCGGCGCTTGCCATCACCAGCTTCGCCGTCCTGACCGACCGGCCCCATGTCGGCCAGCCCGCCCCCGGCAAGGTTGTGGCCGAGCGCCTGTTCATCCTGGAAGGCCGCAGCGCCCAGGCCGTCACGGTCTACGACGCCGAGGGCAACCTTATCGCCGATCTCGATCATGGCGGTTTCATCACCGTCATCCAGAACGCCATCGCCCGGAAGCGCACTGTCGCCCGCATCGATGGCAACCCGCCCATCCGGATCGTTCAGTACGACAACGGCCGGTTGGTCGCGGAAGACCCGCATTCGAAGGCGTCGATCGAACTTTACGCCTTCGGAGACGACAACAAGGCCGCCGTAGAGCGGCTCATGACGCAACCATAAGGGAACAAAATCATGGGTATCTTCAAGAAAGCGAAGGAAACCGTGCCCTGCACGGTTGAAGTCAGCCACCGGTTCGAAAGCCTCCACGCGCATGTCCGCTTCGACAACGGCGCCGTCGTCCATCCGGGCGACGAGGTCCTGGTCCACGGCGCGCCCATAATGGCGGCCTTTGGCGATGTGATCGTCGAACGCCGGAACGCAACGATCACCCGGGCCACGCCGCTGGAACGCTGGTGGACCCGCCTGACCGGCGATCTGGAGTTCATGGAGCTTTGTGAATTCTCCTTCAGCGAGGAGTTGCTGA
>NZ_JBOFBI010000042.1:0-89097 GCF_051645465.1 Tabrizicola sp. | reverse complement strand
AAGCCGCCGTCGACGACGACGCTACCCAGGCCGACGTAGGCTTCTTCGCCTTCGCGGAAGTATTCGGACACGACGTTATCGCCCGTCGCATCATCCGGCAGAGGCTGGCCGGTGAAACGGTCGATCTTCTGGAAATAGCCGCCGGGCGGCACCCGGAAATCGCCGCCACCGTATTTCTTGATTGCGGTGTTCATGAAGCTTTCAAACACCGGGCCGCAGAGACCGCCGCCCGAAGCCCCGTCGCCCAGCGACCGCGGCTGGTCATAGCCGATGTAGCAGCCCGCCGCGATGTTCGAGGTATAGCCGATGAACCAGACGTCCTTGGCGTCGTTCGTCGTCCCCGTCTTGCCCGCCACCGGCACCGGCAGGTTGATCCCCTTCGCCGTACCGCGCTGGACCACGCCTTCCAGCATCGAGGTCAGCTGATAGGCGGTGATCGCGTTCATCACCCGCTCGCGGTTGGTGTCGATGGTGACCCCCTGCCCCCGCGGAAGATCGACTGTGGTGCAATCTTCGCAGACCCGCTGGTCATGGCGGTAGATCGTCTTGCCGAAGCGGTCCTGCACCCGGTCGACCAGGGTAGGCTCCACCCGCTCGCCACCATTGGCGAACATGGCGTAGGCCGCGACCATCTTGAACAGCGTCGTCTCCTGGCTGCCAAGCGCGTTCGCAAGGAAGGCGGGCATCCGGTCATAGACCCCGAAACGTTCGGCATAGCCCGCGACGGTGTCCATGCCGATTTCCTGCGCGATCCGCACGGTCATTAGGTTCCGCGACTGCTCGATACCCGTCCGCAACGGCGTGGGGCCGTAGAACTTGTTCGACGCGTTCTTCGGCGTCCAGAGGCCCTGCGGCGTGTCAACCTCGATCGGCGCGTCGACGACGATGGTCGCAGGCGTGAAGCCGCTGTCGAGCGCCGCGGCATAGACGAAGGGCTTGAAGCTGGACCCCGGCTGGCGCGTGGCCTGGGTGGTGCGGTTGAAGACCGAGTCCTGGTAGGAAAAGCCGCCCTGCATGGCGAGCACGCGGCCCGTGTTCACGTCCATCGCCATGAACGCGCCCTGCACTTCCGGCACCTGACGCAAGGACCAGCGCTTGAACGTGCCGTCCTCGTTCGTGACCGCACGGACCAGAACCACATCGCCCACAGTCACAAGATCGCCCGCGACGTCGGCCTTCTTGCCAAGCTCGCCGTCCGCCAGGCGCTTCCTTGCCCACGTCACATCCTCGGCCGGGATGAAGTGGCCGTCGCCGTCATCCATCACCCCTTCGATGCCGATGCGGGCGTCGCTCTCGCCGACCTCAAGCACTACCGCCGGGAACCAGGCCGCCACGTCGCGGGGCAGTTCCAGTGCCGCGAGCGCCGCGCGCCAGCGTTCCTCGGACTCCAGAGCCTCGACCGGAAGGGTCTTGCCCGTCCCGCGCCAGACGCCCTGCTTGCGGTCAAAGTCCTCCAGCCCCTTGCGCAAGGCGACTGCGGCGGCTTCCTGCAGTTCCGGGTCGACCGTCGCACGAATGGTCAGACCGCCCGAGAAGAACTCTTCCTCGCCGAAGACGCCGGACAGCTGGCGGCGGATTTCGTCGGTGAAATAGTCGCGCGGCGGTAGCGCATCGCGAAACGCCTCGAAGTCGCCGTTCTGCACCGACAGAAGCGGCATTTCCTTCTCGGAGAGATACGTGGCCTCATCGATATAGCCGTTCTGCCACATCTCGCGCAGCACGTAGTTCCGCCGTTCCGTCACCCGCTCTTTCGCGGTCACCGGGTCGTACCGGCCCGGCGCCTGCGGCATGGCGGCCAGCATTGCGGCCTCATGCGGGGCCAGCTCCGACAGCGGCTTGTTGAAATAGGTCTGTGCTGCGGCAGCGACCCCGTAGGAGTTCTTCCCAAGGAAAATCTCGTTCAGGTAAAGCTCGAGGATCTTGTCCTTCGACAGCGTCGCCTCAAGCCGGGTTGCAAGGATGATCTCCTTGATCTTCCGCTCGACCGACCGGCTGCCGTCCAGAAGGAAGTTCTTCATCACCTGCTGAGTGATGGTCGAAGCCCCGCGCATGCTTTCGCCGCGCGATTTTACCGCCTCAAGCACTGCGGCCACCATGCCGCGCGTGTCATAGCCATGATGCTTGTAGAAATTCTTGTCTTCGGCCGAGATGAAGGCGTACTTCACAAGGTCCGGGATATCCTCGCTTGCCACGAAGAGCCGCCGTTCCTGGGCGAATTCGTCGATGATCCGACCCTCGCCGGAATAGATCCGGCTGATGGTCGCGGGTGTGTATTGCGCCAGATTCTCATGGCTCGGCAGGTCGCGGGAATACATGAAAAAGATGCCGCCCAGCGTGAGCGCAGCAAACATCAGCCCCAGCGTCAAAGACGAAAAGAGCCCACCCAGTACATTGCCGATAAACCGAAGCACCCGACACCCTCGCTAACTTCGCGCTCGCACTATACCAGACGCGGGCCCGCGTCAAAACCTTGGCTTATCAAAAGTTACTGCGCGGGCGGGGTTTCGCAAGGCAGGGTTTCCAGCCTCAGGGCGCCGAGACCGCCCGAAGGGCTGCATCGTCCCTGGACCAGGCGACCAAAGCCTGCAGAATCGCCTCGGCAAGCTTCGCCCGCCAGTCAGGGTCGGAAAGGCGCCTGAAGTCGCGGTCCGAGGAGAGGAAACCGACTTCCAGCAGCACCGACGGGATGTCAGGCGACTTCAGGACCGAAAACCCCCCCGCCTGCAGCGGATGGCGGTGCATGCGAATCTCGGCCGCCTTGATCGCCCCGACCACGGCGGCCGCCAGCCGTTCGGTCCGCGGCGCCGTCTCGGTCCGCGCCATGTCCATCAGCACTTCGGCCACCACATCGTCCTGATCGCTAAGGTCGACCCCCGCGAGCAGATCGTCGCGGTCATGCCTTTCAGCCAACGCGGCCGAAGCCGCATCCGACGCCTCCTCGGCCAGGGTATAGACGGTGGCGCCCTGAGCATCGCCCTCGGCCAGGGCATCGGCATGAAGCGACAGAAACAGGTCCGCCTCGACCTCCCGCGCGATCGAGGTCCGGGTCTCAAGCGGCACGAAGATGTCGTCGTCGCGCGTCAGGACCACCCGGAAGCGCCCGTCGCGGACCAGAACCTCTTTCAGCTCGCGCGCGAAGGTCAGCATGAGGGCGGCTTCCGTCTGCCCGTCCCGCTCGGCGCCGGGGTCGATGCCGCCATGGCCGGGGTCCAGGACCACCACCAGGGGGCCGGACCCCTCGGGCAAGGGGGGGATCATCTCGGCCGGGTCCGGCAGGGCCCAGCCCGGCAGGTCCGGTCGTGCAGCCTCGGCGGCAAAGCTGGCCGCGTCCGTCGGCACCAGCGTCAGCCCGATCCCCGGCGTGCCGTCCGTCACCATCTCGGCCCGTGCGACCTTCTGCGGCCCGTCCAGCTCCAGCACCAGGCGCGACCAGCCGGGACGCAAGGTGCCCGCGCGCAGGGCCAGCACCGGCGCCTTCAGCGCCAGTCCATCCACCCCGGTCCAGTCGACTTCCCGCGTGTCGATCACCAGCCTGGGCGGATCGGCCAGCAGCCGCAAGCGCCAGGGAACCGGCTGACTTATGCCCAGCCGCAGCTCGACCCCGCCATCGATGCGGGCAATCGACGACCGCCCCGCATCCAGCCGCGCCAGCGCCGAAAGCTCTTCCGCCCCCGCAGGCAGGGCCAGTGCCAGCATCAGCGGCGCGAGGAGAGTGCGAAGCCAGGTCATCGCCGCCTTATCCCCGGTTGGCCGCCGATTGTAAATTCCGCCCAGGGGCGGCGGATCACAAAGCGGCGAGCGCCTTGTCATGCCCCGGCCCGGCCCCTATCCTCCCCGCGCCGCCGCACCACGCGCGACCGGCCCCCCGTGCGGCAATCTCAGGAGCCCTCATGCACCGCCTCGCCCTTGGCCTGATCGCCGGTCTCGTCAGCCTACCTGCCCTGGCCGAAGAGGTGCCCGTCACCCCCCCCGCAGCGACGGCCGAGGCCACGATGACCGAGGCCGAGCGCAAGGCCTTTCGCGAGGAAGTCCGCGCCTATCTTCTCGAAAACCCCGAAGTGCTGATCGAGGCGATGGATGTCCTGCAGGCGCGCGAAGAGGAAGCGGCCCTGCAGCGCGACATCCTGATGGTCTCCACCCATTCCGGCGAGATCTTCAACAGCCCGAACGACTGGGTCGGCGGCAATCCCGAAGGCGATCTTACGCTGGTCGAGTTCATGGATTACCGCTGCAGCTATTGCCGCAAGGCCTATGCCGAGGTCGAGGAGCTGATCAAGGCCGACGGCAATATCCGCTTTGTTGTCAAAGAGTTCCCGATCCTCGGGGAAGCCTCGCTTCTGTCCGCGCAATTCGCCATCGCCATGCGCCAGCTACATGGTGACCAGGCTTATGAGGCCGCCCATGACGCGCTGATCGCGCTGCGCGGCGAACCGACGCCCGAAACGCTCGCACGGCTGGCGACGGATCTTGGCCACGACCCGAAGCCTGTGCTTGACCGGATGGGCTCGCCCGAGGTCATGTCGGTGATCCAGGCCAACCACATCCTGGCCGAGCAGATGGAGATCACCGGCACCCCGGCCTTCGTGCTGAAAGACATGGTGATGCGCGGCTATGCGCCTTTGGAGACCATGCAGCAATTCGTGGCCGAGGCCCGGACCGAGTGATCAGAGCGTAGCGATCACGGGTCCGATCACTGCCTCCATTCCAGCGCGGGTGCCGTCCTTTTCGTTGTCGAGCCGCCCGGCAAGGTAAAGCACGACATAGCCGTGCAAGGCCGCCCAGAACCGCACCACTCCGCCACGCAGCTGGCCAGCGTCCGCCGCGGGATTGGCCGCGTGGATCGTTTCCTGG
This sequence comes from Tabrizicola sp., assembly GCF_051645465.1. Classification (GTDB taxonomy): domain Bacteria; phylum Pseudomonadota; class Alphaproteobacteria; order Rhodobacterales; family Rhodobacteraceae; genus Tabrizicola. Next base: position 84,246 of record NZ_JBOFBI010000042.1, on the reverse strand, counting down.
AGCGTCTGAAACGCATGCTGCGCGGCGGGCATGTCTGCCGTTCCACCTTGCGCGAACGGCAGATCGTCCGCGAACATCAGCCGGAACATGGCCGGCCGCTCGCGCGCGAAGGTCATGTAGGTCCAGGCCTGATCCATGATCCGCGCCTGGGGCGGTTGACCTGCGCCCGCCGCCCGCTCCATCCGCGCCGCGAAGTCGGCGAAGCCGGTCTCGGCAATCGCGGTCATCAGCGCGCTTTTGTCGGCGAAGTGGCGGTAGGCGGCGGTGGGCGACACCCCTACCCTGCGCGCCAGATCGCGCAAGGAAACCTCGCCGCCCGACTCCAGAGCCTCGACGCCCGCCGCGATCAGTGCTGCGTGCAGGTTGCCGTGGTGAAACTTGTCTTCGCGTTTCATGTTTACGCTGCTAACTTTTATGTTTACGCCGCTTACTTTCGATGCTATGTTCACACCGTAAACTTAATCTGCCACCACGTCTACGGAGAACTGTCATGATCCCTTCCGTACTTGCCGCATCGGCCCATCACATCCTCGCCTTCCTCCTAATCGCCATCCTCGCAATCGAGATCGCACTGGTCCGTCAGGGCATGACCCTTGCCGCCCGCAAGACGCTGGGGCGTGTTGATGCGGCCTATGGGCTGGTTGCGGCTTTGCTGCTGATCATCGGGTTGTGGCGGGTGTACTCGTTTGAAAAGGGGCTCGACTTCTACCTCACCTCGGTCTGGTTCTGGGTGAAGATCGGCGCCTTCATCCTGGCCGGCCTTCTTAGCGTGCCGCCCACCCTGCGCTTCCGCACCTGGGGCCGGATGGGCGATACCCCGCCCGACGCAGCGGCGATCCGGTCCGTTCGGCGCTGGATGCACGCCGAGGTGGCAGTGTTGCTGGTCATCCCCGTCGCCGCGGCGCTGATGGCGCGGGGGTTCTGATCACTCGGCAGGCCGGGGTGCGGCCTCGGCCAGCTCCGGTTCGGCATGGATCAGATGCCGCACCCACAGCCCCAGGCCCAGAACCACCAGCGCGCCACCGACCGCTGCAAACGCCCCCGCCAGACTGAACCACGCGACGAGAGGGGCCGAGACCAGAGGCGATGCGAACTGCCCAAGGAAGAACGCCATGGTCAGAAGCCCCGACGCCCGCCCCCGCATGCTGACCGGTACGCGCGCCATGAACCAGTTCATGTAGTTCGGCATCGAGATGCCAAGCCCAAATCCCACGATCACCGCCCCGGCCAGCACGCCGCGCCAATCGTCAGCCAGGGCATGGATCAGAAACCCCGCCCCGATCAGCCCGAAGCTAAGGCCAAAGATCGTCATCGCCGAAAGCCGCTGCCGGATCTGGCCGTATTTCAGCGACACAGGGGCCGAGACCATCACCTGAGCCGCCAGAAGCGCGCTGATGATCAGCGGGCTCGTGGTGCCAAGCGCCTCAAGGTGGAACGGCAGCCGCGTGGGCGTGAGGTAAAAGGCCGCCTGAAAGAGGAAGGCCAACGTGCCGATGAAGGCAAAGGCCGCCCAGGGAAACCGTTCGGTCCCACCTTTGGCTGGCGCGGTCCTTTCGGCTTGCAGCCGCCGCGCGTAAGGGGCCAGCGCCATCAGGGCAAGCGCCGCCACGGGCAAGATCAGCGCATAGACTGCGAAGGCGCCACGCCAGTGGAGGCTGGCCAGCAGCCCGCCAAACAGCATGAACACGATTCCCGCCACCGAAATAGCCGCCCCCTGCAGGCCAAGGAACCGAGCCCGCTCGGCGCCCTGCCAAAGGTCCGACGCCCAGGTCATCCCCAGCGTCATCGTCCCGGCCACCCCCAGACCCAGCGCCAGCCGCCCCGCCAGAATGCCCGTCAGGCTTTCGGCCCACAGGCCGGACGTGCCGCCGATCAGAAAGAGCCCGGTCGTCAAGACCAGAAGCTTCTGCCGATCCCAGCGGTCCGTCAGCCAGCCCATCAGCCCCGCCGAAAGGACGATGGCCAGCGACGGCAACGTCACGATCATCGCGGCCAGCGTCTCGATCCCCGCGACATCCGCGAAATGCCGTTTCAACTCCGGCAAGGACGAGGCGATGGTGGCATTGGCCATGATCGTCATCGCCCCCAGGCCCAGCACCGCCAGCGTCACATTCCGGCCCGGTCTGCCCTCCAGGTTCTGTTCCATGTCATGCCCTTTGCTTTGGTCTTGCCGATCCTCTCAATTTCCAGGAAGGTGGACCAGTCCGTATTTTCTGCGATCTATGTCCACAAAGATGCACAATGATCTTGACCTCACCGCCCTTCGCGGCTTCCGCACAGTCCTGCGCGAAGGGTCGTTCTCGGCTGCGGCCCTGACGCTTCGGGTTCCGAAATCCACCCTTTCCAAACGCGTCGCCGATCTTGAAGCGCAACTGGGCGTCCGGTTGATCGAACGCTCGACCCGCACTTTGCGCGCGACGCAGGAGGGCGAAATCCTTGCCACCCGCGCCGACAGGCTGCTGGGCGAGGCCGAAGACATCCGCCGGGCCCTGGGCGAATCCGGTGGCCAGCCGCGCGGGCATCTGCGGCTTTCCGCGCCACAGTCCTTCGGCAACGTCCTGCTCGGCGCCATCACCGCCGACTTCCGCAGGCTTTACCCCGATGTCACGCTGGAGATCCACTTCCTAGACCGCGCACCGGACCTCTTGGAGGAAGGTTTCGACGGCTGCATCCGCTTTGGCCCGCTTGAGGATTCCATCCAGGTCGCTCGCCGCCTTCTGCACGGCCAGGCAATGCTGGTCGCAGCACCCGATCTGCCGGGCCTTGACACCCTGAAGCGGCCGGAGGACCTGAAACGGTTCCAGCAGGTCGGTCTTGCAACGATCTGGCCGGGCGGGCTCTGCCTGCAGAACGGCGACGAGGATGTCGTGCAGCCCTACGATCCCCCGCTGCGGCTTGGCTCGCATCTTGCTGTCCGTGACGCAGTGATTGCAGGCGCGGGCATCGCGGCCCTGCCCAGCATCGTCGCCTGTCCTGAAATCGCGACGGGGCGACTGGTCCGCGTCCTGCCCGAATGGTCCACACCCAGAAAGGCGATCTACTTCGTCTACCCTTCGGCCCAGTCAGTGACCGCGCGGCTTCGTGTCTTCATTGACCATTTGGCGCAACACCTGGCCGAGGACTGATCACTCCGCCGCAAGCTTCTCGGCCGCGTCGATCTCGGCGGCCTTTTTCTCGACCAGCTCGACGATGTGGTCCACCATCCGGTCGTTCGACAGCGTGTGGTCCTGCTTGCCCGCCAGGTAGACCATCCCCTTCCCCGCACCCCCGCCGGTAAAGCCGATGTCGGTCATCAGGGCCTCGCCCGGTCCGTTCACCACGCAGCCGATGATCGACAGGCTCATCGAGGTGGTGATATGCGCCAGCCGCTCCTCCAACGTCGACACCGTCTTGATCACGTCAAACCCCTGCCGCGCGCAGGACGGGCATGAGATGATCGTCACCCCCCGGTGCCGGAGGCCAAGTGACTTCAGGATCTCGAACCCGACCTTCACCTCTTCCACCGGGTCGGCCGACAGCGACACCCGGATCGTGTCGCCGATCCCGAACCAGAGAAGGCTGCCAAGCCCGATTGCCGACTTCACCGTGCCCGAAACCAGCCCCCCCGCTTCCGTGATCCCCAGGTGGATTGGCGCGTCGGTCGCGACGGCAAGCTGCTGATAGGCCGCGGCGGCCAGGAATACGTCCGAGGCCTTCACGCTGATCTTGAATTCGTGAAAGTCGTTGTCTTGCAAGAGCTTGATATGATCGAGGCCCGATTCCACCATCGCATCCGGGCAAGGCTCGCCATACTTCTCTAGCAGGTGTTTTTCCAGCGACCCGGCATTCACCCCGATCCGGATCGAGCACCCGTGGTCCCTCGCCGCCCGCACCACTTCGGCCACGCGCTTGGCGTCCCCGATATTGCCGGGGTTGATCCGCAGGCAGGCCGCACCCGCCTCGGCCGCCTCGATGGCGCGCTTGTAGTGGAAATGGATGTCCGCGACGATCGGCACGGGCGACTCCTGCACGATCTCGCGCAGCGCATGGGTCGAGGCCGCGTCGGGGGTCGAGACCCGCACGATATCCGCCCCCGCCACGGCACAGCGCTGGATCTGCTCGATGGTCGCCGCCACATCGGTCGTCAGCGTGTTGGTCATCGTCTGGACCGAGATCGGCGCGTCGCCCCCGACCAGCACTTTGCCCACGCTGATCTGCCGCGACTTCCGCCGGTCGATGTTGCGCCAGGGACGGATGGGGTTGTGGGTCATGGGAAAAGCTCCAGTGCTTCCGAACTGGAACATATGACGCTAGGGGATTGGCGGCAATGGGCGCCGGGCTTACTCGGTCGGTGCGACCTCGGGCAGCACGTTCGTCGCATCCGCAGTGGCAAAGCGCGCAAGGTCTTCGTCCTGCGTCAAGTCGGCCTGGGCGAAATCCGTCGTCAGCGCATCGGGCGACAGCGGGATATCCTTCACCACATTCGCCCCAGGGGCAGCAGGGCCATAGGTCACCCCGTCGACAACAAAGTAGATCGAGCCCGAGTTCCCGGTCCGGAAGACGGCAGCTGTCTCAAGGGCCGGCACGGTGTATCGCTCACCCGCGTCAAGAATCTTCTCGAAGAGCACCGTGCCATCGGCAGCATTGACGCGCACCCAGGACGGACGCACGGCCAGCACTTCGACGCCTTCCTTGGCTTCAGCGATAACCTGGACATCGCTGTCCAACGCCGTGGCCAGGGCGGTATCAACCGTATCGACCGGAGCCGTTTCCGCCAGCACCCCCGTGTCGCGCGGATTGATCGCTGCAATCGGGCCATCGCGAGAGGTCAGGACCGGCACATCCAGCGCCTGGGGCCGGTAAAGACGGTCCATCACATCGCCCGAGGCCGAGCCTTCCGCGCTCGCCATCGCTTCGGCGGCGGGTTCGGCCGGGCGCGAGGCCACAACTGGCGGCGCAGCGGCACCGGCATTGGCCAGCGGATCGATCTCGGCCACCACGGTCGGCGCTTCGTCGACCGGCGCAAGCTGCACGCGCTGCACTTCCTGCAGGACCGACCAGCCGCCATACCCGATGGCACCGATCAGGGCGATCAGCACGGCAATCGAGCCGATGGCACTGGGTTCGACCTGAGACCAGATCGCCTCGCCACGCGGTACGAAGCTTGCGTTGGGGTCGGCAAACGGATCGGAGTGATCGCCCCGCGCTCGCGCCTTGATAATCTGTTGCGGAGCGGCGGCGGCGGAGAGCCCGTGCGACACCGAATAGCCGGCCTCGGCGCAGAAGCGCTCGAAGGCCCATTCCGGGTCCATCGCCAGGTAGCGCGCGTAAGACCGGACGTATCCGGCCACGAAACCGGGGGTCTCGAAGGCCGACATATCGGCGTTCTCGATAGCTGCAATGTAGGTGGCCTTGATCTTCAGCTCACGCTGTACATCAAGCAGCGATTTGCCCAACGTCGCACGCTCACCGCGCATCAAATCGCCGAGCTTCAACTCGAAGTCGTCAAAGCCCTTCGGCTTGTCCTCTTCGGCTGCGGAAGGTTTTGACCTCCAACCGATCATCAGCCCCGTGTCCCCTTCGGTGCACCTGTAATGGTGGCCGCCTTCCCCAGCGACTCACACTGTTTTCTATTCGATAAACCGTAGCACAGGGCAAGGGCTTTTGCATATGCAGAAGCCCCTATGCAACCCCCTCGGCGCGATTCAGCGCACACTGGCTCCAGAGCGCATCCATCGCCCGGACCAGCGCGTCGATCTCCCTTGGACCATGCACCGGCGAGGGCGTGAAGCGCAGCCTCTCGGTGCCCCTTGGGACGGTCGGGTAGTTGATCGGCTGGACGTAGATGCCGTGGTCTTCCAGAAGCATGTCCGACAGCATCTTGCAGTGCACCGGGTTGCCCACATGCACAGGCACGATGTGGCTTCCGTGGTCGATGATCGGCAGGCCAAGCCCCTTCAGCCGCAGCTTCAGGATCTTCGCCTGCAGCTGATGCGCATCCCGCAGATGCTGGGCCGTCTTCAGGTGGCGGACCGACGCCGCAGCCCCAGCCGCCACCGTCGGCGGCAGCGAGGTCGTGAAGATGAACCCCGGCGCATAGGACCGGATCGCGTCCACCATCTTCGCGCTTGCCGCAATGTAGCCGCCAAAGACGCCATAGGCCTTGGCGAGCGTGCCGTTGATGATGTCCACCCGGTGCATCACCCCGTCCCGCTCCGCCACCCCTGCCCCACGCGGCCCGTACATGCCCACGGCATGCACCTCATCCAGATAGGTCAGCGCGCCGAACTCTTCGGCCAGATCGCAAATCTCGCCGATCGGGCCGAAGTCGCCATCCATCGAGTAGATCGATTCGAAGGCGATCAGCTTGGGTGCCGCCGGGTCGTCCTTGGCCAGAAGCTCGCGCAGATGCGCCACGTCGTTGTGCCGGAAGACCCGCTTCTCGCCCCCACCCCGCCGGATGCCCTCGATCATCGAGTTGTGGTTCAGCGCATCCGAATAGATGATCAGACCCGGGAAGATCGCCCGGAGCGTCGACAAGGTCGCATCGTTGGCCACATAGGCCGAGGTGAACACCAGCGCCGCCTCCTTCTGGTGCAGGTCCGCAAGCTCTGCCTCCAGCCGCTTGTGCCAGACCGTGGTGCCGCTGATGTTCCGCGTGCCCCCCGACCCCGCGCCGCCCTGATCCAGCGCCTTATGCATCGCGGCCAGAACCTCGGGGTGCTGCCCCATGCCAAGGTAATCGTTCCCGCACCAGACGGTGATCTTCTTCTGGCTGCCGTCGGGGCGGGTCCAGACCGCATGCGGGAATTGGCCCTGCTCGCGCGCGATATCGATGAAGGTTCTGTAGCGCCCTTCGTCGTGCAGGCGCTGCAGGCTCGCGTCAAGCGCGCTTGTGTAATTCATTGTCATCCTCGGTCCCTCTTGCGGCAAACCTTCCCGGCTTCCCGCACTGGTGCCTTGATTTCGGTCAATCTCTCATAAAACCCAAGGAGGCGAAATGTCACCCCCTCCACTTGTTTCCAATCTTGCAACTATACCGCAATCCATCCGTTATGGACACCGCCAAGCCGCCTGATACCCTGCGGAAAACCCTACCATCGGAGGCCCCCATGACCCTCGACGCCGTTCTCAGCCGCATCGACGACACCCTGCCCGAAGCGCTTGACCGGCTGGTAGAGCTTCTCCGCATCCCCTCGATCTCGACCGATCCGGCCTATGCGCCCGACTGCGCCCGCGCGGCCGACTGGCTGGTCAACGACCTGAAATCGCTGGGCTTTGACGCGCGGTCCGCCAAGACACCCGGCCATCCGATGGTCGTGGGGCACGGCGGCGAGGGCAACCGCCACATCCTCTTCTACGGTCACTACGACGTCCAGCCCGTCGATCCGCTCGACCTCTGGGACCGCCCGCCTTTCGAGCCCGAACTCCAGGACACCCCCAAAGGCCGCGTCATCCGCGCGCGGGGATCGTCGGACGACAAGGGCCAGCTGATGACGTTCCTCGAGGCCTGCCGCGCCTGGAAGCACGTCCATGGCGCGCTGCCGGGCAAGCTGACCATCTTCCTGGAGGGTGAGGAAGAATCAGGCTCCCCCTCCCTCATCCCCTTCATGGAAGCCAACCGCGGCGAGCTGACCGCGAGCCTCGCCCTCATCTGCGACACCGGCCTTTATGAAGACCGGGTGCCTGCGATCAGCACGCAGCTCCGGGGCCTGGCGAAATCCGAGTTCACCATCCACGCCGCCTCGCGCGACCTCCACTCCGGCGCCTACGGCGGCCTCGCGCGGAACCCGCTCCACGTGATGGCGCAGCTTCTGGCCGACCTCCACGACCCCGACGGCCGCGTCATGGTCCCCGGCTTCTACGACGACGTCGACGAGCTTCCCGACACGCTCCGCAGCCAGTGGCAGGCGCTGTCGTTCAACCACGCCGCCTACCTCGGCGACGTGGGCCTTTCGGTCCCCGCAGGCGAAGTGGACCGCACGCCCCTCGAAATGCTCTGGTCGCGGCCCACGGCCGAGGTCAACGGCATGTGGGGCGGCTACAACGGCGCGGGCTTCAAGACCGTGCTTCCGGCCGAAGCGCACGCCAAAGTCAGCTTCCGCCTCGTCTCGCGCCAGGACCCGGCCAAGGTGTTGACTTCGTTCCGGAAATGGGCCGAGGCCCGCATCCCCGCCGATTGCCGGATCGCCTGGCACGACGGCATCGAAGGCTCGCCCGCCTCGGTCATGGCGATCTCCGACCCCGCGTTCGAGGCCGCCCGCACCGCCCTCTCGGAAGAGTGGGGCCGACCGGCGGTCTTTGTCGGCGAAGGCGGCTCGATCCCGATCGCGGGCTACTTCAAAACCATCCTCGGCATGGACGCGATGCTCGTGGGCTTCGCCAAGGATGACGACCAGATCCACTCCCCCAACGAGAAATACGACGTCGAGAGCTTCCACAAGGGCATCCGCAGCTGGGCCCGCATCCTGGCGCGCATCGCGTGATGCTTGAACTTCGCAATGCAACCCACGGGGACGAAAACGATTTCCGCGCGCTCTGGGGCCAGTACCTGACCTACTACAAGGTCGATCTTGCACCGGAAGTGACCAACGCCACCTGGGCCCGGCTGATGGACCCCGCCTCACCCGTCAAGGCCCGGCTCGCAGTCGTTGAAGACCGGGTGATGGGCTTTGCCGTCCACCTCCACCACCCCTCGACCTGGGTCGCGACCGAGGATTGCTACCTCGAAGACCTCTTCGTCGCCCCCGAAGCCCGCGGCCACGGCCTCGGCCGCGCCCTGATCGACGACCTTATCGCCCTCGCCCGCGCCAAAGGCTGGTCGCGGCTTTACTGGCACACGAACGAAGACAACACCCGCGCCCGCGCGCTTTATGACAGCTATGTCGCGTCGGATGGGCATATCCGGTACAGAATGAAGCTCTGACCTCTCCACCCCGCGCAAATCTTTTCGAAAAGATTTGCAAATTCCTTCGAAGGAATTTGGCGCTCCTCACGGACAGCGCGCCCATGTCACCGTCAAGCCGTCCGGATAGTCCTACCGCAGGCTCTTCCCATCCTCGGCCAAAGTCAGCACGGCCGAATCCATCCATTCCCCACCGCCGCCTTCGTTGAGAAGCGTCGCCTCGACCTTGCGGGGGTTCACCGGATCCTCGATCAGGTCGGTGACCGTCATTGCGCCATCGCCCCCGATCATGACGCCCTTTTCGACCGTGATGACAAGCGCATCGCCGCAGGTCACGCCCTCAGGCGCATACCGGCCGTCAAAACCCCTGGGCAATTCGACGGCCGCTACCTCGGCGAAAGCGCCAGAGGCCGCAACTACGGCGGCGGCGGCAAGCGGAAGAAAGGCAGTGCGGGACATGGGCCGGCTTCCTTCATGGATAAGCTCGGTACCTGATAAGACGATACCGACCGGCAGGTCGAGGCCGGGAAACATGACCACAAAGCGGAAGGTGGCGCGGTGGACGGGGCTCGAACCCGCGACCCCCGGCGTGACAGGCCGGTACTCTAACCAACTGAGCTACCACCGCGCGATGCGGGGCGGAATAGACGCTCCTTCGGGGGGCGTCAATGGGGAAACACAGGAGCGCAGGCCAAGGGTGCTGAGGCCGTGGGTCGGGTTGCGGGTCATGGAGGGACGGGTGGCGCGCGGGGTGGGGGCCGCAAGGGGGTCTCCGTCGGTGTCCCACGGTGGGACAGCGGGTGGGGTGCAGGGATTTCAAGGGGTTATGGGGGCGTTAGGGAGTTGTTAGGGGTTTTGGGGTGGGTTGGGTGGGGCGTTGCCCGCAGGGGGTGGTGGGGTAGGGCCAGCGCGATGCCCCGCCGAGCGCAGTTTATTTTGGAGAGTCAGATGGTTGCGGCGGGTGTGGTGGGTTGGCACCCACCCTAAAGATCGCTACCGAAAAAAGACCGCTTGAAGGACAGTTACTACAGTTCGCTGGAAGCTACTGATCAACAAATGAACTCAGCACCTCCGGGCTGTAACTCAGGCCACTTCTCTCCAAAAAAATAGATAAGTCCAAGAATGTCGCAAACTCGATTGACGCTTCGCAAAACCAAGTCGCCTCGCACTCATAGCAAAGAAATACATCTTTTGAGACCGCTCCAATGTGCACCTTCTTCACCCAGTCTTGATGGCAGCGAGGACACTCAATCTTCATCTCATGGGCTCCATGGAAAGGCTGTTGTTATGTAGCCGCTCTGAGGATCAGCGACAATCTTTATAGAGGTCTCGCCGTTCGTCCCTACTACTTGACCCATATCGACAACAAACGTCTTAGGGTCTCCTGCGACAGAAGCGCCGCGCTTGCTCCAGGCTTCGTCTACTAGGCCAAGCGCGTCGTCACCCCCGACGTTGAAAACCGAGTGTTTCGGCTTGCTTGCATCTGGAGCCGTATGCGCAAGAACATGGTCAACACGGTTTCCAAACTTAGGATCAGGGCCGTACTTTAGGCCCGCGGGAGAAACATGAACTATCGATCCATTTCCATCAATGTATGTTGTGAACCCCTTGGGTGTAGCATACTGCGCACCGATCCCGCCCTTTGCTGGCTTCAGTTGATCAGCGGCGCTGGCACGCCCAACAGCGCCACCGCCTACTATAGCTGAACCAACATCAAGAACGATCCGTCCTTCAGGCGAGAGTATTCCTTGATCCCCGATTGGGACACCAATCAAAGATCGATGCTGTGCCGAGAGATCGCGCCAGTGCTGTGCTTTGCTACCAAAGAGGTCAATCCACGACCAGAATCCATCATCGTACTTCTGAGACTTCTTCTCATATTCTTTTGCTTTCTTGTCGTGATAGTCGTCCCAATCCTCTTGTGACTCGCAACTGCTGCACTGATTCCCCCCCGGATCGAGCTTATTCACCGGATCGTTGAAGCTATAGCTGAACCTGTTGGTCCCGACGCCTGCTTTGGTGACCTCGAACCAGTCGGGCTGGAGGAAGAGGGAGAGCTCCGGGTCGTAGTATCTTGCGTTGAGGTACTGCAGCCCTGCGTCGGCGTCGTAGCGTTCGCCGATCCAGCCTTTGGTCTCGGGCGAGGTATTGCCGGGGAGGAGCCATTCGGACTGCTCACCGAAGGGTTTGTAGAGGGCGCTCTCGATCTTGGCTCCCGCCGCGTCGGTGATCGCGCGGACGGAGCCGAGGGCGTCACGGTGGAGGTAGGTGGCGACCGCAGGCGTGGTGCCGTTCAGGAGTTTGACGGACGGATGCGGGTAGGTCAGGACCTGCTCTTGCCCCGCGATCTTCCAGTTCCGGATCTCGACCGCGCCGAAATAGACGGTGGCGGGAGCAGTTGCGGGGAGTGCGGTACAGTCTTGCGTCGGCGGCAGGCCCTCGACCTTCTTCAGGCGCTTGCCGTCGGCGCCGTAGACATGAGCCGGGTGCGTTTGCCCAAGTGGGTGACCGAAAGCGGGCGGTTCTCGCCGTCGTAGGTCATGATCTTGCCCGCGAGGCCGGTCAGCATGTTGCCGTTGGCGTCGTAGGTGAAGGTGGTGGTGACCCCTCCGGTCGTGACGGCTGATGGCGCGTGGTCGGGCTTCAGCGGGTCGGTGTAGGCGTAGGCGGTCGCCGTTGCGGCCGTCGGACCTTTCGTGCGGATGCGGCTCGTTGTCATCAGGGTTAAGCGTTCCTGAACGACAGCTGTGGGCCTGACTAACAATCTGATTTGAAATGATTTCCCAAATTGACCCACCGCGGGTCACGGGTCTTTCGGTCAGGAAAGGGGAAAACTGGCGCGGTGGACGGGGCTCGAACCCGCGACCCCCGGCGTGACAGGCCGGTACTCTAACCAACTGAGCTACCACCGCGCGTGGAGGGGCAGATAATCGGTCCTGCCGGGGGCGTCAATGGGGCCCGAGCGAATTACCTCTCGGGCGCCGGGATGAACTCGCCGTCGTCCCCCGGTGGGAGCTTGAAGCGGCCGTGTTGCCAGTCGCCCGCCCGCCAGGCTTCCTTCGCCGCGTCGATCCTCTCCTTCGACGAGGCCACGAAGTTCCACCAGATGAAGCGCGGCCCGTCCATCGTCGCCCCGCCCAGAAGCATGATCCGCGCGCCGTTTGCCCCGGCCCTGACCGAGACCCGGTCGCCCGGCCGGAAGACGAGCATCCGCCCCGCCTCGAAGACCTGACCCGCGCAGGTCACCTCGCCCTCCAGCAGATAGACCCCGCGGTCCTCATGGTCATCGGGCAAGGGGATCGCGGCCCCCGGTGCAAGGCGGGCATCGGCGTAGAAGACCTCGGACGGCATCTCAAGCCCGACACGCTCGCCCCAGGCCGACCCAAGGATCAGGCGGACCTCTTTCCCCTCACCCTCCAGCACCGGCAGGTCCTCGCGCCCCACATGAGCGAAACCCGCCGCGTCATCCTCGCGGTCCTTCGGCAGCGCGAGCCACGTCTGCAGGCCGAACATCGTCAGGGGGGCCCTCCGCGCCTCGCCATCGGTCCGCTCGGAATGGGTGATCCCCTGCCCCGCCAGCATCCAGTTGACCGCGCCCGGTTCGATCCAGGCATCCGTGCCAAGCGAATCCCGGTGATGAAGCCGCCCTTTCAGCAGATACGTGACCGTCCCGAGCCCGATATGGGGATGCGGGCGGACGTCGATGCCGTCCCCGGTCAGGAACTCGGCCGGGCCCATCTGGTCGAAGAAGATGAACGGCCCCACCATCTGCCGCTGGGCCGAGGGGAGCGCGCGGCGGACCTCGAAGCCGCCGAGGTCGCGGGCGCGGGGGACGATGACGGTCTCGATCGCGTCCACCGCGTCGCCGATGGGGATCGTAGGGTCAAGGATCGGGTTCCAGCTCATGGCAGTCTCCTTTGGGAAGGAAGGTAGAGCCTGCCCGGCCAAAAAGCACCCCGCAAGAACCGCGCGGAGGCTGTGCGGAAGTGAACAGGGGAGGTTGGGCACGGTGCCCGGAATTTTATCTACATTTGTATCAATACCTTGCGCGCGATCATTCAGAACCCGTTAACCTGCGGTCCCTTGGCGCCGAAGTTGAATCTGCACTACAGTTCTATGGCGTTACACCGAAGGCGACCGAGGGTAAGGTCGAAGAACTTCGAGACGGTTGGGTGCGGCTTTGAGCCCTTTGTTGCCGTTCGGCCCCTGACTGAAGTGTTGTGTTGGCCTGGATGGCGGTGCAGTTATCGCAGCCGCAGTTTGAACAGGGCATAGACCAGCAAAACCGCGCTTCCTGCCGCCGCCAGCAGGAAGGGTGCGCGGAGGGCGGCCTCGCGGCCAATGTCATCCTGCAGCAGCGAAACCACGATCCCCCCGGCCAGCGCGCCAAGCGGCATCGAGCCCCAGCCGAAGAAGCGGTATATGCTGTTGACTCGCCCCAGCAGTTCCGCCGGAATACGCCGCTGCCGCCATGAGACGGTGATCACGTTCCATAGCATCGCGCCCGCCATCAGCGAGAACATCGCAGCACCGACCACAAGGGCGCTCGATGCGAGGCCAATGATCGCATAGGTAAGGCCCCAGACCGCAAGCGACACGAAAAGGCTCGCCTGCGCACCGATCCGTGCGACCACTGCGGGGGCACCAAGGCTTCCGACGACCGCGCCCACGGCTGCGACCGACAGCAGGATACCATGCTGGGCTGCAGTGAGACCCAGCACCTCTTGCGCGAAGAGGACGGTGATCGTGAAGGCCATCATGTAAAGGAAATTCACCAGACCCAGCACAACGGCAAGGCGCAGGAGCGGCGCATCGCGGCGCATCCATGACACGCCCTCGACCAGCGCAGGCCAGAACCGCGCCGATCGTTGCAGTTGCGGCGGCAGGGTGATCAGCCACACAAGCCCCGCCGCAAGCACCAACGCCGCGGCATCCAGACCGAAGGGCAAGGCGATGCCCGCCCCGATCAGTATCCCCGCCAGCGGCGGACCGATGAACTGGCCCGTCAGCTGCTCGGCGCTCCACATCTGGCCGTTGGCGGCCTCAAGATCATCGGATGCGACGATGGCCGGCAGAATGGTCTGTGCCGCATTGTCCCGCAGAACCTCGGCCGATCCCAGCAGGAACGCGAGCCCCGCCAGCACCCAGACCGCCCCGGGAACCGGATCGGCCAAGGCGAGCATCATGATGGCGAACACGATCCCCGCCCGCATCAGATCGGCCCGCGCAATCAGCTTGCGCCGGTCGGTCCGGTCGATGATCACACCTGCGGGCAAAGCAAACAACAACCAAGGTAGCCGCGCCGAAGCTGCAACCGCGGCAATGGCGACCGGATCACGTGTCATGAGAGTCGCGAGCCAAGGCAGTGCCAGGACGATCAATCCGTCGCCAAGATTAGTCAAAGCGCCTGCCGTGAACAAAAGGCGGTAGTTCCGGTTCCGGATCAAGAGCGGCGCGGCCATGCGATAACCCTCTCAGTTGTAACCCAGCTACGTTGCGTGCCGCCCAGTATCACTGTCAACGAGCTAGAGCTTATCCCAGCCGCTTTCCGGCCTCCGCCCGCTCATTCCAGAAGCCTCCTTCGTCTCACAAAGCGGTCGTCTGAACGGACGACCCATCGCCGTTTTGGGCGTGGTTGCTGCGTCGTGATGGGCGAGCGGAGTCCGTTCAAAGGCGGCCACTTGCGGCCCGCTCCAACTCCAGAAAGTGCTGACAGCTCCCAAATTGCCCCCAAGCAACCTATTGATTTTGCTGTATCGAAAGCGCTGCCCACCGTGGACACCCTTTCGGCTCCAAAGTCCCTGCACGGCGGCAAACCGCTGCCCGGCGCGCCGATGTGCCCGTTCGGGCCTGGTCGGGCCGCCTGCCTGTCACAGAAGCCTTGAGTTGAATGGTCTAAGAGTGACCCTATGTGACCAGTGAAATCGGAGGACGCATTGACCATCCGCACGAGCTTTCCCTGCGCGATCACGGAACATGAGGATCTTGGCATTCCGATGCCCGATGGCACGCGGCTTTCGGCCCGGGTCTGGATGCCGGAGGACGCGGCGGCGAATCCGGTCCCGGCGGTTCTGGAATACATCCCCTACCGCAAACGCGACGGCACCCTGCCACGGGACGAGCTGATGCACCCCTATGTCGCTGGCCACGGCTATGCCTCGGTCCGCGTCGACATGCGTGGGAACGGCGACAGCCAGGGGCTGATGGAGGACGAATACAGCCAGCAGGAAATGGACGACGCGGTTGCCGTCATCGACTGGCTGTCGCGGCAGCCCTGGTGCTCGGGCGATGTGGGGATGATGGGCAAGTCCTGGGGCGGGTTCAACTGCCTGCAGGCGGCGTTCAACGGCCCGCCCGCGCTGAAGGCGGTGATCTCGGTCTGCTCGACGACCGACCGCTTTGCCGACGACATCCATTTCAAGGGCGGCTGCCTTCTGGGCGAGAACTTCGGCTGGGGCGCGGTGATGCTGGCCTATTCCTCAAGGCCCCCCGATCCGCTTTTGCGAAACGACTGGCGCGAGGAGTGGCTTGGCCGCCTGAAGGCTCAGCCCTGGCTTGCGCCCCGCTGGGCAGGGCATCAGGCGCGGGATGCGTATTGGAAGCACGGCTCGGTCTGCGAGGACTGGTCGAGGAACCGGGTGCCGGCCATGGTCTGGGGCGGGTGGGCCGACAATTACATGAACACGGTCGCCGCGATGGTCGAGCATGCGCCTGCGCCGGTGAAAGGTGTCGTCGGCCCCTGGGTGCATCAATATCCGCACACTGCCGTGCCGGGGCCGCAGGTCGGCTTTCTGCAGATGGCGGTCCGCTGGTGGGATCGCTGGCTGAAGGCCATCCCGAACGGCGCGGAAAGCGACCCTGCCTATCGCGCCTACATCCTGCATTCCGAGCCTCCGGACGCCGCCCCGAAACACCGCGCCGGGCATTGGGTGGCCGAGGCGAAGTGGCCCTCGCCCCGCGCTCTTCCGACCACTTTGCATCTGGCGAGCAGCTGGTCGCCTGCGGAAACCCGGCCGCCAGGGGGCCATTTCAGGGGCGATGAAAAGCCGGGGGGCTTTTCGCTGCCCCTGTCGACGCCGCAGCATCTGGGCCTGGAGGCGGGGGAGTACTTTCCCATGGGGCTCAACGCCGAAATGCCTGGCGACCAGGCGGCGGACGACGCGATGTCGCTTTGCTTCGACGGCGAGGTGCTGCGTTCGGACCTGCAGCTGCTTGGTGCCGCGGAACTGCGGCTGCGGCTTTCGTCGGACAAGCCGCTGGCCTTCGTCGTGGCCAGGCTGTGCGACGTGGCGCCCGATGGAAAATCCGTCCGCATCGCGCATGGGATGCTGAACCTTTGCCATCGGGACAGCCGCGAGAACCCAACCCCGATGGTGCCGGGGGAAGAGGTGGGCGTGGCCTTCACGCTTGACCAGATGGGCTATCGGGTGGCGGCCGGGCATCGTTTGCGGCTGGCGCTGTCCAACAGCTACTGGCCCTTTGTCTGGCCGTCGCCCGAGCCGGTGACGCTGACCATCACGGGTGGCAGCCTGACGCTTCCCCTCCATCGGGATTCTGGCGCCGAGGAATGGGCGCCTCCTCCTCCAGAACACGCAGCACCCTGGAAGAACCGGGTGGTCAACGAAAGCCGCACGCAGCGCTTTGTCGAGCGTGACCTGATCTCAGGGACCCAGGCGCTGGTCATCGACGACGATCAGGGCGACCATGAAAACCTGACCCATGGTCTGACCACCGGCGAGACGCTGACCGAACGCTGGGAAATCCACCCGGATGATCCCCTGTCAGCCCGGGTCCTGCATGTCTGGGAGCAGCGGCTTTCGCGCGGGGAGTGGTCGGTCCGGACGACGGCCGAGGCGGAAATGACGGCTACCGCCACCCATCTGCGTATGCAGGCCCGGCTGACCGCCTGGGAGGGCGAGCGCAAGGTCTTCCAGCGGCAGTGGGATGAGGAAGTTGCGCGAAGCTTCGTCTGAACGAAAAGAAGTTGCCCGCCGGTTACGAACGCGGTTTATTGATTCAACAGTCAACAAAAGAATCTCCGGACTGGACCGGGGGTCGATCAGGGAGACCAGGATGAACGACAAGCACAACCAGCTCGACTGGATGGTGGCGCAGGCGAAGAAGGGCCGGATGACCCGGCGCGAGTTCGTCGGCCGGACAACGGCACTTGGCGTGTCGGCGGGGCTTGCTTCGGCGCTGTTCAGCAAGGCGGCACTCGCCGAAGAGCCAAAAAAGGGCGGAACATTGCGCGTTGGCATGTCGGGCGGGGAGAGCACCAACTCGCTCGACCCGGCGCTGGCTGCGTCGCCCACGCCCTTCATGATCCTGCGGACCTGGGGCGAGACTCTGGTCGATGTCGATGCGGGCGGCGCGGTCGAGATGAGGATCGCCGAGGAAGTGTCGTCGAACGCGGATGCGACCGAATGGAAGTTCAAGATCCGGTCTGGCGTCGAGTATCACGCGGGCGGCACGGTCACCGCTGAAGACGTGGTGGCGACACTCAAGCGCCACACGGACGAGAAGGCTCAGTCCGGCGCCCTTGGCATCGTGCAGGGCATCTCGGAGGCGACGGCGGAAGGCGACATGGTCACGCTGAAGCTTGCAGCGGCCAACGCCGACCTGCCCTTCCTGCTGGGGGATTACCACCTGATCATCCAGCCGGGCGGCGGCGTCGACAATCCGGCTGCAGGGATTGGCACCGGCCCCTACAAGGTCGTGTCGAACGAAGCGGGCGTCATCACCACCTTCGAGAAGCACGCCAACTACTGGGATTCGACCCGTGGCCATGCCGATTCCGTCGAGATCCTGGTCATCAACGACGCGACTGCCCGCACCGCGGCAATCCAGGCCGGTCAGGTCCATATGATGGACCGGATCGATCCGAAGGTCGTCGAGCTTCTGAAGAACACGCCTGAGGTTGTGATCGAGCGCGCTGCCGGTCCGGGTCACTACGTCTTCATCATGCATTGCGACAAGGCACCTTTCGACAACAACGACTTGCGCATGGCGTTGAAGCTGTCGATCAACCGCGCCGAGATGGTCGAAAAGATCCTTGGCGGCTTTGGCGGCCTTGGCAACGACTTCCCGATCAACGCGGCCTACCCGATGTTCGACGACACCATCCCACAGCGGGAATACGATGCGGCGGCGGCGGCCGAGGCCTACAAGAAGTCGGGCCATGACGGCTCGCCCATCGTGCTGCAGGTCGCGCCGGGAGCGTTCCCTGGGGCGGTTGATGCCGCGAACCTCTTTGCCGCTTCGGCCAATGCGGCGGGTGTGCCGCTGCAGGTGAAGCTCGAGCCCGACGACGGCTACTGGTCGAACGTCTGGAACGTCGCGCCCTTCTGCGCATCCTACTGGGGTGGCCGTCCGGTGCAGGACCAGATGTACACGACCGCCTATCTGTCGACCGCCGAGTGGAACGACACAAGGTTCAAGAACGCCAAGTTCGACGAGCTTCTGCTCGCCGCGCGGGGCGAACTTGATACGGCCAAGCGCAAGGGCATCTACTCGGAAATGGCGAACATGCTGCGGGACGAGGGCGGCCTGATCTGCCCGATGTTCAACGACTGGGTCGAAGGCCGCCGCGCCGAGGTTGGCGGCTGGGTCGCCAATCCGCAGCAAACGATGATGAACGGCTTTGCACTGTCGAAGTGCTGGCTGAACGCCTGATCGCGGGGCCATTGTGCACCCCATCCTGAAACTTCTGGTCCAGCGCATTGCGCTGGGCCTTCTTCTCTTGCTGGCCGTCTCGGCCGTGATCTTCCTTGGCGTCGAGGCTTTGCCCGGCGACACCGCGCAGGCGATCCTGGGCCAGCAGGCCACGCCCGAGGCGCTTGCCAACCTGCGTGAGCAGATGGGGCTGAATGACCCGCCCTTGACCCGCTATTTCTCGTGGCTTGGCGGCGTGCTGACCGGCGACCTTGGCACCGCGCTTACAAATGGCGCCGATATCGCGCAGTCGATCGGCCAGCGGCTGGGCAACACGCTTTTCCTTGCCGGATGCGCAGCGGTCATCGCTGTCCCTCTCGCCATCCTCCTGGGCCTAATCGCCGCCCGCTATGCCGGGCGCTGGCCCGACAAGCTCATCTCGGGCGTGACCCTGACCACGATCAGCCTGCCGGAGTTCGTCGCGGCCTATTTCGTGATCTACCTGCTGACCCAGCTTTTCCCGATCTTCCAGCCCGTCGCCATGGTCTTTCCGGGCATGGGCTTCTGGGCAAAGCTTAACGCCGTCGCCCTGCCCGTCATCGTCCTTGTCCTCGTCGTACTTGCCCACATGATGCGCATGACCCGTGCCGCGATCCTGAACGTCATGCAATCGGCCTATATCGAGACCGCCGAGCTTAAGGGCCTGTCGCCGATGACCGTGATCTGGCGCCACGCCTTCCCGAACGCCATCGCACCCGTCGTCAGCGTCGTCATGCTGAACCTCGCCTACCTTGTCGTCGGCGTCGTCGTGGTCGAGGTCGTCTTCGGCTACAACGCCCTTGGCCAGTATCTTGTCGACCATGTCACCAAGCGCGACCTGCCCGTCGTGCAGGCGGTGGGGCTGATCTTCGCCGCCGTCTACATCTTCCTCAACATGCTGGCCGACATCATCGGGATCCTTGCCAATCCGCGGCTGAGGCATCCGAAATGAGGATCCCGCTTTCCGCCCTCATCGGCCTTGTCCTGACCGGCACCTTCCTTTTCGTCGCGATCTTCGCGCAATGGATCGCGCCCTACGCGATCGGGGACACGGGTGGCGGCCAGTGGGAGGGGCCCTCGGCCACCTATTGGCTTGGCACCGATACCATCGGTCGCGACATCCTCTCGCGCCTCATCTACGGCGCGCAGATCACCATCTTCGTGGCGCTCGCCTCATCGGTCCTTGCCTTCTCGGTCGGGGCGTTCCTGGGCTTTCTTGCCGCGGTCAAAGGCGGGTGGATCGACCAGCTCCTTTCCCGCATGGTCGATCTTGTCATGGCAATACCCTCGCTGATCGTGGCTCTGGTCATGCTTTCGGTCCTGCCCTTGAACCTGACCGTCCTGATCCTTGTGATGGGCATCCTCGATTCAACCCGCGTCTTCCGCCTTAGCCGCGCCGTCGCCGTCGACATTACCGTGATGGACTATGTCGAGGCCGCAAAACTGCGCGGCGAACGGGGGGCTTGGGTGATCTTCCGGGAAATCCTGCCGAACGCCCTGTCCCCGCTTGTCGCCGAGTTCGGCCTGAGGTTCATCTTCGCGGTCCTTTTCATCTCGACCCTGTCGTTCCTCGGCCTTGGGGTGCAGCCCCCGCTGGCCGACTGGGGCGGGATGGTCAAGGAGAACAAGGATGGGCTGATCTATGGCAAGGCCGCCGCCCTTCTGCCCGCAGCCGCCATCGCCGCGCTGGCGATTTCCGTCAACCTGGTGGCCGACTGGATCCTGACCCGCACCTCCAGCTTGAAAGGAGGCCGCGGTGGCTGACGATACCCTTCTCGACATCAGGGGCCTGGTGATCGAGGCCACCTCTTACCCGCCTGGGGAACCGCCGAAGAACGTCACGCTGGTCCACGGTGTCGACCTGAACCTGAAGCGGGGCCGCGTCCTTGGACTGATCGGCGAATCCGGCGCGGGGAAGTCAACGATTGGCCTCTCCGCCATGGCCTACGGGCGCGGCGGGGTTCGGCTCACCGGGGGGACGATCCACCTGAACGGCCGCGAAATCCGGCTGGCCAATGCCAAGGCATTGCGTGACCTGCGGGGGCGGCAGGTCACATATGTCTCGCAATCCGCTGCCGCGTCGTTCAACCCGGCCAAGCAGATACTGGAGCAGGTGATCGAGACCTCGCTCTCCCACGGCCTGATGTCGAAGACCGAGGCCGAGGCCCGAGCGGTAGCGCTTTTCAGGAAGCTGGGCCTTCCGAACCCCGAAACCTTCGGCAACCGCTATCCGCACCAGGTTTCAGGCGGCCAGCTTCAGCGCGCGATGACAGCAATGGCGCTTTGCCCGAAGCCAGACCTCGTGATCTTCGACGAACCGACGACCGCGCTGGACGTGACGACGCAGATCGATGTGCTGGCGGCGATCAAGGAGGCGATCCGGGATACCGGAGTCGCGGCCCTGTACATCACCCACGACTTGGCCGTCGTGGCGCAGGTGGCGGATGATATCATGGTGCTCCGCCATGGGCGGATGGTGGAACTGGGCGAGACGGCACAGATCATCCACCGGCCCACGCAGGACTACACCAAGGCGCTGGTTTCGGTGCGAAGCCTTGAGCATGTCGAGAAACCCCCTGCCCCGCCGATCCTGCAAGTGCAGAACATCACAGCACGCTATCGGGGGACGACTTTCGATGTGCTGAAGAACGTCTCGGTCGACCTGCCCGCGGGGCAGACGCTGGCGGTAGTGGGCGAAAGCGGCTCGGGGAAGTCCACACTTGCCCGCGCGATCACCGGGCTTTTGGTGCCCACGCAGGGGCGGATCACCTTTGCCGGGCGCACTCTGTCGGCCGATCTGGCGGGCCGCAGCAAGGACGACCTGCGCGAGGTTCAGATGATCTACCAGATGGCCGATACCGCGATGAACCCGCGCCAGACCGTGGGCACAATCATCGGTCGCCCGCTGGAGTTCTACTTCGGTCTGAAAGGCGCTGAGCGCGACAAGCGAGTCCAAGAGCTTCTTGATCAGATCGAGATGGGCAGGGGCTTTGCCGAGCGTTACCCGGCGGAACTGTCTGGGGGCCAGAAGCAGCGCGTCTGCATTGCCCGCGCGCTGGCCGCGAAGCCGAAGCTCATCATCTGCGACGAGGTGACCTCGGCCCTGGACCCGCTGGTCGCGGACGGGATACTCAAGCTTCTTCTCAACCTTCAGGCCGAAGCCGGGGTGGCTTACCTCTTCATCACCCATGACCTTGCAACCGTCCGCGCCATCGCCGACAAGATCGCGGTGATGTACAAGGGCGCGGTCGTCCGCTATGGCCAGAAGTCCGACGTGCTGGCCCCGCCCTTCGACGACTATACCGATCTCCTGCTGTCCTCGGTCCCAGAAATGGAGCAAGGCTGGCTGGAGCGGGTCATCGCGCACCGCAGGATGGAAAGCGCGGGGAACTAGCCGAGCCGTTGCGCCTGCGGCTGTCATTTCCGCGGGCACGCACGGATTTCCACAGGTTTTCAGCAGCATCGGCTGTTGCAACCCCCTGAATGTATGTGCAACTTGGTCAAACGCGGGGTTCGAGGCCTTCCTCCATGTTCCGGTTTCAAGTTGATCTCCTGGGTACGTGCCGGGTCGCTCGAGTCACTTCGGGCGAGGAATTGGTGTTTCGCACCCGCAAGGCCCGCTGCCTGCTGGGACTTCTGCTGCTCAGCCCCTCCTACCGGATGAACCGCGAGCAGCTGGCTTCGCTTCTGTGGGACCCGGCACCCGAAGCGCTGGCCCGCAGCAGCCTCCGCCAGGCGCTGCGCGAGGTTCGTGAGGTTCTTGGACCCGAGGGCGAGGAACTGGTCGACGCCGATCGGTTTTCCGTCACGTTGAAGGGTGCCGCCTTCGACGTCGACGTGCGCCGGTTCCGCGACCTGATCGCGGGGGGCGCCCAGGATCAGACGGCGCTGATCGCGGCGGCGGCATTGTGGCAGGGCGAGCTGTTCGGCCCCGCCCAACCCAGCGCCCCGGTCTTTGAAGCGTGGCTGCAGATCGAGCGGTCGCAACTTCGGTCCGTGCTGACGATGGCGCTGACCGATCAGCTGGAAAAGCTGATTTCATCCAACGCCTTCGCCGACACCCGCATTGCTGAAGAACTGGTCCGTATCGAGCCGAGCCATGAGCTCGCGCACCAGTTCATCATGCGGTTTCACGCACTGCGTGGCGACCAGTCGGCGGCGCTGCGCCAGTATGGCCTGCTTGAAAAAGCCCTCGCCGAAGAGCTTGATAGCGAGCCCAGCGAAGCGTCTACCGAGCTTCTTGTGGCGATCAAGAGCGGTGAGGTCTCCTTGCAGCGCACGTCGGCCGCTCCGGTCGCTGCAATGCCAGTCCCGTCGCGCAACGGCCCGCCGCGCATCACCATCCGTCCGCCGCTCACGCGCTACACCGACGACAGCAAGGACTACCTCGGCGAAGGCTTTGCCTTCCTCGCCAAGTCCTGCCTGTCGCGTTTCCGGTGCTGGATCGTCATTCCCTGGCCCAGCACCGGCTTCGACTCGACCGCAGCCGTCGACTTTACTGCCGTCGGGCGGGCAATCGGCGCGGACTTTGCGGTGGACTGCGTCCTTGACTGGCGCACGGGCGAGGGAAAGCTTTTCGTGACCCTGATCGACTGCCGCGACGGCAGCGAGGTATGGTCCAGCCTCTACCCCGTCGCAGAGCATGAACTGCAGGAGATCAGCTCATCCGTCGCCGGTGCGGTTGCGGCGAACCTTGCAAGCCAGGTCAACCACATCACCCTTTTGCGCCATGCCCGCAGCACGCCCGGAAACCCGGTCGCCTATGACCTCTGGCTGAAGGGTCACCAGCTGTCGCGGCTTTGGTCGGCAGACGCCGATTCCCAGGCCGAGGCGCTTTTCCTGCAGGCGATCGAACTCGATCCCGGCCTCGCAAGCGCCCACGCAAGCCTCGCGCAGATCCTCAGCACCCGAAGCATGGTCAGGCCCGGCTATGCGAACCGCAAGGCCGACAGCGCGGCTGCGTTCAAGCACGCCCGCGAGGCCATCGCGCTCGACCCCTACGACCCGCGCTGTCACATCAGCATGGCCTGGAACTGGCTTATCGCCCAATCGCCCGAGCGCGCAAACACGCACTTCCGGCTGGCCGTCGACATGAACCCCAACGACGCCGAGACATTGATCGCAGCTGCGTGCGGGCTTGGGTTTCTTGGCCACATCGATGAGGCACGCAACCTGGCTTTGCAGGCGGTAAGGCTGAACCCGATCTATCCGGAATACTACACCGCTTACCTGGCCATGATCTACTTCATGGCGGGCGACTACGAGGCAACGATCGCCGCCATCGAGAAATGCCCCGATGTCTTTCTGGACCTGTCCGCTGTGGGGGCGGCTGCGTTTGCCCTGATCACCAACCCCGAAGCAGCGGCCATGGCCTATCGGGCCTTCCAAGCCCTTGTGGCCTCGGCGTGGGAAGGCCCCAAGCCGCCCGATGCCGACTTGCTGGAATCCTGGCTGCTGGATGCCGTACCGATCTACTGGCCACCGGGCAAACAACGGCTTCTAAGCGGTTTACGGATTGCCCGCGAAGAAGCCGCGCTTCCGACCCAGGATGCCTAACGGCACTTGCGCATGAAGTAGCGCGCCAGAAGCACCGGAAACCGGTTCTTGCCAATGCCGTAGTCCGGTTCGTCGAGTACCTTCGGCGGGTTGGCCAAGTCTCCGGCCCACGGTATCCGAACGTGCATCCTGTTGGCCGTATCGTAGACGGGCACGATCTCGACCGAATCCGGAATCTCTCCGTTCGGCCCCGCGCCCGGCCCCTCGTATATGTAGCCGTTTGCAAAGAGCCAGCCACGCGTGTCGTCGTTGAACTTCTTCCATTCCGAGTTGGCGGTATTCTTGAATACGCTCTTGCTAACCCGCATGATCGCTTCGCCGGTCGCCAATTGATCGGCCAAAGCATCGCTTTTCAGTTTGAAGAACCCAGGCATTCGATTGTCCCTCTCCTCTTTCGGTATCGGTCGCCGCACTTACCAGGACTTTCACTATTCGGCCGCTTCGTGATCCCAGCGTGAAATGAACTTTGCATGACAGAATCGCGGCTTGATTGGTCGGCGAGTCGAGCGTCCAATATCATAATGAAGCAGAACTTCGCGGAAACGATAGCGCGCCTCACCCGGGCTCTGGCGAGTGATTTTCGGATCATGCCGCTCTACGCGCCCGACGCGCCGCTGTTTCTGGCGATGGCGCTGCCCACGGCCGAGGCAGTCACCGGACTGAAGCCGCGCTTGCCCGCCGGACGTGGCTTGTCAACACAACAGGCCATGATCGCCGCGGGCGCCGAGGCGCTTGAACTGCGCGCAAGCCTTGCGCAGAGGCATATGGCCGATCTGGCGCTGCTGAAGCGGACAGACGGCTTTGCGATGGTTGAGGCGACGGACCTTCTGACAAACGAAGCCGTGCCGGTCCTCGCCCAGGAGGTCTACCTCGATTGCGCGACCACCCTGTCCGAGCCGTTGCGGCATGACGCCAACTCCACGGGCTGTGCTGCGGGCCAGACGCAGGCAGAGGCGACGGCAACCGCGCTTTGGGAGTGCATCGAACGCGACGCCCTGGCCTTGTGGTGGCATGGCAATATCGCGCCCGTGCCGGTCGCTTTGGACCTGATCGACGCGCAGCAGCCCCGGCTTTTCTGGTGGCTGCACCAGCGGCCGCGGCAAACGATGCTCTTTGACATCACCACGGATATCGGCCTGCCCGTGGTGGCCGCCGTTTCGTCCGATCCGGACGGTCGGACGGTCGCCATGGGCTCGGCGGCGCGGCCTGCGCTTGCCGACGCGGCCCTCGCGGCGGTGACAGAGATGGTCCAGACCGAAGTCGGCATGGAGCAAGCGCGCGACGTCGGGGACCCCGAAGTCATGGCGTGGATCGACCACGCGTCAACCGAAGCCCAACCGCAGTTTCGGCCGACGACCGCGGGATCGTCGCAGATCAGGCAGTACCAGTCCTGGACCGCGTTTCTGCACCACCTGGCGGACCTTGGCCATCGCGCATTGTCGGTGGACCTGACCCTGCCCGACGACCCGTTGCCCAGCGTCCGCGTCCTTGTACCGGGCCTTTGCGCGATGCAGGGCCGGACCGACACCCCTCGCTTCGCCCGCCTTTGTCCTGGTCAGGAAGGCCTGCACCTGCCCGAGCCCTTCTGACCATCAGCTCTTGAAGGATTTGCGATGCCGCCGATGAGGACCGCCCACAATCTTCTGCCCTCGGCCCGCGCCAGATCAAGGCGCAAGGCAGACAATTCCGCCCCCGCCTTGCAATCGGACTACTGCTATCTCTTTGAAGGCCTCGCCAACGAACCGCTGGCCGGTTGCGTTTCCAACACCAGCGAGGCCGAGACTTTCAGGCGCTTGCTCATGCTTGAAAAGGCCTCCCGCATTGCGCTTAGCGATGCGCCGGTCCTTTTGATGCGCCTGCCGCCCGCCTACACCTATTTCGGGCAGTTCGTGAATCATGACATCTCGGCCCCTGTCGGCGATGTCGTGGCAGGGCGCAGCAGGGCGCGGCCGACCGGCATCATTGCCGCCGTCGACCCACCCGGCCTTGACCGTGACCACCGCGCGACGTCCGACACGCTTCTGCATCACCTCGTCAACGAACATGCGGCACCCCTGTCGCTGGCCAGCCTCTATGGCGACGGGCCCGGCAGCAACGATCCCGACGTGAGGGCGCTTTACGCCAAGGACGGCAAGCGCTTTCGGCTGGGGAAGACGACCCGCAGCCCCGACAAGGTCTTCACCGACCAGATGAAGGATCCCGCAGAGGTTCATTTCGCGACCGGCGCACGGGACATCCCCCGCCGGAACCGCAAACCGCTGATCGCCGACCAGAGGAACGATGAGAACCTGATCATCAGCCAGCTGCATCTGGCCATGATGCTTTTCCACAACAAGGTTGTAGCACACCTTGAACGCAGCATTCCCGATCCGGCCGAGTGCTTTCACGAGGCCCGGCAGCTTGTCACGCTGCACTATCACTGGCTGATCCTGAACGACTATCTGCCCAGCCTTCTTTCCAAATCCGTCCTTGAAACACCGCTTGCCGAACGGAACCAGCGGTTGCCGAAGGCCAACACGGTCCCCTTGGAGTTCACCACCGCCGCCTTCCGCTTCGGGCATTCGATGGTCGGGGAAGCCTATGATTTCAATGATAACTTCGGTATCGGCGGCAAAATCTCACCCGATGGCGCCTCGCTGAAAGAGCTGTTCGATTTCACCTCGCACCGGAACATGCAGACCTCCGGACGAAAGACCCAGCCGCTTCCGGATCACTGGGTGATCGACTGGGACCGGATGACCCGGCCGGCCGCCCCTGACGGCGGCATGGGCGGTGCGGAAAAGATCGACATGACCTTTGCCCCGGACATGCTGACCATCGTTGGCGATTCCAGTGCCGTGCTGCACGGGTCCATCCTGTTCCGAAACCTGATGCGCGGCTTTCACCGCCGGATACCGACGGGCCAGCGCCTTGCGGCGGAGTACGGCGTTCGCCCGCTGAATGCCAACGAGCTCTTGAAAGCCCTCCCCGAACACCAGAAATCCCCTCCGGGTGAAGACGGTTTCCGGACAACGGCCGAAAAGCTCGGCTTCCTTCAGGACACGCCCGCCTGGCTTTACTTCATGTGCGAATCCAAAGCCCGCGAAAGGGGCGAGCGTGTCGGCCCGACAGCAAGCCACATCATCGCCGACACGATCGTCGGGCTCATGCGGCATAACCCGAACTCGGTCCTTTGCCACGACGGGGGCGGCTGGCATCCTCGGGACAGCGCGCTTGCGGCCGCAGGCGCAGGCGCACTGACGACCATCCGCGACTTCCTTCTCTTCGCGGTCAAGGACACAGCCACGCGCCCCCGACGCCGGACCCCCGTGCCCTAGCCCCAAGGAACGCCGCTGACCGGCGGGCACCCCAAACACTTTGTCACAGTAGGGATTTCACTGCCCGAGGTCGGGGGAAATCCGCTAGACATCGGCCGCAATTCACTTCATAGACGCCCCGTCGCGGGCGGGCCTCGCCTCGCCCCGGCACCCTTTGCACGGGTCCATGATTGGCCCTTTGATGTCCCGCCGGAGAACGCCTCGCCGATGACGATCCTGACCCTCCGTCGCACTGCCGCCCTCTCTGCGCTGCTTCTGCTTACCGCCTGTACCGGCGGCACAAGTTCGATGCAGCTTTACCCCCTGCAGGGTGAAATCGCCGACGCTGATCCGACCCTCGTCATCCAGGCGACCGCAAAGAACACCGGCGGAACTTCCGGCCCGCTTACCTTCACTCTGCCCGAGCGCGGGCGCTGCGAAGGCACCTGGAGCTCGCTCACCCCAAGGACCGTGTCCAATTCCAAGGGCCTGGCGCTGACCTGGCGCAAGACCGGTGGTGAGGTCGGGACCGAGTCCGAGACCGTTGCTGGCGTGAACAATGGCGAGATCTATGCGGTCTGCGAAGATGGAACCAGGGTTCAGGGGACCTTCGTCATCGGCTCGGGCACGGCCAGCGGCACGGGCCAAGCCTCGGACACGAACGGCAACGTTTACAAGCTTCTGTTCTGATCGCGGCCCCCGGGGGCATCCGCGAGGCCTGCTGCATCCTTCTCGTGCACTTCGTGTTCTCGTCGGCACTGCTGCAGCGAGGAGGAGACGAAGTCGAACGACGAGCGGTTCGACAAGACCCGGCCAGCGTCTTAGCGGCGGCGGGCCAACGCGTCTTCCAGTACCGCGCGGACCTTGTCGCCCGGCACATCCTCGGCGACGTATGCCTGCCCGATCCCGCGCGCCAATATGAACCGCAGGCGGCCGTCCACCACTTTCTTGTCCTGCCCCATCAGCGCGATCAGCGCCTCGGAACCCGGCAGGTCACCCGGAATGTCGGCAAGGTCGACCTTCATCCCCATCGCGGCCAGATGAGCGCGCACGCGGCTGGGTTCTTCCTGACTGCAAAGGCCAAGGCGGCTGGACAGCTCGAACGCCAGCGCACAGCCGATCGCAACCCCTTCCCCGTGCAAAAGCCGGTCGGAGTATCCCGTGGCCTTCTCCAGCGCGTGGCAGAACGTATGGCCCAGATTCAGAAGCGCGCGCTCACCCTCTTCGGTCTCGTCGCGGCTGACGATTCCGGCCTTCATCTCGACCGACCGTGTCACTGCACGCAGGCGAGCCACCTCGTCCCCGGCCTTCAGCGCCGGGCCTTCGCGTTCGAGCCAGTCGAAGAAGGCCGCGTCGCCCAGCAGCCCATACTTCACCACCTCGCCATAGCCCGACAGAAAGTCGCGCGTGGAGAGCGTGCGCAGCACACCGATATCCGCCAGCACCAGGCTTGGCTGGTGAAACGCCCCGACCAGGTTCTTGCCCTGCGCCGTGTTGATCCCGGTCTTGCCGCCCACCGAACTGTCGACCTGCGCCAGAAGCGTGGTCGGCAGTTGCACGAAGCGCACACCGCGCCGCAGGATCGCGGCCGAGAACCCGACAAGATCGCCGATCACCCCGCCACCCAAGGCAAGAACGACATCGCGCCGCTCGACCTTCTGGTCCAGGAGCCATTCGGTGCAGCGGGCCAGATGCTCCCAGCTTTTCGTCGCTTCTCCCGCAGGCAAGGCCAGCGCAGCCACCGCGATCCCTTCCGCCTCAAGCGCTGCCGTCAGCCCAGGTAGATGCGCCACTGCAACAGTCTCGTCGGTCACGACGGCCACGCGCTTCCGACGCAGAAGCGGGGCGATCTCCACCCCCGCGCGGGCGATCAGGCCGGGGCCAATCCGCACCTCGTAGGAGCGTTCGCCCAACTCCACCGCAACTCTGTTCAAGATCGGCTCTCCAGCACGTCCGGCCTTCTGGCAAGCGCTTCGACCACGCGCGAGGCCATGTCCTCGACCGACCGCTCGGCCGCGCTTTCGACCACCAGATCGGCCTTGGAATAGAAGGGTTGGCGCGCCTCGTAAAGCTCACGCAGGGTCTGACGCGGGTTTGCGGTGCGTAAGAGAGGGCGCGTGGTCTTGTGCCGGACGCGCTGCCAAAGAAGGTCAAGATCGGCGCGCAGCCACACCGAAACCCCGACGTCATGGATCAGCTGACGATTCGCGTCGGACAGGAACGCCCCGCCGCCCGTCGACAGCACGCAAGGCTCGCCGCGCAGCAGGCGACCGATCACCTCGCTTTCACGGGCACGGAAGAACGGCTCTCCGTCGCGTTCGAAAATCTCGGCGATGGTGCGGTTGGCGGCACGGACGATTTCCTCATCCGAGTCGCGGAACTCGACCCCCAGCTGGCGGGCAAGGGCTGTACCCACGGCAGTCTTTCCCGCGCCCATCATGCCCACAAGAACCACAGTCTTTGCCAGCCGCGCCATGGCACCCCGTTTCCCTGCCCTCCGGGCAAGGACTTGCCGAAGGGAAATCTTCGTCCCTCAATGGCGTGAAGTTTCCCCGAATGCTATATACATTCGCAAGACAACCTGCGGTGTTGGTCCAAGGGCCACCCGATCGCAGCAATAACAGCCGGGCCGATCAAGCTGCCCGGACAAAAAGACGAGGAAGGGCACGTCGATGGGTCGCATCATCAAGGCGTTTGTGGTGCTGGTGATTTTCGGCTTCATCGGGTTGACAGGCTACGCCTATCTTGGCGATCTCACCCCTAAACAGGGTGAAGTGAAGAAGCCTGTGGTGTTGAATGCGGACTAGTGCGGCTGGCCTTTTCGTCCTTCTGACCTGCACGGGGCCTCTCGTGGCCCAGGACGACAGCGGGCCGCTTTCGGCCATCGATTGGCTGTCAAAATCAGTGGCAACCCCCGCGACAGCGACGCCGGACGGCGTCTCGACCGGGATCGACGAACCGCCTGTGACCGAAGCAGGCGGCGCGCTGCCCGCAACGGTGACCACCAGCGCCCTCGACGGGCCCTCGCCAGACGGTGTCGGGCTGATTCCTCCTGCCGTGTCGGGGCTGCCGCGCGACCTTTGGGGCGCCGGGCTGACGCGCGAAGTTGCGGAACGGCTGGTCACCCATCCCGACGACGATCTGCCAGCACTCCGCCAGCTGTTCCTGACCGTGCTTCTGGCGGAAGTCGCAGCGCCAGTGGATGCCGGGGGCCGGGGCGAGCTTTTGCAGACACGGATCGACAAGCTTCTGGCGCTTGGCGCCCTGGAACAGGCCGCGGCACTGATCGAGGCTGCCGGAGCCTCCACGCCCGAGCTTTTCCGCCGGTCGTTCGACGTGGCGCTCCTCACCGGTGCCGAAGACCGCGCCTGCGAAGCGATGGCAAGCGAGCCGCACCTCGCGCCCACGGTCCCGGCCCGGATCTTCTGCCTCGCGCGTTCAGGCGACTGGGACACCGCCGCCCTGACCATCCGGACGTCCGAGGCGCTTGGTCAGATCAGCCAGGCCGAAGCCGCCCTTCTGTCGCGCTTCCTCGACCCCGAGCTTTATGAGGGCGAAGCCGTTCCGCCCGCCCCAGATCCGGTGACGCCGCTCGACTGGATGATCTATTCCGCAATCGGTGAGCCGCTGCCCACCGAAGGCCTTCCCCTTGCCTTCTCCTACGCCGAGATCGGCCCGCGGGCCGGCTGGAAAGCCCAGATCGAGGCGGCCGAACGGCTGACACGGGCGGGGACGATCCCACCAAACGTGATCCTCGGGCTTTACACCGAACGCGAAGCAGCGGCTTCGGGCGGGGTCTGGGACCGGGTCGAGGCCTTCCAGGCTTTCGAGATCGCACTAAACTCCGGCGATCCGGCTCGCATAAGCGCGACCCTACCCGAGGTCTGGGCGCGCATGCAGGAGGTCGAGCTTGAGGTTCCCTTCGCCATGCTGTTCGGCAAAGCGCTCCTCGACCAGCCCTTGCAAGGCGAAGCTGGCGATATCGCCTTCCGCGTCGGCCTTCTGTCGCCTTACGCCGAGCTTTTTGCCAAACGGCAGAAGCCCACCAACCCCGAGGACGCCTTCCTTGCGGCCCTTGCGGTCGGGAACGCCAAAGAGGTCGTGCCTCCCGACAGCCTCGCCCGCGCGATTTCCGCCGCCTTCCGCGCGCCGACCCCCTCGACCGAGGCCCAGGCGCTTCTCGACGGCAACCGGAAGGGTGAGGCGATCATCGTCGCGATCGACAACATCGGGCGGGGCGTTCAGGGCGACTTGCGGGGGGTGACCGAGGGCCTGTCGCTTTTCCTCCTGACCGGGCTTGAAAGCGTTGCCCGGCGCACTGCGCTGGAACTGATGATCCTGGAACGGCGGGGCTAGGCCATGCCCGACGCCGAGGCGAGCCGATGGATTTCCACGTTCCTTGACGCCAGGGCCGCCGAGCTTGGCGCCGCGCGCAATACCCAGCTGGCCTACGGTCGTGACCTGATGGACTTTGCCGACTGGCTCGCCCGCAAAGGCGCCAGCTTCGCCACCGCGGCCCGCGACATGGTCGAGGACTACCTGGTCCACTGCGACGCACAGGGCCTCTCCAAAGCCACCCGCGCCCGGCGCCTGTCCTCGATCCGCCAGCTTTACCGCTTTGCCTTCGAGGAAGGCTGGCGCACCGACAATCCCGCCCTCCGCCTCTCCGGCCCCGGCAAGGCGCAAAGCCTGCCGAAAACCCTGACCGAAGCCGAGGTCACGCGCCTGATGGATGCCGCGAAGGTCCGAGGCCGCAACCCCGAAGACCGCCTGCGCGACACCGCGTTGTTTGAGCTTCTCTATGCCACCGGCCTGCGGGTGACCGAACTCGTCAGCCTGCCCGTGGCCGCAGTTCGCGGCGATCCCCGGATGATCCTGGTGAAGGGCAAGGGCGACAAGGAGCGGATGGTGCCGCTCTCCACCCCCGCCCGTACCGCGCTGGCCGCATGGCTGGCCCATCGCGACGCGGCGGAGGATGAGGGCCGCAAAGCCGGTCGCCCCCCCTCGCGCCATCTCTTCCCCGGCGATGGCCGTGAGGGCCACCTGACCCGGCAGTATTTCCACAGCCTGGTGAAGGACGTGTCCGTCCTTGCGGGCATCCCGCCCTCACACGTCACCCCCCACGTCCTCCGCCACGCCTTTGCCACCCACCTTCTGGCCCACGGCGCCGACCTCCGCGTGATCCAGACCCTTCTCGGCCACGCCGATGTCGCCACGACCGAGATCTACACCCATGTCCTCGACGACCACCTGAAAGAGCTTGTCCTGACCCGCCACCCCCTGGCCCGCAAAGGCTGAGCCTTGACCGCGATCCTCTCCCCATTTTTCAGCGGCCTCCGCCAACGCCTGCACCGCTTTCTCGGCCTCAAGGCCGATCCGAACGGGCAGATGCTGGCGCGCCGTGAAGAAATCGCCGGGGCCATCGCGCTTGGCCATTCCGAAGGGGCGGTGGAAAAGGAAGACCGCGACCGCCTGCTTGGGGCGCTTGATCTCTCGCACCGGACGGTCGACGAAATCATGCGCCACCGCCGCCAGATCGAGATGATCGACGCCGACCTCCCCCCCGGCGAGATCATCACCCGCGTCCTCGCCTCGCCGCACACGCGCCTGCCGATCTTCCGGGAAAGCGACGACAACATCCTGGGGGTGGTGCATGCCAAGGACCTCTTGCGTGAGGTTGACCGGCTGATCCGGGGCGAAGACGGCTCGGTCGCCGGGATCGACAACCTGAAGATCGAACAGGTGGCGATGAAGCCCTATTTCGTACCCGACACCACGACGCTCGACGAACAGATGCGAGAGTTCCTTGCCCGCCGCACCCACTTCGCTTTGGTCGTCGACGAATACGGTGCCCTGCAGGGGCTGATCACGCTTGAGGATATCCTGGAGGAGATCGTCGGCGACATCACCGATGAATTCGACGTGGTGCGCAAGGATGCCGCGCTGACCAAAAGCGAGGACGGCGCCTATCTGATCGACGGCGCGATGACGATCCGCGACCTGAACCGCGCGACCGACTGGCGGCTGCCGGACGACGAGGCGAACACCATCGCGGGCCTGGTGATCCACGAAGCCCAGATGATCCCGAACGAAGGCCAGGTCTTCAGCTTCCACGGCTTCCGGTTCGAGGTGGTGGCCAGGCGCGAGAACCGGATCACCAAGTTGAAGCTTCGGCCGTTGTAGGGGTTGGGGGGTGTCCCACGGTGGGACAGTTTGGCCGCAGAAATGATATCAATGACTTATCGAGGTTCAGGAAGGGCGTTCAGGAGACATTAACCTTCGTTATGCGGACCGTTTGGGTAGGGTGGGTGCGAACCCACCTTGCTTAGGTCAAAAACTTGATTTATTTTATATATTCAATAGGTTGCGTCGCTTTTTGGATGTCGACGGTGGGTTGGCACCCACCCTACGCTTGCCCCTATTCAGAACTAGATGCTTTGATTTTCTTTTGCCATTCGAGGACCGGCCCGATGTTCTCTTCGGGAATCCACGGGTCGTCGGACTCGAGCTGCTCTGTCATGTCGAAGTATTTGATCCGCGCTTCCTTCATCGCCCGTACTGCCTCGTTCGACATGATCAGTTGCGGCGCGGCCAGATAGTCGGTGATCCAGAAATGGCGACCGGCAATCTGTGGGCGGCTGAAGGTCAGCACCTTTGGCCCGCGTTCGCAGTGGATGAAGGGAGCGCCCTTGAAGTCTTTCTTCCATTTGACCTTCTCCGGCTTCATGTACTTCAGCAAGATCGCGTCGAACTTCTCACAGGCGTTGAAAATGAACCACTCGCCCTCGATGGGTTCGTCGTTCTTGCGCCGAAGTTTCAGCGGAAAGAACTGATGCTTGCCGGGCTCCAGGCGCTCGACAATGTCCCTGAACCGTGAGCCGACGCCATTCAGCCCCGGCAGAGTGAAGATGTCGCACATTGCAGGTTTGTCGGTCTGGCGCGCAGACGTCGGCATTCGTGCCGGATCAATCCATACTCCAGCACTGAAGCCGAATGGCGGTTTGGTTTTCGGCTCATCATCGAACTCGAAATGCGGCTGCATTCCGGAGTAGCGGAGCGATGTGACATAGGGCATGGCGTTCTTCCTTTCTGGCTTTAGCGTGGGTGCGGTGTCCGCTGTAGACGGGGCGCCTTGGAGCGGTAAGCTTGCTTTCCATGCAGGGTCTCGTCTGCCATCAACATCATCGCAGATCACAAAGAGACAAGGGTGCGCTACAGCGCACCATCCGGCGGTGCGCTGTAGCGCACCCTACATTTCTCGTGCTTCCTTTGCGGGCCGGGCGAAGGCGATCCGGCCCCCAAACCTTAACGAAACCTTACCCGCGAAGACAAATTCTTTAACGAAATCAATGCGCCCCAATTTGACCCACCGCGGGTCAAGGCCTGCAAGCACCCCCCCTCACGCCAGCTTCCGCACCGCAGGCTTGCTGGCCCCCTGCCCGGCCCATTCCGCGACCGCCGCGCCGAAGGCCTGGAACAAGGGGCGCGAGACCGGGTCGCTGACTGCATTCCACTCCGGATGCCACTGGACCGAAAGCGTGAAGCCGGGCGCATCCTTCACGTAGATCGCCTCGGGCGTGCCGTCCGGGGCAAGCCCGTCGACGACCACCCGGCAACCTGCCCGCGCGATCCCCTGGCCGTGAAGGGTGTTGGTCATCACCTCACGCGCGCCCATCAGGCGGTGGAAGACCCCGCCCTCGGAAAAGGTCACGGCATGGCGAAGGGCGAAGCATTCCTCCAGCGTGCCTTTCGGCGGCATCCGGTGGTTCAGTCGGCCAGGAAGCTCACGTATCTCGGGGTAAAGCGTGCCGCCAAGCGCCACGTTGACCTCCTGGAACCCCCGGCAGATGCCGAGGAACGGCTGGCCACGGTCGACACAGGCCCGGACGAGGGGCAGCGTGATCGCATCGCGGCCACGGTCAAAGGCGCCATGGGCGGGGGTCTCCTCCTCGCCGTATTCGCTGGGGTGAACGTTGGGGCGGCCGCCGGTCAGGAGAAACCCGTCGCAAAGCTCCAGAAGCTCATCGACCGACACATAGCGGGGGTCGGACGGGATGATCAGCGGCACGCAAGCGGCAACCTCGGCCACGGCTTCCGAGTTCATTGTCCCGCTGGAATGGGCCGGATAGCTGTCATTGATCAAATAGCTGTTGCCAATGATCCCCACGACGGGCCGCTGCCCTTTGCCTTTCACCACCTGCACCGCATCTGTCATTGCGCTTCCAACGAAGCATACGCCCATGCTGCAATCGCGAAAAGGGGCAGTTGCCCCCGATCCCCGCACAGATCGGCTTCGGTCGTGCACAGGACGAGAACAATCCGGTTCACGCTGAAATGAGTTTCCTTCCCATATCGGAATGCTGGAATTTGGGCAGAACTCGTATGAAGGAGACCCGAAATGACCACGCGCTTCGCACTTGCCCTGATCCTTGCAACCGCCCTTCCCGCCCTGGCCCAGGAGACGACCGGCCATGACGGCCACATGATGGGGGACAAGGGGCCGGCGTCGATGGCCTTCATGGAGGCCAACACCCGGATGCATGAGGACATGGCGATCGAGTACACCGGCAATGCCGATGTCGATTTCATCCGGGGCATGATTCCGCACCATCAGGGCGCGGTGGATATGGCGAAGATCGTGCTGGAGCATGGCGCCGACCCCGAGG
Source organism: Tabrizicola sp. (assembly GCF_051645465.1). Taxonomy (GTDB): domain Bacteria; phylum Pseudomonadota; class Alphaproteobacteria; order Rhodobacterales; family Rhodobacteraceae; genus Tabrizicola. The sequence goes on along the minus strand of NZ_JBOFBI010000042.1, from coordinate 48,154 downwards.
TCCGCAAGCTTGCCGAAGGGGTCATCGCCGCGCAGGAGGCCGAGATCAAATGGATGGAAGAGTGGCTGGCGAAGAACGGGGGCTGAAGGGCTTCACTGCCGCCCCCTGATGTGATCCTCTTGCGGCAAAAGGGGGCGGCATGCACATCCTTGTTCTCGGCGCCGCCGGCATGATCGGCCGCAAGCTGACTGCTGCGATCGCAGGGGGCGCCCTGCCCTACAGTCATCTGACCCTTGCCGACATGGTCGCGCCCGCCCCTCTTCCAGGCGCCACCAGCCTTGCGGTGAACCTCACCGACCCGGGCGCCCCCGCGACGCTTCTTGAAGGCCGCCCCGACCTCATCTTCCATCTCGCCGCCGTCGTCTCGGGCGAGGCAGAGGCGGACCTCGCCAAAGGCTACGCCACCAACCTCGACGCCAGCCGCGCCCTTTTCGACGCCATCGCCGCTATCCCCGGCTACCGCCCCAAAGTGGTCTTCGCCTCATCCATTGCCGTCTTCGGCGCGCCCTTCCCCAAGGTCATCCCCGACGACTTCCACCTCACCCCCCGCACCAGCTACGGCACCCAGAAGGCGATGACCGAGCTTCTCCTTTCCGACCATTCCCGCCGCGGCCTCCTTGACGGCATCGCCATCCGCCTGCCCACGATCTGCATCCGCCCAGGGCTGCCGAACCGCGCCGCCTCGGGCTTCTACTCCTCGATCCTGCGCGAACCCCTGAGCGGCCTTCCCGCCACCCTCCCCGTCCGTGATACCCTGCGCCACTGGGTCGCCAGCCCCCGCGCCGCTGTCGGCTTTTTCCTCAACGCCGCCCGCCTGGACACCACCCGCCTCGGCCCCTCCCGCGCCCTCACCATGCCCGGCCTTTCAGCCAGCATCGCCGAGATGATCGAGGCCCTGCGCCGCACCGTAGGCCAGAAAGCCGTCGACCTCATCACCCGCACCCCCGACCCCGCTATTGCCGCCATTGTCGAACCCTGGGCCGAAGCATTCGAGGCCAGCGAAGCCCGCGCCCTTGGCTTCACCGCCGAGACCAGTTTCGATGAGATCATCCGCATCTACCTTGAAGACGACCACCCAACCCATTCAATTTGAATAAAATTTTCATTCACATTTGCACAAGTATCCCACGGGGGGTCCGGGGGGTGTGAAACCCCCCGGGGCCGGGCACAAAGCTCACCCGCCCCGCAACCGAAGATATCCTTCCGCCACCGCGACCATCCGCGCCCGATCCATCTCCGGCCCGTGCCCGCCGATCACGAGACGGCAGTCCAGCCCCCGCAACCGCTCCATCGTCGCCAGGTAGTCCGGCACCGAACCGCCCGGCAGGTCATCCAGAAGCTCCTCGTCGTAGATCGCGTCGCCTGAGAGGAAGAGGCCGTCCCGTTCGTCCAGAAGCCCGATCCCGCCCGGCGAATGGCCCGGCAGGTGCAGGACGGTGAACTGCCGGTCGCCAAGATCGATCCGGTCGCCCTCGGCCAGAGTTCCGGTCAGGGGAGCAGGGCGCAGGGTCCAGTCGGCCACGGTCCAGCCGGGCACGGGCGGCGAGGTCACGACCCTGGGCCAGCCCCGGAACTCATCGGCAAAGGTCTCGACCCCCGGCAGGCCCGCAAAGCCTGCGGCCTCGGTGATGTGGCCCAGCCGGTCGGCAAATTCGTGGAGGCCGCCGATATGGTCGACATGGGCGTGGCTTGCCACCGCGATCACCGGCCTCGCGCCCAAAGGCAGCGCGGGGCGGAGGGGGGCCAACCCGCAGCCGAAGTCGAACTGCAGGTCCCGGTCGCGCCCAAGGACTGTCACAATGGCCGCCCGGAACATCGGATCGACTGCGGGTTCCAAGGAGACGAAGACGCCGGGTTCAAGCTGGCGGGTAGAAAACCAGCCCATCAGGCGCCTTTGGCCACGACCTCGGCCGCGGCTGCAAGGGCCCCACCCCTGTGCGGAATGCCGAGCGAAGTCATCCCGGCCTCCATCACCGCGAGCGCCCCAAGGGTCATATGCGCGTTCACATGGCCCATATGCGCGACCCGAAGGAAGCCGTGGTAGGCCGGATCGGTCGATGGCGCCATGCCGAGGCCGATGCCAAGCGTGACCCCGCCTTTCGTCTCGCACCATTCGCGAAGCCGCGTGGCGTGGGGCGCGCCAAGCCGGGCCGCCGTGACCGAACAACCCCGGTACGCGGGATCGGCGACATTCATTGCGATCTCGGGGTTGCCTGCGTTCCAGGCGTCGAAGGCCGCCCAGACCGCGCCTGCCAGAACCCGATGCCGGGCCCAGACCTGCGCCAGCCCCTCTTCGCGGAGCATGTCCAAGGCCTCACGCAGGCCGAAAAGGTGGCTCGTCGGTGCGGTGCCGTTCCAGATCTGCCAGAACTCCTCGGCCCCGGCCCGCGGGCCCCAGGCCCAATAGGGCGTGGCAAGGTCGCTTTTGCCGCAGCGCTCGCGCGCCGCTTCCGAGAACCAGACGAAAGCCATTCCCGGCGGTGTCATCAGCCCCTTCTGGCAGGCCGCGACCATCACGTCGACGCCCCAGTCGTCCATCCGGAACTCGTCGCACCCCAGCGAGGCGATGCAGTCCACCGCCAGAAGTGCGGGATGCCCGGCTGCATCCATTGCAGCCCGAAGCGCAGGGATGTCGGTCTTGATCGTGCTTGCCGTGTCGACATGCGTCGTCAGTACGGCCTTGATCCGGTGCCCTGCATCAGCCCGAAGCGCCGCCTCGACCCGGCCCATGTCGACCGGGGCGGACTTGCCGAAATCGAGCACCTCGACGTCGATCCCCATCCCCCGCGCCGAATTGGCCCAGGAAAGGCCGAACTGCCCGGTGGCCAGCACCAGCGCCTTTTCGCCACGCGAAAAGAGGTTCGCGTTCGCCGCCTCCCACCCTGCATGTCCGTTGCCGATGTACATCGCCAGATGGCCCGTCGTCCCCGCCACCCACCGAAGGTCGGGCCAGAGGCTTGCCGCCATGTCGATCAGCGGGCCTTCGTAGATGTTGGGTGAACCCCGATGCATCGCGCGCAGAACCCGGTCGGGGATGACCGAGGGGCCGGGGATGGCCAGATAGGGGCGGCCGTTGGCAAGGCTCATGCGCGTGTCTCCTTCGCTTCCCGCGACATGGCTAGGCCCGCCCGCGGCCAGCGTCAATGCGCCCGGGTTGAGGCGGGGGCGCTTTGCCGGTAAACCCCGCCCGGACCCGACAATGAGGCCCCACCCGGTGCAGCCCCGCCCCTATACGTCACGCGCGCTCTTCAGTCGCCTCTGGCAGAGCTATCTTCGGCCGTACTGGCTGTTGATGCTGCTCGCCTTCCTTGTGATGATGATCGAGGGTTCGACGCTCGGCCTTCTGTCCTACATGCTTGAGCCGCTTTTCGACCGGGTCTTCGCGCCGGGCGGTTCAGGCGCGCTGATCTGGATTGGCGGGGCTATTCTTGGCTTGTTCCTGATCCGCGCTGTCACCTCGGTCATCGGCCGCTGGCTTCTGGCCCGCGTGAACCAGTCGGCGGCAAGCGAGATGCAGGCGGATCTGGTGCGCCATCTTCTGACGCTGGATGCGGGCTTTTACCAGGAACACTCGCCCGGCAAACTGATCGAACGGGTCCAGGGCGACACGATGGCGGCGCAAGGGGCGGCTGCCCTTGTCATCGGCGGGATCGGACGTGATCTTGTCGCGCTGGTGGGCCTCTTCGTCGTGGCGATCCTGATCGATCCGGTCTGGACACTGGCCGCGCTGATCGGGGCGCCGCTGTTGCTGCTGCCCGCCATGGTCCTGCGCCGCTACCTGCACCGCAAGGCCATGCAGACGCGGGAGCAGGCGGGGCTTCGGGCCACCCGGCTGGACGAGATCTTCCACGGCATCCAGGCGGTGAAGCTGAACCGGATGGAGGACTATCAGGCGGGCCGCTTCCACCGGATCGTGAAGGCGATCGTGCGGGCTGAAGTAAAGACCGCCCTCGCCCGAGCCGCGATGCCGGCGCTGGTCGATGTGATCACCGGTGTGGGGTTCTTCGCGGTCCTGATGCTTGGTGGGGCAGAGGTGGCGGCGGGCAACCGGACGACGGGCGAGTTCTTGTCGTTCTTCACCGCCATGGCGCTGACGTTCCAGCCGATCCGTCGGCTGAGCGACCTTGCCGGGCAGTGGCAGGTGGCCGAGGCGAGCCTTCAGCGGGTGTTCACGCTGTTCGATACCCAAGCGTCGGGCAAAAGGCCCGCGACAAGCCGCCAGCGTCCGCCCCCCGGCGCGCCGGAGATCAGGTTCGAGGGCGTGACCTTTGCCTATCCCGACCGATCGGTCCTGGACGGCCTGAGCTTCACGGCCGAAGCGGGGAAGGTCACGGCGTTCGTAGGCTCGTCGGGGGCCGGGAAGACCACCGTCTTTCAGCTGATCGCAGCGCTTGTGGAACCGCAGGCCGGTCGCATCCTGATTGGCGGGGTCGACACGCAGGAGATGAGCCTCTTCGATCAACGGGCGCTCCTTGCCTCGGTGTCGCAGGATGCGTCGCTCTTCGATGAGACGCTGCGCGAGAACATCCTCCTTGGCCAGACCGGGACGGACCCCGCCCGACTGGCCGCAGCGCTTGCCGATGCCGAGGTCACGGGGTTCACCTCTGCCCTGCCCCTTGGTCTTGATACGCCTGCAGGCCCGCGCGGGTCGGCCCTGTCGGGTGGCCAGCGCCAGCGCATCGCAATTGCCCGTGCGCTTCTGGCCAATGCGCCGGTGCTGCTATTGGACGAGGCGACCTCGGCTTTGGACACGCGGACCGAGGCAGCCGTTTCCGCCGCCCTGTCCCGCGCTCAGGCCGGGCGCACGACGCTGGTGATCGCGCACCGGCTTTCGACGGTGAAGGATGCCGACAAGATCATCGTTCTGGATCAGGGCCGTCTGATCGAAGAGGGCACTCATGAAGGGCTGATGGCGAAGGGCGGCCTTTATGCGCAGCTCCAACAGGCACAGCTGCGCGACTGACCCTTTCGCTTGGGGCCGACACTGCATATCTTGCCGGGCATGACTGACCTCATCCACGGCGAAACCGCAACCGATCGAACCGTTTGGGCCCTGTCGGGCGCGGCAGCGATTTCGTTTCTGCAGGGCCTCGTATCGAACGACATGCGCAGCCTTGAAGCCGCGCCGGGCATCGTCTGGACGGCACTTCTGTCGCCGCAGGGCAAGTATCTGGCGGATTTCTTCGTTGTGCGGCGCCACGACGGGCAGCTTCTGGTCGACATTGCGACACCGCTTGCCGCGGACACGCTGCGTCGGCTGACGCTTTACCGGCTGCGCGCCGACGTGCAGATCGCCCCTTCGCCGCTTCACGTCCTGCGCGGGCTTGGCGACCCTCCACCCGGAGCCCTTCCCGACCCCCGGCATCCCGCCCTTGGCTGGCGTGCGTGGACCGATGTGCCGGGACGGGCGCCCGAAATCGACTGGGATGCGATCCGTGTGGCCCATATCATTCCGGAAAGCGGGATCGAGCTGATCCCCGACGACAGCTACATCCTGGAGAGCGGGTTCGAGCGGCTGCACGGGGTCGACTTCCGCAAGGGCTGCTATGTCGGCCAGGAAGTGACGGCCCGGATGAAGCACAAGACCGAGCTTCGCAAGGGCCTGACCCGGGTCGCGATCACCGGCGCGGCCCCGGTTGGCACCGAGATTCTGGGGGATGGGAAACCGGTTGGCACGCTCTTCACCCAGTCACAGGGTTCGGCCATCGCCTATCTGCGCTTCGACCGGGCCGAAGGTGCGCTGACCGCAGGCGATGCCGTCCTGCGGACCTTGGCCCTGGCGGGCTAGCTGCCTGGAAATCCAAGCTGTAACTCCAGGACTGCGGTTTATCCGGTGCCCGGCCCTCCGAGCTTAGTGGTCCCTTCCGCGCCAGCGGTAGATCAGCTCCGTTTCGATCGCCTTGAAGAGCACGTACAAGAGCAGCGCTATCAGTGCCTGCGCCCCGATCCAGAAAGCCTGCAGCAGCCCGCCTTCGCGCACCGCCAGCAGACCATATCGATTTATGAACTCGAAGTTGGCCATGGCGAGATTGATCAGACCGAACGACAGCCAGGCGACAACCGCGGCCGCCACGCCCAGTACGGCCAGAAGCACTGTCCAGTGATAGCTTGAAAGCAACAGCCATCGCCGCATGCCGCACCCCTTTTCAGCCTGAACCCGTTCCGAGTATTCCATCAACTCGCCTTCGATCACAACGCACACGTGATTCACCCATCGGTCCCGGATTGGGCCCAGCCGCCCGTCGGCCTTTCGGAGAAACCGGTCACTTTTGACTTCCGGACCGACCTCGTGGCCGTCGTCGTCTGATCAGGCGCGCCTGCACAACTTCTGTCCATCACGCACGCGCGCCCTTTCAACTCTAGCGAAAGTTCTGCCTTTTCTGGGCCTTACGCGATCGAGCGTGATCCAGGCGCAGACCACTGCCATGTTCGATGATCGTTCCAAGGCGAAATTTGTTTACGCTTTTTGTGGACTTTTTGGCCAAACTTTGTTCAAAGGTTGAACGGAGTTAGACCACCCCTATATCTACGGGGTCCTGCGCCGAAGGCACGACTAGATACAGTGACGCCGCGATCTACCCATGCAGTTTTTGCATAGCAGTCATTCCAAAAGCGGTTAGCCCGAATCGTGATCAAATCGTTACAACCCTCAGACGCCGCGAAAGACAAGAGCAAGAACAAAGGAAAGTCCGATGCGTGATACCATCGACAGCACCGCCTTCAACTTCGAGCAAGGCCAACGTGCCCGGAAGCTTTTTGCCGCTGTCGTTCTGGCAGCGCTCGATGATGCCATTGCCGACGACAAGAAGTATGGCAACGGCCCGGACCAGATCGCCCGCTGGGCACGCTCACGCGATGGGCGCGAGGTTCTGTCCTGCGCCGGGATCGACCCGAACGAGCGTGTGGTGAAGGGCCTGATGGAGTTCGTCGGCAAGGGTGTCCGCACTTCGGTCGCGCTCAGCCGCGAAGAATCGGAGCGTCGGCACGCTCTGGAACTGGATCAGGCCGAAGCCGCCTGATCTGTCATCACGCTTGATGACCTGCGATGCGCGCCCAGTGGGCGCGCTTTGTCATTTCAGAGCAGAGGTTTCAGTCGAGGTCGCGCTCGACAAGCGCCCGGTTGATTTCCGCCCGAACCAGCTTGCGCACATTCCGGGTGATCCGCTCGCCAAGCTGGCCCTGAAGCTCGGCACGGATCATGATCCGGACGATGTCCTGAAGCGCGGACTCGTCCAGCACTGCAAGGGGCGTACCGTCGGCATCAAGAATCTCGGTCGCGATCCGGTGCGTTGTGGCCCTGGCTTCCGCAACCATCGCAGCCTCCAGCAACGCGGCAGTGGCTTGCGCTTCCGCTTCATGCGATCCGAATGTCGGCACTTCCGGTTCGTCGGGTTCGAACCCTGCGTCACCCGAGGCGGCCTTTGTCGCGGCGGGCTCTTGACCTTCCTTGGAGCGGCGGCGCAAGGGGATGAAGGTGACGGGCTCGTCTTCCACCCACTCGGTCCCGACCTGAGCCCAGGTTTCGGCCATGTCTTCCGGCCCGGCCCGTTCGGGCGGCGTGGCCAGAACCTCGGCCTCATCGGCACCAAGGGCCACCTCACCAAGCGAGGGCGGCTCTGGATCGACCCAGAGAGCCTCTTCCCAAACTGCCTCGATCAGCTCGACGGCGTCATCGTCGGGGGGTGCCACGACCGCCTCGGGCGTTACGTCCTCTGCGGGCGGCGGATCGATCTGCGGCGCGACAGCGGCGCCGGGCAGCGGTTGTTCCAGGATCAGGGGCGCAAGCATATTGGCGTCGGCGACGACACGGAAGGACGGGGTCAACAGCAACCGATCGGCACCCAGATCGCGGCTCAGCGTCCGCGGCCGCTGCTCGTTGGAGACAAGCCTTCGTACAGAGGAAACGACGTCCTCGATTTCCTCAGAACTCAAGGGTCCTGCCATCCCAAAAAATCCGACAATAGTGCGCCAGGCCAGACATCAAGTTACAGCGCCAAGCCTAGGCGACGCAACAGAATTTTCCGACTGACCGTTCGGTGTTAAGCCTTAGTTGCCGATCTTCTCGAGAATCCGGTCCAGCTTCTTGCCCTGCACGCTGTGCGACGGGGCCTTCTCGACCGCGCCGTAGTAGGCTTCGGCGTCATAGGTCGGGATTCCAAGCTGCAGATGGTCGACCGTCAGAAGGCCCATCGTCGACAGAACCTGGTACACCGCAAGATAGCGCTGCGCCTCTGCTTGAAGCCTGGAATTGCGGGCATCCAGCAGATCCTGCTCGGCATCCAGCACGTCAAGCGTTGTCCGCGTACCTGCGGCGGCTTCTTCACGAACGCCGTCGAAGGCCGCCTGTGCCGCGCGAATCTGCTGATCGGTCGCTTCGATCTGTGCTGCGGCGACAGCCAGGTTGGCCCAGGCTACCCCGACATTCTCCAGGATTCCCACTGCCGTCTGCTGCAGGCTCGCCCGGGCGGAATCCTTGTTTGCCAGCGCCTGGCGCTGCACGGACGAGAGCCGACCCCCGGCATAAAGCGTCTGGTTCATCGTCAGGCCAAGGGTCTGGCTGTCCAGCCCCTCGTCATCGGTGCGAAGCGTCGCGCTGCCCGAGATCGTCGGGCGGCGCTCGGCCTCTGCCGCATCGACCTGCAGGTCAGCCACCTTCACCAGATGCTGCGCCTGGCGGATCAGCGGATGGGTGCTGCGCGCGACGGATTGCGCATCTTCCATCGTATGCGGCAAGGCGGGCGACTTCGGCAGCGCCGCAAGCCTGCCGGGATAGGCGCCGGTCGCGGCCTTGTAGGCCTCACGGGCGATCATCAGGTCCCCTTCAGCCGCAGCCAGCGCCGCACGTGAGGCCGCAAGCCGCGCCTGGGCAATCGACACATCGGTGCGGGTGATCTCGCCGACGTCGAACCGGTCCTGTGCCGCGCGCAGTTCCTGGGTGATCAGGCGCAGGTTGCTTTGCCGCAACACGACCACTTCCTGGGCGAGACGCACGTCGATATAGGCGCTTACCGCGGCCAGAAGCACCTGCTGCTCGACGTCGATCAGGGCCTGGCGGGTCGCGAGCACGCTTTCCTTCGCGATTTCGATCCCCAGCTTGCCGCGACCGAAATCGAACAGCGTCATTTGGGCGCTGAGGGTCAGCGAGGCGGTCAGGTCCTCAACGACAGTAGTCCCAAGCGTAGTGTTGACATCCGCCTTCTGCCAGCCCGCCTCTGCCGTGTAAGCGACAACCGGGCGCAGTGTGGCGACGGCTTGGGCCACATCCTCGTCCGCCGCGCGCAGGACGGCGCGGTTCTGGTCCAGAAGGTTGGAATTCTTGTAGGCCGCGATCATCGCGTCGGCCAGAGTTTCAGCCCGTACCGCCGGGCTTGCCAACACACCCGCAACAACCACGACTGCTTTCAGAAGCCATGTGCGCATCATGTCTTGCCTTTTTTGTGGCCCGCTTTCTTTGCCCGCGGGCGTTTCTTTCTTTGTCCGGACGGGTCTGCGTCAAGCCCGGGCCGGACAGGACCCGACAGGTCTTAAAGCGTAAAGCCATGCGCCTTGCGGAAACCGTCCAGGACGGGCGCCGCAGCATTGAACACCGACCGCCAGGTCACCTGGCCACCGTTCTTGTACCCGATGCGCGCTGTTCCCAGCGCGCCATCCATGAACACCGCGCCGATCCGGCCGCCGTCCTTCAGCTGCGCGAGGATCACGTCGGGCACGACCTCGACCCCGCCTTCGATGGTGATCACGTCATAGGGCGCGCATTTGGCCGACCCTTCGGCAAGCCTGCCGGTGATCACGACCGCGTTGTCGACGTTTTCCTCGGACAAAAGCCGCTGCGCTTCGGTGGCCAGGGCTTCGTCTTCCTCGACCGCCACCACCGTCTCGGCCAGCCGCGCGATGACGGCGGCGGAATAGCCAAGGCCGCAGCCCACATCGAGGACCAGCTCGCCCGGCTGCACGTCAAGCGCATCGAGAAGCTTCGCCAGCGTTCGCGCCTCAAGCACCACGCGGCCCGGCGCGATCGTCAGGTTCTCGCCGACATAGGCGGCCTCGCGTTTGTTGTCCGGAACGTAGGTTTCGCGCGGGACAGTCAGCATCGCGTCGATGATCGGAAACTTGGTCACATCCGAGGGGCGGACCTGAGTATCCACCATCATGACGCGGCGGGTGGCGAATTCGCTCATTCTGAACTCATCGGTCTTATTGCCATAGCGAAAGTCTTGCCACAGATGCGGGGGGCTCGCAACGGCTGTTCTTTTACATTTCATGGCTTTGGCGGCGATACGCGCGTGCCGCTCAGGTCTTGGCCTTTTGATCGGGCGTCCAGCCCACGGCCTTTTCGCCCAGCTGCCGGAACTTGTCCGAGACATGCGTCAAACGGCCCCGCCATTCGGGCAGCGGCTCCTGTCCTTCGGTCACCTTGAAGAACACCTGCAGCATGCAGGCCAGCGCAAACGGCTCGATCAGCGCGGCTTTCACGGCCCAGGCGAAGATCACCGCGAACAGGAACGCGCCGGCATTGCCGTCACCCGGCAAAAACCAGACCAGAGCCGCGCCGGGGGCGAGCATGGCGAAGAAGACCAGCACTGCAAGGATCCAGCTGATCAGCGTCAGCCAGGCCGCATTGATCAGCATAGTGCGCGCGTTCTGGGCATAGAGCACCAGACCGTCATGCGCTGCTTCCCATGCGTTCTCCGACCGCTCGCGGATCGCGTAGGCCAGGATCACCTCGTCCACCAGACCGACGGCAAGGCGCAGATACGCCCTGACCACGCCCACGATCCTGTCCAGCCCAGGGATCTGCAGGATAGACAGCATCGCCTCACCAAGCCCGGTGATCACGTTGATCACCCCTTTGACCAATTGGTCCAGCGCGAAAAGCGCCGAGGCCTGGCCAAAACGTTCCATCACCACCTGACGCGCGTAAACGAACTGCCCCTGAGCAAGTGGCACGGGCCTGCCATCAAGATACTCGACCATCACCGCTATATGCCCGGCCTTGACCAGATAAAGGATGTAGTCGCGGAAGAGGAAGATGACCCCCGATGTCAGCCCGAAACCGGCAAGGCCGCCCCAGGTCGCAAGCCCGGCCCGAAAGTCCTCGTCGCCGAGGAGACCAACACTGTAACCGATCCCTGCACCGGCGCCGGTCATGATGACCAGGGCAGCACTGATCCCGAAATAGACGATGACCCGGAACAGGACGAATGGCGCCGTCCGGATCATCAGGCCGAGGGACTTGGCAATGCTGAAATCCCACATCGCGCTTGCTTCCAATCCAATGCTTCAAGGGTGGTGTCGGTCCTGGCAATAATCAAGTCACGCCCTTTGCCGGGCAGAACTTTGTGCGGCCGGTTAGCGAAGTCTTCAGGATTCGAGTCGATGCTCACCTTGAAGAACAAAGGATGACCGAAATGGCCGCTTCCCGACTGACCCTCGCCGACGAACTTTCTGAAATCCGGGCCGAAATCGCGCGGCTCAAGCGGCGTGAGGCGTCGTTGCAGGCCCTTGCCGACGATCTGCCGCCGATCCCGGTCTTCCGGCGCGGCTGGCCAGTGCTGCGCAAAGAGGCCCCGGTATCGGTGACCGCCTGAGCGTCCCTCCCGCGGGCGTCAGACTTCGATGAGCGCCCGCAACTTCTCGACGCCTTCGGCCACCAGGCCCACGTCCCCCCGCGCCTCGACATTCAGCCTAAGAAGCGGTTCCGTGTTCGAGGCGCGCAGGTTCAGCCGCCAGTCGCCGAAATCAAGGCTTAGACCGTCCGTCCGGTCGATGCTTTGGGCCTTCGACGCAAGCGCTGCCTCCACCCGCGACACGGTGGCCGGGACGTCGGCCACGCGGAAATTGATCTCGCCGGAAGACGGAAAGTCCCGCCGCATTGCGCCGACCAACTCGGTCAGGCTTTGGCCCGACTGCGACAAGAGCCCCGCCACCATCAGCCACGGGATCATGCCCGAATCGCAGGCCATGAAACCGCGGAAATAGTGATGCGCGCTCATCTCGCCGCCGTAGACCGCACCCTCGCGCCGCATCGCGGCTTTCAGGAACACATGGCCCGTCTGCGCCAGGACTGACCGTCCACCGCCACGGCGGACTGCATCCTGGACCGCCCAGATCACCCTCGGATCATGGATGATCGTGGCCTCGGGCTCTCGCACCAGATGGGCAGCCGCGAGCAGAGCCACCACATGCTCGCCATCGACGAAGCCGCCCTCCCCGTCGAAGAGGAAGCAGCGGTCGAAGTCGCCGTCGAAGGCCACCCCCATATCCGCCCCAGCTGCCTTCACCGCCTCGGCGGTCACCGGGCGGTTTTCTGGCAGAAGCGGGTTCGGAATGCCGTTCGGAAAGCTCCCGTCGGGGTCGTGGTGCATCCGCACCAGATCAAGCCGCGCGCCCTTTGCCATGAGGCCGTCGGCCAGCGCATCGAGCGTCGGCCCCGCAGCACCATTGCCTGCGTTCACCACCAGCCGGAGGGGGCCGATACCCCCAGCCGCGACCAGACCGGCGACATGGTCGACATAGGCCACGCGGACGCCTGAGCGGTCCTCACGCGCGCCACCAGGCATGAGGTCCGGATCGTGCCCGCCTTCGGTCAGCCGCCTGATCTCGGCAAAGGCCGCATCGGGCAACGGCACCGCACCAGCACCGACAAGCTTCATCCCATTGTATTCACGGGGATTATGTGAGGCCGTAACCGCGATCCCCCCGCCTGCACCCAGATGCGCGGTGGCGAAATACATCTCCTCGGTCCCGGCCATCCCAAGGTCCAGGACACGCACGCCCGAAGCCATCAGCCCCGCCGCGACGGCATCGGCCAGGGCGGGCGAGCTCTCCCGGCAATCCCGCGCCAGGACCACCGCCCCTGCCCCGGTCACCGTGGCAAAGGCGCGCGCGATCCGGCGGGCTATGGTTTCGTTGAGCTCCGTCCCAAGACGGCCGCGAATGTCATAGGTCTTGAACGGGCTGGTCATGGCGCGAAAGGATCACCCCCGCGCGCCGTAGTAAAGCCCCACGACATGCTCGGCCTCGGCAAAGAAGAGCCAGCGCGCGGCCAGAGCGCCCGTCAGGTGCAGAGCGGCGGCCAAAGCGATGCCAGTTAGCCCAAGCGGCAGAAGCAGAACCAGTGCCGGAAGGCCGGAGGCCAGGACCAGGGCGATGACCCTCAGCTTCAAGGCATGTTTCCTGCCCACAACATAGATCATCTCGCGCAGAAGGTAGTTGCCCGCCGTGTGCGCGGGGTCAAAGACCGTGGGCGTGCCAAGACGATCGAGCCCCGTGGCCGTGCCCAGCGTCTGACCGGCCCGTGCAAAAGCGCCATCCCCCACCCACCAGATCGCCACAAGGACGACCCCTACAACGATCAGCGCCAAGGGCGCCCAGGCCTGCCCAACCAGCATCGCGCCCCCGGCAACCGCAAAGGCCAGGAACATCACCGGCGTCAGCCAGTGATGCCAGCGCGGGACAGCCCTGATCTGTGCGTAGATCATCCCCGTGGTGAAGACGGTGACCAGCGCCAGCACCGCCCCCAACTGCCCAACAACACGCGGCAGACCGAGCCCCAGCCAGTCCGACAGCGCCATCGGGGCCAGAAGCACCAGTGTCGCGACCGAAGCCCAGGCCTCACGCGAAAGCCAGCTGGTCCGCCATTGGCTGAAGGCTTTCAACCCGTTCTTCGGGTTCCCCAGATGGAACGTCGCCGCCAGAAGCCCGGCGACCGCCAGCCCGTATCCCAGCCCCCAAAGAAAAAACGCCACCCAGCCCGAAGGCACCAAAGCCCCCCAACCGAGAAAGGCGAGAAAGCCGAACCCCATCCCCGAGAGGACCGAGAAGAGGATCACAGAGGGTGCCGGATGCATTCAGAGCTTCCCCAGCATCCGGTCAAGCCACCCGGCGATGCCATGGGCCTTCACGTCCAGAAGGGGCGCAAGCGGGCTTGCATTCCCCGGCCCCTTCTTGCGCGGCGGCAGGTACTTGTTGGTTGGCTTCGTCCCCATATCCGGCATCAGATCATATCCCCCGCGGTCGGCCACCAGCCGCGAGACCGCACTCTCCGGGTCGGCCAGATCGCCGAAGTGGCGGGCATTCGTCGGGCAGGTCCGGACGCAGGCGGGCTCTCGGTCCTCCTCGGGCAGGTTGTCGTTGTAGATCCGATCAACGCAGAGCGTGCATTTCTTCATCACCCCCTGGTCTGCGTCCAGCTCCCGAGCACCATAAGGGCAGGCCCAGGCGCAAAGGCCGCAACCGATGCAGGCGTCTTCGTTCACCAGCACGATCCCGTCCTCGGCCCGCTTGTAGCTGGCCCCGGTCGGGCAGACGGTGACGCAAGGCGCATTGTCGCAGTGGAGGCACGAGCGCGGGAAGTTCACGATCTCGGGCGGCGCATCTGGGACGGCGACCTGATAGGAATGCACCCGATTGAGGAAAGTCCCCGAGGGGTTCGCGCCGTAGGCGTCCTGGTCTGAGAGGCCGATCCCCTGATCGTTCCACCCTTTGCAGGCGGTCACACAGGCCTGACAGCCGACGCAGGTGTCAAGGTCGATCACGAGCCCCAGCCGCTTCTCAGTCGCTCCCGGCAGGCCGGTCATCGCGCGCCCTCCCCGCCCGGAGCCACGAGTTTTCGGCGAAAACTCGAGACAAAATTTTTCGCCGAAAAATTTTGGCCCCGGCCCCCACCGGCGCGCGGCGGATCTGGCAAGGTGGCAAAGGCCGGTTCCGATGTCCGGCGTGGATGGTCAGCCGCCGCCACCCGCTCCACCCGTACCCGCTGGTCGAACCAGGCCGCCTGGCCAGTCACGGGGTCAGAGTTCGACAACCTCACCCCTTTGTCGGGCAAGAGCTCCGAGATGAGATGGTTCAAGAGAAACCCCGTCGTCGCCTCCGGAGCCTCCGGATCAAGCGCCCAGGCCCCCTTCCGCTTGCCGATCGCGTTCCAGGTCCAGACCGTGTTCTCGTTCAGCGCCGCCATGTGTGCCACCGGCACGACGATGGACCCTGCGCGTGAGGAAACCCGCGCCCAGTCACCAGCCACGAACCCCTGCGCCTCCCAGATCTTCGTCGGCAGATACAGATAGTTCCGCCCCTTGATCTGCCGGAGCCACGCGTTCTGGCTGCCCCAGGAGTGGTACATGTCCATCGGCCGCTGTGTCAGCGCATGGACGGGGTAGCCGAAGGCCGCATCCTCGTCGCCGTAGGGCGCGTACCAGATCGGCAGCGGGTGCATCGCCTCTTTCAACCGCTCGCGCAGGTGATCGGGCGGCTGGCGGGGGCCGTGACCCTCGGCGGCCAGCTGGAAGCGACGCATCGGTTCGGACCAGATGTTGAAAAGGTAAGGCTGCGGGCTTTCATAAAGGCCAAGCTTCACCGCCCAGTCCTGATATGCAGCATTCCAGGGCTTCATGAACGCCGCCTCTTCCGGCACATGTGCCTGATAGAAGGCGCCATTCTCGATATAGCGCTGCAACTGCCCGGGGTTCGGCGCCCCCCGGCCCTCCGCCGTCCCGTCACCCCGGAAGCCCATCAGCGGCCCCACCCCCGGCCGCCGCTGGTGGTTCACCATATAGTCGGCGTAGTCCTTGTACTTGGCCGACCCGTCCTCGTTCACCATCCCGGGCAGACCAAGCCGCGCCCCAAGCTCCAGCAGCACCGACTGGAAGCACCTCACCTCCCGGTCCGGCTCGATCACCGGCCAGCGGATCGCATCGCCCGCCGCATCGGGCTCGGATATCGGGCGGTCGAGCAGCGAAATGCAGTCGTGGCGCTCGAGATAAGTCGTGTCGGGCAGGATCAGGTCGGCATAGGCCACCATCTCGCTGGCATAGGCGTCGGAGTAGATGATCCGGGGGATCAGATACTCGCCGTCCTCGCCCTTCTCGGTCAGCATCTCCATGACGCGCGCGGAGTTCATCGAGGAATTCCACGACATGTTCGCCATGTAGAGGAAGAGCGTGTCGATCCCGTAAGGGTCACCCGCATGGGCGTTCGGGATCACCATGTGCATCAGCCCATGGGCCGAGAACGGGTTCTCCCAGGAAAACCCCTTGTCGATCCGCGCGGGGGTACCGTCGGGCAGAAGCGCCAGGTCATCGGGGCTCCGGACATAGCCCAGATGCGGGCCGGTGAGCGGCTTGCCGGGGGTCGAGATGAAATGCGGCGTCGGGTGGGCCTCGATGGGCTTGGGGTAAGGCGGCTTCAGCCGGTAGCCGCCGGGGCATTCCACTGCGCCGAGCAGGATCTGCAGCAGGTGCAAAGCCCGCGCCGTCTGGAACCCGTTGGAATGCGCCGATATTCCCCGCATCGCATGAAAACTGACCGGGCGGCCCGGCATGTCGCTGTGCTCGTTTCCGCGGAAATCCACCCACGGGCGGTCCAGCGAGATCGCCTGGTCGAACGCGACCGACGCAAGCTCCGCCGCCAGCGCGCGAATACGACCGGCGGAAACGCCGCACCGCTCGGCAACCACTTCCGGAGCATAGTCAGGTTTCAGATACTCCTCGACCATGTGGCGGAACACCGTCCGGTGCCCCTGCCACTCAGCCCCAAGGTCCGGCTCCACCCCCTTCCCGTCCCAGGGCGCGGGGTGGCCGGAGCGGCGGTCGATCACGAAGGGCTGGCTTTCGGCGTTCCGCACGAAAAGCCCCTTCTCCGACCCCTCGGCCTCGTTCACCAGCAGGGGAGCATTCGTCCACTGCGCCAGGTAGTCGAGGTCGATCTTCCCGGCTTCCAAGAGGCAATGGATCAGCGACAGGATCAAAAGCCCGTCCGTCCCCGGCGTGATCCCGATCCAGTCGTCCGCCACCGCCGAATAGCCCGTCCGCACCGGATTGACGCTGATCACCCGTGCGCCCCGCGCCTTCAGCTTGCCGATCCCGATCTTGATCGGGTTGCTGTCATGATCCTCCGCCACCCCGAACATGACGAAAAGCTTCGTCCGCTCCCAATCCGGTTGGCCAAACTCCCAGAACGCCCCGCCGATGGTGTAAATCCCCCCAGCGGCCATGTTCACACTGCAAAACCCGCCGTGCGCCGCATAGTTCGGCGTCCCGAAGTTCTGCGCCCACCAGCCGGTGAGAGACTGCGACTGGTCGCGCCCCGTGAAGAACGCCAGCTTCTCCGGCGCCGTCTCGCGCAAGGGCTTCATCCAGGCAACTGCCGTCGAAAGCGCCTCTTCCCAGGAAATCTCCTCGAACGCCCCCGATCCCCTCGGCCCCACCCGCCGCAAGGGCGCCTTCAGCCGGGACGGTGCAGTGACCTGCATGATGCCCGACGCCCCCTTGGCGCAAAGGACGCCCTTGTTGATCGGATGGTCGCGGTTCCCGTCGATATAGGTGACCCGGCCCTCGCGAAGATGCACATTGATCCCGCAGCGGCAGGCGCACATGTAGCACGTGGTCTGGCGGACCTCGTCCGAGACCTTTGGCGACAGCTCCACCCTTGGCTGATCGTTCACGCGCTCTCCCCCGCCAGCACGGCCTGCGCTTCAAGGGCAATCTGGCGCTCCTCGTCCGCGGGGACTGTCCAGATCGCGACAGATGATGCCGCATCGTGCAACTTCCCCGCATTCTGCAGGTTGGCGGCGTCATCCACAACCACGCCGAGGTAGGCCAGCCCTTTCGCTATCCCGGCACGGACGGCGGGATCATTCTCACCGATCCCGCCGGTGAAGACCACGGCGTCCAGACCGCCCATCGCCGCGACCAGGCTGCCCGCATGCCGCACGGCCCAGTAGATGAAATGCTCCAGCGCAAAGGCCGCCTCGGCCGTCCCCGCCTGATGCAGCCTCCGCAGATCGTTCGAGCCGCCCAGACCCAGAAGCCCGCTTTCGCGGTTCAGGATACGCCCCGCAGCATCCACCCCGTGCAGCTCCGCCAGCCGCAGCACAGCATTCCCATCGATGGCCCCCGCCCGGGTGCCCATGGTCAGCCCGTCAAGTGGCGAATACCCCATCGTCGTCGCTACCGAACTACCGTTCACAATCGCGCAGAGTGAGGCACCGTTCCCCAGATGGCAAGCCAGAAGCCTGACGGGCAAGTCACCGCGGTCGCGCAGAATCCGCACCAGCGCCGCATAGCTGATCCCATGAAACCCATAGCGGCGAACGCCCCGCTCCCGCTCCGCCAGCGGCAAGGCATAGGTCACCGCCACTTCCGGGTTCGTCGCATGGAAGGCCGTGTCGAAGCAGGCGACCTGCGGCAGGCCTGGGGCCAGCGCCGCAACCGCCTGAATTCCCGTCAGATTCGCCGGGTTGTGCAGGGGTGCCAGCGGAACGCAGGCCTCGATACCGGCCAGAACCTCCGACGTCACGCGGCAGCTGGCCGTCAGCCTTGTGCCACCATGCACCACCCGATGCGCCGCCGCGTTCAGCTGCGTGGCGGGCACCCCCATGTCGGCCAAACCCAGCGCGAGCGCTGCGCGGTGCCCGCCGGCGTCGATCTCAGAGACGGACGCCCGGACGACCTCCACGGTGCCTTCAAACACAGCAAGCTTCAACGAAGACGAACCAGCGTTCACAATGAGCAGCATCAGATCAATGCCTTGCCCAACCCCAGCACCGCAAGTCCCGCCAGCAGCACGATCGCAAAGCGGCGGAAGTCCTGCGGGTCGGTGCCAAAGAAGTGCCGGCCGCCAAGCCAGTTCGCCAGAAGCGTGATCGGTAGAAGCCAGACCGAGGCCCAGAACGCGTCCCAGCTGACCATCCCGGCGAGCCAGTACAAAGGCGCGGAATAGACATCCAGCAAGGGAAAGTAGGCGATCAACGTCGCGCGGAAGACTGCCGCTGGCATCGGCTGCGCGGCAAAGAAGGCCGCCACCGGCAGGCCGCCCATCCCCGGCGCATTGGCCAGGCCCGAGATCAACCCGGCAATTCCGTTCGGCGAACCCTTGACCTCGCTGCGCAGCCGCCAACCCGCCAGCAACACGCCGCACATGAACAGCACGTAGGCCGAGACCACCGCCCGCGCCGTGTCCTCCGAAACCCCGGTCAGGATCAAGAGGCCCAGCGGCAGCCCGATGGCCGCCCCCGCCATCAGCCAGCCGACCCGGCGCCAGTCCACATCCGGCCCAGCACCCTTTGCGGCCTGCAGCGACATGACGGCTTCCAGCAGCACGACCACGAAGACGAAGTTCAGCGGATTGGTCACAAGGCTCGACGCCGCTATGACCATCGCCGAAAAGCCGAAGCCCGAGTAACCCCGGACAAAGCCCGCAACAAAGGTCGCCACGACCATCCAGGCAATAGCGGCCGGACCCAGGTCATACGGCATGAGAAAGGCCCCGAATTTTCGCCGAAAATTCGTGCCGCCCCGACCTCACCCCACCACCTGCGGCCGCATGTCGGCCTTTGATATCCCTGCCACCTCCACCGGTTTCTTCATCGCGTCGCGCCGGAAGGGTTCCCCCAGCTCCTGGTTGATCATCGCCTCGATCAGCGTCGTCTTCCCCGCCATCTGATCCTCAACCGCCTTCCGCAAAGCCGCCGTCAGCTCCTCCATCGTCCGCGCAGCCACCCCTTGCAAGCCGCAGGCCCGAGCGATCCCGGCATAAGACACGCCCTCATC
The DNA here is from genome assembly GCF_051645465.1 of Tabrizicola sp. GTDB lineage: Bacteria > Pseudomonadota > Alphaproteobacteria > Rhodobacterales > Rhodobacteraceae > Tabrizicola. The sequence goes on along the minus strand of NZ_JBOFBI010000042.1, from coordinate 28,607 downwards.
GAGCTCGGTCCCCACGAAATTGTCGTCATACCAGAGCGTCGAGTTCCGCTTCTCCGCCCCCCACTGGTAGTTGCGGAAGACGACCATGGTGATCGCAGGCCAGGGTTTTCGCCCGATCGCCGTAAGCTCTGTCACCGCAATCCCGAAAGCGCCGTCCCCGGCAAAACCCACAACCGGAGTATCCGGACACCCGATCTTCGCCCCGATGATCGACGGCAGCCCGTAGCCGCAAGGCCCGAAGAGCCCCGGCGCCAGGTACTTCCGCCCCGCCTCGAACGTCGGATAGGCGTTCCCGATAGCGCAGTTGTTGCCGATGTCCGAAGAGATGATCGCATCCCGAGGCAGCGCCGCCTGGATCGCCCGCCACGCCATGCGCGGCGACATCCAGTCCGGCTTCGTCGCCCTAGCCCGCTCGTTCCATGAGGTTCCCGGATCGTCGTCCTCATGATCCATCGACGACAGCGCCTGCGCCCACGCCGACTTCACCTGAGCAATTCTGGCTTTGCGCTCCGCCCGCGCATGGTTACCTGCGGTAGAGGCCAACCGCGCCAAAACCGCCTCGGCGACCTTCTTCGCATCGCCGACAATTCCTACTGTGACCTTCTTCGTCAGCCCGATCCGATCCGGGTTGATGTCGACTTGGATGATCTTGGCCTCACGTGGCCAATAGTCCAGCGCGTATCCCGGAAGCGTTGAAAACGGGTTCAGCCGGGTACCCAGACAGAGTACCACATCTGCCTGAGAAATCAACTCCATTGCCGCCTTCGACCCGTTGTAGCCCAGAGGTCCCGCGAACAGGGGATGACTGCCAGGGAAGGCGTCATTGTGCTGATATCCCACGCAAACCGGCGCATCCAGCCGCTCTGCCAAGGCCATCGAGGCCGGGATCGCACCCCCCAGAACAACCCCCGCCCCGTTCAGGATCACCGGGAATCTGGCCTGCGACAAAAGCTCCGCCGCCGCCTGGATCGCCGACTCACCGCCCGAGGGCCGCTCGAACTCTACCACCGCCGGAAGCTCGATATCGATCACTTGCGTCCAGTAGTCCCTGGGCATGTTGATCTGGACCGGCGCGCTCATCCGCTTGGCGTTCAGGATGCAGCGGTTCAGCACCTCGGCCACGCGCGAGGGATCGCGCACTTCCTCCTGATAGGCGACCATGTCGGCGAAAAGCGCCATCTGCTCGACTTCCTGAAAGCCCCCCATCCCGATGGTCTTGTTTGCGGCCTGGGGCGTCACCAGCAAGAGCGGCGTATGGTTCCAGTAGGCCGTCTTGACCGCGGTCACGAAGTTGGTGATGCCGGGCCCGTTCTGCGCGATCATCATCGACATCTTGCCGGACGCGCGGGTGAACCCGTCCGCCATCATGCCCCCCGAGCCTTCATGCGCGCAGTCCCAGAAGGTGATACCCGCCTTGGGGAAAAGATCCGAGATCGGCATGAACGCCGAGCCGATGATCCCGAACGCATGCTCGATCCCATGCCGCTGCAGGACCTTCACAAAGGCTTCCTCGGTCGTCATCTTCATCGCACGTCTCCCATGACCAATATGGCCCATCAGGCCTTTGCCCGGCACCCTACCGCCCCGCCCGACCCTGCCTTAGGGCCAGTTCCTACGGCCTGTTAAGTCCAGCGTTCATCCTCCTCGTTCGACTTCGTCTCCTCGTCGGAGCGTCGCAAGCGAGGAGTGACGAAGTCATCGACGAGCGGCCCGTCAGCGCAACGCCCTCCCGATCCGCGCTATGCCGTCGGCGATCTTCTGCGGTGCAATCGACGAATAGGACAGCCGGTAGTACTCCCGCGGCCCATCGCCCGCAAAGAACACCCGACCGGGCTCGATCAGCACCCCCTCGCGCCGCAACTGCAACGCAAGCGCCCCGGTATCCACGCCCTCCGGCGCACGCATCCAGAACGAAGAACCGCCAAAGCCCCCCTGCCCCGCGACCTGCAGCTCCTCGGCCGCAATCGCCTCGGCCATCACCTGCCGCCGCCGCCGGAACGCCCCCTTCATCCGGTTCACCAGGGCATCGTAATGCCCAAGCCCCAGGAAGTAGGCCATCGTCCGCTGGATATGCCCCGGCGGATGCTTCAGCATCATCGCCCGAAGGCCCCGCGCCTCGGCGATGAAACCCGGCGGGCCGACCAGATAGCCGAGCCGCAACCCCGGAAAGACGGACTTCGAGAAAGACCCGGCATAGATCACCCGCCCGCCCCGGTCCAACGACTTCAAGGCCGGAGCCACGGGCTTCAGGAAACTCATCTCGAACTCGTAGTCATCCTCGACGATGACAAACCCCTCCCGCTCCGCTGCCTCCAGCAAAGCCACCCGCCGCTCGACCGGCATCGTCGCGTTCGTCGGGCACTGGTGCGAGGGCGTGACAAAGACGACATCCACCCCACGCAGCCCATCCACCGGCAGCCCCTGCGCATCGACGTCCAGGGGCACGACCTCCGCCCCCGTCGCAGCTGCCACGCCCCGCAGTGCCGGATAGCCGGGGTTCTCCACCCCCGCCCGCCGCGAAGGCCCAAGGAGCAGCACCGCCGTGATCCAGAGCGCATTCTGCGCCCCCAAAGTCAGCAGCACCTCCTCCTCCCGCGCGGCGATCCCCCGGCGCGGCAGGATCGTCCGCACCAGCTCCTGCACCAGCAGGGGATCGTCGCGTTCGTAGTAGTCCGAGGTCAGCGCCGCGAAATCCCGCTTGCCCAGGGCCCGCAAGGCGCATTGCCGCCAGTTCTGATGGTCGAAAAGCGTCGGGTCCGCCTGGCCATAGATGAACGGATAGGGATAGCGGTCCCAGTCCTCCGGCCGCTCCACCCGTGCGAGCCCCGAGAACCGGCCCCCCGTCAACGCCCGAAAATCCACCGCCTCGGCACGCGGCGGGCCTTCCGGAAACTCCGGCGCGCGCGGTGCATTCTCCGACACGAAGTAGCCCGACCGCCCGGCAGACGTGAGGTAGTCCGACGACACAAGGTCCGCATAGGCCAGCGTCACCGTGATCCGGCTGACCCCAAGATGCGCCGCCAGCCCCCGCGACGACGGCATCCGCTGCCCCGCCCGGAACCGCCCCGCAAGCACCCCTTGCGTCACCATCGCCCTTATCTGCTGCTGCAGGCTCCCCGCAGCACCAGGGGTCAGGTAGAAGGCTTCGACGGGAATGGCCATGGGCACTCGGGGCTCGCGATGAGTCCAGATCAAGCGGCGCCACCGGGGTGGAAGTCAAGCCAGACCAAAGACCACAGCAAATACCGCAATGCTGCCACATCAAAACCGTTGAAACCCGCTACAGTTCCTCCTAATGCAACGATGCCTGACTGGTCCGCCCGCTTCGCGGCCTTCTGCCATGGCTCAGCCGACCCTGCCGCGGCATAGCCGGCACGAAGATGACAGGCCCTGATGCCGGATACGCTCCAATCCCCCCGCCCCGAGACCAAATCGGCCCGCGACTGGCTCACCACCCTCGCCCGCTACCGCGAACCCTCGACCCGCCGCAGCCTTTGGGAGCTTGCGGCCACGCTGGTTCCGTTCGTGGCGCTTTGGGTGCTTGCGTGGATGGCGCTGTCTGTCAGCCCCTGGGCGGCTCTGGGCCTTGCCATCCTGAATGGCGGCTTCCTCGTCCGGATCTTCATCATCCAGCATGACTGCGGCCACGGTGCGTTTCTCAAGAACCGCACCGCGCAGGACTGGCTTGGGCGTGCCCTCGGCGTGCTGACCCTTACCCCCTATGACGTCTGGCGCCGCACCCATTCCATCCACCACGCCCACCACGGCGACCTCGACCAGCGCGGCATCGGCGATGTCCTGACCCTCACGATCGAGGAATACCGCGCCCGCACGCCCTGGGGCCGCCTTCTCTACCGGCTCTACCGCCACCCGGTCGTCCTCTTTGTCCTGGGGCCGGCCTACCTCTTCCTCCTCCAGCACCGCCTGCCCTTCGGCCTGATGAACTCCGGCTGGCGCTACTGGACCTCGGCCATGGGCACCAACGCCATGATCGGCATCGGCGTCGGCCTCGTCATCTGGTTCGGCGGCCTTCTGCCCGTGCTCCTGATCTTCCTGCCCACCTCGGTCATCGCGGCGACCATCGGCGTCTGGCTCTTCTACGTCCAGCACCAGTTCGAGGAAACGCACTGGTCAAAGGGCGAGGACTGGCAGCTCCATGACGCAGCCCTTGAGGGGTCGTCCCACTACATCCTCCCCCAGCCGCTCCGCTGGTTCTCCGGCAACATCGGCATCCACCACGTCCACCACCTCTACTCCCGCATCCCCTTCTACCGCCTGCCCGAGGTCATCCGCGACCACCGCACGCTGGCCGAGGCCCAACGCCTGACCATCCGCGAAAGCCTCGCTTCGGTGAACATGCACCTCTGGGACACGGTCGAGGGGAAACTCATGTCATTCCGCGAAGCGCGGGCGCGGTACGGGTCGTAGGTCGGGCTTCAGCCCGACCCTTCTCCGAAGCCAAAGCTGATGGCTCTGGCCGCAGCCAGCAAAGAGCGTATGCTTCCCGCCAAGGACCTACCGTCACCGCCCGGAGGCGCCCTTGGCAGAAGACCCCGACGACGACAGCCGCGTCATGATCCTGTCCGGCGATCACGTCGGTCTGGCGCTGATGCAGGCCTCGGACGTGCCGATGATCGCACGCTGGAACCAGGACCTCGACTTCACCGCCCGACTGGGCGCGCCCGGCGAAGCGCACTCGCTTGAAGCGCGGCGAGAGGCTTTTGAGGACAACGCCCGGATCAGACCCGACAGCGCCGAGTTCGCGGTGATCGAGCTTGCCACGGGTCGGCTGGTCGGGTTTGGCGGCTTGTTCGACATCACCCGCGCCCTCGCCGCGACCCTGTTTGTCGGCATCGGTGAGGCGACTGACCGCAGGAAAGGCTGGGGCACCGAGGCCAGCCGACTGATCTGCGAATACGGCTTCTTCTTCCGCAGCCTCCACAACATCAAGGTCGAGGTCCACGCCTTCAACGAGGCCGCACTGCGCACCTACGAAGCCCTCGGCTTCCAGACGGTCGGACGCCTGCGCGGCACCAACCTCCTCAACAACCGCCGATACGACGAGGTCATCCTCGACCTCCTGCGCGACGAGTTCCCGCTCAAACATGTGGGGCGGTTCCGGGGTCTGGAAATCCCGCAGGACGGGTAATCGGTCGGACCGAAGGCCTCGTAAGGTGGGGTTCCACCCCACCGCCACGTGGGGTGCGCGTTCCTGGCGCACCACCCGCCCCCAACCCATCCCGGCGCTGATTGCCAAATCACCGTTCGGCAAGAGATTCTGCCACCGACGGCGATCGGTCGCACCGGCACATCTGCACGATCGATCCCGGCCGCAGCCGGCCCCGACAATCCTCTCCACCGCCTAGACGTCACAATTCTGTCTATTTTTTGTGCAAAAAGATTAACAATACTGTTACGTATTTAGCCTGTGGGATCTGCAATGAACAGTCTTGGCCATTGGACAGCGGGTGCGCTCATTGCGGGCAGCCTTGGCATTTTCACACCGGCTGCATTCGCCCAGACGACAGAGCCGATAACCCTCCAAAGCTTTGACGGCAAGACCAGCTTGGTCGGCGAACTGCTATCCGTCGAAGACGGGCATTACATCCTTGATACTCCAGTCGGCCGACAAGAGATCCCGATTGGCTGGGTCTTATGTGTCGGCGCGGCCTGTCCCATAGCCGACGTTACCATCGGCGGTGAGGTGACTTTTAGCGGAACTGACGGAAACATTGTCGTTCAAGGCACTGTGGTCGGCTACCTGGACGGTCTCTACCAGGTCGAAACCGCAAGGATGGGGATTGTCGCCGTAAAAGGCGATGGTGTGACCTGTGTCGGTGACGGCTGCCTTCGCATTTTGGATGCCGCCACCGCAGCCGAAGCGTCGGCGGAAGCACCAGTCGAAGCGTCTGCCGAAGCGTCTGCCGAAGCTCCTGTCGAAGCTCCTGTCGAAGCGCCCGCAGAGCCTCCCGCCGAGGCACCGGCAGCAGCGCCCGCAAATGCAACGCCGGCTGTTTTGCCCGATCAAGCGAAGGTGCGCTTTGCCGGGTCCGACACTGTCGGTCATGGGCTGATGCCATTCCTGCTGGAAGACTACGCCGACTACCTCGGGGCAACGGCCACTCTCACCGATATCTCGGAAACCGAGGTTTTCGTGCGCTATGTCGGCACGGACGGCAGCGAAATCAGCAGCCTCTATGTCAACTCGACCGGATCGGGCGATGCCTTCGACGCGCTTGAAAGCAAGTCGGCCGAACTCGGCATGACATCCCGTCCGCAGGATGACGAAGAGGCTCAGAGGCTGATTGCCGCTGGCGCCGCGGACCTGCGCGGCACCGATCATGAAACCGTCATTGCCGTCGACAGCCTTGCGGTCATCACCCACCCGAGCAATCCGGTCAAAGCCCTGACACGGCAACAGATCGGCGACATGTATCTGGGTGTGATCACCAACTGGTCGCAGGTCGGCGGACCCGATGCCCCGATCACGGTTTTGTCCCGCGAGGATGATTCCAACACGCGTGGTGTGTTCGAGAATGCAATATTCTCAGGGGAAGAGCCTACTTTGGCCGAGCGCGTGACCTATCCTGGCGGCGACAACCCCGAGATGGCGGCGGCCGTGCTCGCCGACGAAAACGCCATCGGCTACGTAGGCTTTGCCTATTCGGAAGGCTTGAACAGGGTGGAAATGGCCAGCACCTGCGGAATTACAACGACCGCGACCCCGTTTTCGGTCAAGACCGAGGAATACCCGCTTGGTCGCCGCCTGTTCCTTTACAACCGCCCTGACAATCTGCCCGCGGACGCATCGCGTTTTCTTGAATACGTGCTGTCGCCGGAAGCAGATGACGCGATTGCGCAATCCAACTTCGTCAACTTCGCGGTCGAGCGGCTTCCGCAGTCGCCGACACGTCTTGCAGCGCTTTACGACGGACTGACGTCGAAATCCGAAAAACGGCTTGCCGACGAATTCCGCGCTGATTTTATTGTATGGGACCGCCTTTCCACCACCGTGCGTTTTGCGACGGGGTCCGCGACGCTGGGCAACAAAGAGATCAACGATATCAATCGCCTGATATCTTACCTCGAGACTCTCGATGAAGGCACGCGCGTTGCGATCGTCGGCTTTGCCGATAGTGTCGGCGGCTTTGACTTCAACACGACTTTGTCTGACCGCCGCGCGCAATCAGTGGCCCGGTCCATCGCCGATCTGGCGGGCGACCGGTTACGCAATATTCGCTTTGAGGCGAAAGCTTACGGCGAATTGGTGCCCGCGCTTTGCAACGACGACGAGAATGGCCGCAGGGTCAACCGCCGGGTCGAAATCTGGGTGCTGAAACAGCCGGCCTAGCTTTGCTGGGCGATTGTACGGGACCGGTTCGCGCCAGTCGAACGACACGCTGCATCTGCCACGGTCGGGAACACCTGTTGGGTGGCGGTTGCCCGGGTTCCTCGGGCTGCGGCCGCTCTTTTCGTAGATGCGGACGCCGGAACAGATACGGTCACCACGGCAAGGCGCCGCGCGCCCCGGAAAAGGTCACCAAACGGTTAACGCCCTATCTAACCTCTTGAAATCCCTCACCCCGCAAGACTGTCCCACAGTGGGACACTCTTGCGGCCCCCATCAATCCCTCACCCAAACACCCGCCCCAAGGCCCCATCAATCGCCCCGGTGATCTCATCGATATCGTCCGCCGTCGCGATCAGGGCGGGCGAGAGGCACAGTGTATTGTTGAACCCCGGAACCGACCGGTTCGTCATCCCGATGATCACCCCCTGAGCCATGCAGTCGGCCACCACCGCGGCCACCTTCTTCTCGTCCTGAGGCTCCTTCGTCCCCCGGTCCGCCACCAGCTCCGCCCCGCAGAAGAGCCCCTTGCCCCGGACCTCGCCGATGACCCGGTGCTTCTCCATCAGGGCATGGAGGTTCCCCATCAGCCGGTCGCCCATGGCAAGGGTGTTGGCCAGCAACCCCTCATCCTCGATGATCCGCATGTTCTCCAACGCCGCCGCCGGGCCCCCCGTGCAGCCCCCGAAGGTCGAGATATCGCGGAAGTAGCTCATCGGATCGTCGGGAGCGTCCTTGAACTTCTCGAAGACCGCCTCGGTCGTCACCGTGCAGGAGATCGCCGCATAGCCCGAGGCAACCCCCTTCGCCATGGTCACGAAGTCCGGCTTCACCCCGTAATGCTGGTACCCGAACCACACCCCGGTCCGCCCCACACCGCAGACTACCTCGTCGATGTGGAGCAGGATGTCGTACTTCCGGCAGATCTCCTGCACCCGCTCCCAATACCCGACCGGAGGAACGATCACCCCCCCACCAGCCGTCACCGGCTCCAGAACAAGGCAGCCCACGGTATCCGGCCCCTCCCGCAGGATCACCTCCTCGATCGCATCCGCCGCCCGCTCGCCGTAGTTCTGAACGTCCCACTGCTTGCGATACTCCAGGCAGTGCGGAACCATCACGAACCCGTCCGGGAACGGCCCGTACTGCGCATTCCGCTGGGCCTGACCACCCGAAGCCAACGCGGCGATGGTGGTCCCGTGATAGTCCCGCTCGCGGTACAGGATCTTCCACTTCTTTCCCCCGTGGTGTCGGTGGGAAATCTGGCGGACCATCTTGTAGACCTTCTCGTTCGCCTCCGACCCCGAGTTGGAATAGTAGACCCGCGACAGCCCCGGCATCTTCTCGATCAGCCGACGCGCGAAGATGGCGCCCGGCACCGTCCCCGCCGCCCCGGCGAAATAGTTCATCTTCAAAAGCTGGTCTCGCACCGCGTTGGCGATGCTTTCCCGCCCGTAGCCCACGTTCACCGTCCAGACCGCGCCCGAGACGGCATCGAGATGCTCTTTCCCCTTGGCATCCCAGACCCGCATCCCCTTGCCCTCGACGATCACCCGGGGATCGACGGTTTCGTACTGCTTGTGCTGCGACAGATGGTGCCAGACATGGGCGCGGTCAGCCTCGACCACGGCACTGATGTCGTTTGCTCCGGCAAAGCCTTCCATGGGGGCGTCCTTTCGGTTCGATTGTTGCCGCGCATCATCGCGGATCGGGCAACCGCCGCTTAGGACCAGACCAAGGCCGCCGCTAAGGCCAGAGCGTCAGACCCGGTAGTAGTCGCGATACCAGTCGACAAAGCGCGCAAGGCCGGTGCGAAGGTCGGTATTCGGCCGGAAACCGGTCAGCCGTTCCAGAAGCGCGCAGTCGGCCCAGGTCGCCGGAACATCGCCGGGCTGCATCGGCAGGAAGTTGCAGACGGCTTTCCGGCCGACCAGCTCTTCCAGCGTGCGGATGAACTCCATCAGATGAACCTTGTCCGAATTGCCGATGTTGACGATCCGGTAAGGTGCCACTGCACTAAGGCTATCGCCTTCCAGGGCCGTTCCGCGGGCCGTGGGCGCCGGGGGCGCAAGCGGAACCAGCCGTGCCACGCCCTCAACCAGATCCTGCACATCGGTGAAGTCACGCCAGAGCTCGCCGTGGTTGTAGACGTCGATCGGGCGGCCATGCAGGATCGCGTCGACGAACTTGAAATACGCAAGGTCAGGCCGGCCCCAGCTGCCGTAGACCGTGAAGAAGCGGAACAGCGTCACCGGCAGACCCCAGAGATGCGCGTGGGAATGCGCCAGCGCCTCGACCGCCTTCTTGGTCGCGGCATAGACGGTGAGCGGTGCGTCGGTCCGGTCGGTCTCATGGAACGGCATCTCGGGGTTCGCGCCGTAGACAGAAGAGGTCGAGGCGATAAGAAGGTGCTTCACGCCAAGCCGCTTTGCGGCCTCCAGGACATTGAAACTGCCCACAAAATTCGTCTCTATGTAGGACCGGGGATGCGTCAGGCTGTGCCGCACCCCCGCTTGAGCCGCGAGGTGAATGATCACATCGGGGGCGAAGTCGTCAGCCACCCGGTCCAGGGTCGCCAGGTCTTCCAGCATCGCTTCCGTCGCGGTGAAGCCGGGGGATTGCAGCAAGATGCCATGACGCTTCTGCTTCAGCGTCACGTCATAGTAGCTGGTAATCCCGTCATAGCCGTGGATGCGGTGGCCCGCTGCAAGCAGATGCCTCGCAAGATGGAAACCGATGAAGCCCGCCGTACCGGTGATGAAAATCTTCTGCACGTCAAACGGCCCCTGTCCCCTGATTGCAGCGGACAGTTCCAGCGCGCCTGGGGCAAGTCAAGGCTTGGGCTGCCGGGATCGGTCGGCAGCCTGACTAGCACCTCGCGTATGGCCGGAAGCCCTTGCAGCGGCCACCGGGTTCCGCTATCCACACCCCACTCCTCGCGGCGGGTTGGCGGAGAGGTTACGCAGCGGATTGCAAATCCGTGAAGACCGGTTCGATTCCGGTACCCGCCTCCATCCCTCCCGCGCAGTCCCGCTGGTCATGGCCTGGTTGCCACGGACTCGGCAACTTATTGACGAGCGTGACGAAAAGGGATGAATGCCGCTTCAGCGCAGGCTATACTTCCGCAGCAACAAGAATGGCGCCGGGGAGCATCCCTGGCCTGATCGGGGCGGCCCTGGGGCAGCCACTCCCCGAAAAGGTCGCAACGGCGCAGAGCTGGAGGCAGCATTGATCGGCAAGTTCATCCTTGGCATGGTAACCGGTGGCGTTCTCGTCGCTGGTGGGTTGGTGGTCGGCTCGGCGTTTCTTCCGGATGTGCCCGCGAATGAAAACAAGCCCGTAGCTACCGGTACGGACCCGATCGAGGCGCCGGAGGCGACCGAGGTCGATGCCGGGGCCACTGTCGAAGCGAAGGCCGAGCCGGAAGCCACGCCAGAGCCTGCGCCGGAAGCCACGCCAGAGCCCATGCCGGAAGCCACACCAGAGCCCATGCCGGAAGCGGCCGCCGAGGCGGAAGCGCCGCCGGTCGAAGAAGCTGCTGCACCGGAAGCCCCCGCTGAAGAAGCCCCGGCCGAGGAAGCCCCTGCCGCGGAGGTTGCCGAAACCGAAACTGCGCCTTCGGCAAGTGCGCCCGAGGCAACAGCCGATGCGACAACCATGGCCGAGCCGGAACCAGCTGCGCCAGCCGAGCCAGAACCGGCGGCCGAGCCCGAACCGGCGGCCGAAGAGATGGCCGAGACCGCCCCTGCCGCCGAGCCGGAGGTGCAACCCGAGGTCGCGCTTGCAGATGCCGGGCCAGTGCCGCCTGCCGACGACGGGGCACCGGCCGAGGCTGCCCCTGCCGCCGCCGCCGAGGTTGCCCAGCCTGAAACCGCACCGAACCCGGAAAAACCGCCCATAGCCGAGCCCGATGCCGCCGCCGAGGCGCCAGCAGCCCCGGCTGCAGCGACCGAGGAGACAGTGGCTGACCCTGCACCAGCGGAAACAGTGCCCGAGACCGAGACAGCGGGTGACGGCACGGCGGAAGTTGCGGCAGCTCCGGATGTTGATCAGGATGCCGCACCGGCCGCCGAGGCCGATGCTGGTACGGAACCGGCGCCAGAAGCCGAACCCGCTCCGACCGAGCCCGCCATTGTGGAAGCCGTCCCAGAGGAACCCGCGCCTTCCGAAACCGTGGTGGCCGAGGCCGAAACGGCGGCGGAGGCCCCCGAGCCAACGGCGCCAGCGGCGGACGAGTCCGTAGTTGAGGCCCCGGCTGAAGCCGTCGAACCCGAAGAGCCTTTGGTCGTGGAAACCGCGCCAGCCGAACCTGCGGTCGAACCGCCAGCCGCCGAGGTCGCACCCGAACCAACTCCTGTCGAGACCGTGCCACCAGTGGAAGAGCCGCCAGCCGAGGCGCCTCTGGCTGAGCTGGCCCCTGAGGAACCGGCACCTGTAGAACCCGCACCTGTGGAACCGGCGCCAATGGAACCGGCCCCGGCGGACGAGCCGATTGCGGACGCCGCCCCAGCCGAGGCCACCCCGGAAGCGGGCAGCATGCCGGGCATCGAGGCAGCCGAAATGCCCGGAACTCCAGCGGAGACGCTGCCCGAGGCCGCACCCGAGGCCATCGTCGAGGCTGCGCCGGAAGCCGAAGCCGGAGGATCAACCTTCAAGCCGACACCCGGCCTTATCGACCGGGGCGAAGGCACTATCACCGATCGCGAGACCGAGACCGAGACCGCCGAAGCGCCCGTAGTCGAAGAGGCCGCGCCGCCCGCCGATCCGCGCCCGATCGCCCAGTTCGCGACCAAGTTCGAGAATCCCGAAAACAAGCCGACACTGGCTGTCGTGCTGATCGACGGTGGCGGGGCCGATCTTGACCGCGCCAGCCTTGCCGCCCTGCCCTTCCCCGTAAGCTTCGCGCTCGATCCCCTGGATCCGGCAACGCCGGAACGCGCCGCGGTCTACCGGGCGGGGGGCAAGGAAGTGGTGATGCTCGCCACCGGCATTGCCGAAGGGGCGCAGGCATCGGATGTCGAGGTCGCCTTCCAGTCGATGGAACAGGGCCTGCCCGAGGCGGTGGCCGTGATGGACCTGTCTCAATCCGCCTTCCAGAACGACCGGCCGCTGGCGAGTCTCGTCGTGCCGATCGTGAAGGCCCAGGGCCGCGGGCTTCTGACCTGGGACGAGGGGCTGAATGCGGCCGACCAGGTGGCCCGGCGCGACGATCTTGAGGCGGCAGTGGTGTTCCGTGACCTTGGATCAGCCGGCAGCGACCGCGTTGCCGTGCGCAGGCTTCTGGACCGTGCCGTCTTCAAGGCCGGGCAGGACGGCAGCGTCAGCGTCGTCGGTGAGGCGAATGCCGAAACGGTGGCGGCGCTTCTGGAATGGACGGTCGAAGGCCGGGCCGCGACTGTCGCCTTGGCCCCACTGACGGCCGTGTTGAAAGTCGACTGACACCGGCGCACCGGGTTTTCGATTTTTCGTCGAAAAATCGCGCTGGGGCGGGCCTAGCCGTTGGCTCGCCCCGCGAAGCGTCCCGCATCTTCTGCCGCACGGCGCAAAGCGTTGGATTTGTTGACGGTTTCCTGGTACTCGGCCTCGGGGTCGCTGTCGTAAACAACCCCGCCGCCTGCCTGGACATACAGCGTCTCGTCCTTCAGGACAGCGGTCCGAAGGGCGATGCAGAAGTCCATCTCGCCATTGGCCGCAAAGTAGCCCACGCCGCCACCGTAGATGCCGCGCTTTTCGGGTTCCAGCTCGTCGATGATCTCCATTGCCCTGACCTTCGGCGCGCCCGAGACCGTGCCTGCGGGAAGGCCTGCCAGCAGCGCCGAAAGGGCGTCCTCGCCGTCCGCAAGCTCTCCCACCACGTTCGACACGATGTGCATGACGTGGCTGTAGCGCTCGATGATGAAGGTTTCGGTCGGACGCACGGTTCCGACCTTTGACACCCTGCCCGCGTCGTTGCGCCCAAGGTCGAGAAGCATCAGATGCTCGGCCCGCTCCTTGGGGTCGGCGAGAAGATCGGCCTCGAGCGCGCGATCTTCCTCGGGCGTGGCGCCGCGCTTCCGCGTGCCCGCGATGGGGCGGATCGTGACTTCGCCGTCCCTGAGGCGGACGAGGATTTCGGGGCTGGCGCCAATGACCTGGAAGCCGCCGAAGTTGAAGAAGAACATGAACGGCGAGGGATTGGTGCGCCGAAGCGAGCGGTAAAGCGCGAAGGGCGGGAGTTCAAAGCGCTGCGACCAGCGCTGGCTGGGCACCACCTGGAAGATGTCACCGGCGCGGATGTACTCCTTGGCCTTCTCGACCGCAGCCTTGTAGCCCGCGTGGGTGAAGTTCGACTGCGCCGGGCCGACCGGTGCCACCTCGCCCAGATCGCGGGCCGCCGATGGCGCGCGGTCAAGGTCGCGAAGCGCGTCCATCACCCGCTCAGCCGCCTGCGCATAGGCCGCGCGCGCCGAGAGACCCGAGGCGACCCAGGCGGGTGCCACCACCGTCACCTCACCCTTCACCCCGTCAAGAACGGCGATGACCGAGGGGCGGATCAGCTCGGCATCCGGCAGGCCCAGCGGATCGGGGTTCACCTGCGGCAGATGCTCCACCAGGCGGATCATGTCGTACCCGAGATAGCCGAAAAGCCCCGCCGAGACGGCAGGCAGCCCCTCAGGCATCTCGATCCGGCATTCCGCCAGAAGGTCGCGCAGGGTCTGCAGCGGGTGGCCTGGCAGATCGGTGAAGCTTTGCCGGTCAAAGCGTGCCTCGCGGTTGATCCGGCTTTTCTCGCCATGGCACTGCCAGACCAGATCGGGCTTCATGCCGACGATGGAATAGCGGCCCCGAACCTCGCCGCCCGTCACCGACTCCAGCATGAACGTATCGGCCCGCGCATCGCCGAGCTTCAGCATCAGGCTCACCGGCGTATCGAGGTCGGCCGCCAGACGCGCCCAGATGATCTGGTTCTTCCCTTCGTTCCAGCCCGCCTCGAACTCGGCAAAACCCGGCTGCAACTGCATCAGTTCATGCTCGAATTGACGGCGTTGATCGCGGCCTGGTCGAGGGTGATCCCGGCCCCGGCCGTCAGCGAATTGGTGAAGGCGTTGAAGGCATCGGTGGCAATGGCCTGTTCGATCTGGGCCGCGATCGATGCCGTAATCGCCTCGGCGTCGGCGCCTTCCATTGCGGCGGGCTGGATGCGGTCAAGCCGGACGACCGCGACAAAGCCCTCGGCCTCGATCACCTGCACGTCACCCTCGGCCATCTTGAAGACCGCCGGCATAAGACTGTCCGGCGTACCGTCGATATAGCCACTGCGGGCGGTTTCCGGGGTCACGTCGACGATGCCGAAGCCGCCGATGGCCGCCCCGCCTTCGATGGCCGACTTGATCTCGACCGCGCGGGCCGAAAGCGCCTTCGCCAGCGCATCCTTGCGCCAGTCTTCGGCCACCCTCTCCTTGGCCTCGTCAAAGGGTATTGGGGCTGCAGGCACGATCTCGTCCAGCCGGAGGGCCACGACACCGCCGTCATCAAGGACAATCGCCTCGGCGAAGTCGTCGGCCTGTACTGCCTCGGCCGCAGCGCGGAAGGCCGGATAGCCTTCGATTGCCGCCTCGCCCTGCTGGCCGGGCACGAAGTCCAGCGTCGCAAGCTGAAGCCCAAGATTGTTCTGCAAGTCCTCAAGCGTGGCCCCGGCAGCGAGTTCGTTGTCGATCTCTTCCACCCTGTCCGCAATCAGGCGGCGCGCCGCGTCGGTCCGGATCTCGACCGCAAGCGTGTCGCGGGCCTCGTCAAAGGTCGTCTCCTCGGCTGCCAGCAAGGCGACCACCCGGAAAAGCGCCGGACCAAGATCGGACGGCAGGGGGCCGACGACGGTGCCTTCGGCCGCGGCAAAGACCGCCTCGCCCGCCTCGCCAAGCTCGTCCTGTGCGATGTCCCCGAGGTCGATGGCATCCAGCGTCAGGCCGCGTTCGGTGACGAGGTCCTCGAAAGACGTGCCGCCATCAAGCTTGGCCTTGGCCGCGTCGGCGGTGGCCAGATCGGGGTAGACCAGACGCTCGACGATCCGGCGCTCGGGGATCACGAACTCTTCGATCCGGTCCTGATACATCTCCTGCAGCATCGCATCATCGACCGGCTGGTCCTTGGCAACCACATCAGGCAGCAGTGCCGCATAGGTGATGCGTTTCGCCTCGGGCTTCGTGAACCGGTCGAGATGGGCATCATAATGGGCCTTGAGCTCGACATCCGTCGGCTCGGCCAGGGGAGCAGCCAGGTCGCCCTCGGCCAGCCGCAGCATGGAAAAGCCGCGACGTTCCGCGGCCCAGGTGTAAAGCGTATCGGTCATGGGCTTCGGCGCTGCGAAGCCGCCCCCGACGGCGCCCTGCAGAACCTCGCGCGAGATATCGCGGCGCAGGTTCGTCTCGTATTCGGTCTCGGTCAGCCTGTTGCGGTCCAGGAAGTTGCTATACGCCCCACGGTCAAAGCCGCCCGACGCGGCCTTGAACCGATCGAGCGTCATCAGTTCGCTCGCGACAATCTCATCGCCCACCGAAAGGCCCAGGCGGTGCGCTTCGTTGTCCAGCGCCGCACGGGTGATAAGGTCCTGCAGCACCTGCTTGTCGACCCCGAAGGCAAGCGCCTCCTGCACCGTGATCTGCTGGCTGAACTGCTGCGAAAAGGCGCTCACCTGCGCCTGCAGAGCGCGGGCGTATTCGTCGGCCGTGATATCGGTATCGCCGACGCTGCCGATCCTGGTCACGGTGCTGTTGAAGCCTGTCACCCCGAAACCGCCGAGCCCGACGATCAGCATGCCCACCATGACCCAGACCGCGGTCTCCTTCACCTTGCTTTTCGGGCGCTTCGGTTCGTCGTCCGGGGTCTTCGCCATCGGTCTGCCTTTGGGTTGTTCGGGCACAGTTCTGGGCATGGTGAATAGTGGGAAGGCGGCGGAGGGGCAAGATCAAGATCGCGATGTGCCGCATGTGTCCCACGGTGGGTCAACATCTTAAGTCATTGATTTTCATATAAAAGAGATTTCATCAATCTTTCGTAAAGGAATTTGTCGCCGCGAGCCGCCGGATCACCTCGGCGATGCCCGCCACGTCGACATTGGCAAAGGCGATGCGGATCTGACGCTTGCCGGCGGCGGACCCTTCGGGCTGGAACATCGTGCCGGGCAGCATCAGAAGCGAGGCTTCGGTGACCAGCCGCTTGCAAAGCGCGTCGGACGGTTCATCAAAGGGATGCTCGACATAAGCGAAATAGGCTCCGCAGCCCAGGAGCTTCCAGCCCTTCAACCCCTTGAACCCTTCAACCATCGCGCGGCGGCGGGCGAGGATTTCGTCGCGTTCCCCGGCCAGCCACTGGCCAAGGTTCCGCATCCCCCAAAGTGCTGCGATCTGGCCAAGCTGGCTGGGGCAGATCGCGACGGTGTCGAGGAACTTCTCGGCTTCGGCCAGGCGTGCCTCTGAGGCGATCATGGCACCCACGCGGTGCCCTGTGAGCCGATAAGCCTTTGAAAAGCTGTAAAGATGGATCAGCGTGTCAGGCCAGTCCGGATCGGCGAAAAGCTGATGCGGCGCGCCGGGACGGCTGTCGAAGTCGCGGTAGGTCTCATCGACGATAAGCGCAAGGCCATGGGCGCGGGCAAGATCGCGGAAGGCCGTCAGGGTTTCCGCCGGATATTCGACACCGCCGGGGTTGTTGGGGCTGACGAGCACAATGGCGCGGGTGCGCGGGGTGATCAACGCGGCGGCGGCCTCGGTCGAGGGGATCAGGCTGTCATCGGTTTCCAGCGGCACCGTGGTGACCGAAGCCATGTCGAGCCACATCTTGTGATTGAAATACCAGGGCGTTGTGAGGATGACCTCATCCCCCGGCCCGGCGAGCGTGGCCATGACGGTACAGAAGGCCTGGTTGCAGCCTTGGGTGATCGCGACCTGCGAAGGCCTGATCTCTCCCCCATAGCTGGTGGACCACTGCCGGGCGATCTCCTCACGCAGAGCAGGCAGACCCAGGACCGGGCCATAAAGATGCGCATTCGGGTCGTTCAGCGCCGCATCGGCAAGCGCCTGGCGCAGACCAAGCGGCGGGCTTTCGACGGGGGCGGCCTGGCTGATGTTGATCAGCGGGCGGTCCTTGGGGAACACGACCCCTTCGATCCAGCGCCGCGCCTCCATGACCGGCGGGGGTTCGGTAGCGGCGAAGGCCGGGTTCAGGGGAAGGGTCATGCTCGGGCGGTCCATGGTTTGGGATCGCCGGAAGTGTCACCGGAAGCCCCGTAGTTGCAAGCCCCCGTTGGTGACTCGGTCCGGGACCTGTATTGTCTTTTGGTACTTTCTGGTATATTCCGGGGCTATCCCCGCAAAAGGACCGAAGCCATGCCCCGCAATACCTCCGTCTCGCTCGGCGACCATTTCACCAGCTTTATCGACGCCCAGGTGCAGACCGGCCGCTATGGCTCGGCCAGCGACGTGGTGCGGGCGGGCCTGCGGCTTCTGCAAGAGCACGAGGCCAAGGTGAAGGCCTTGGAGGCCGCGCTGATCGAGGGCGAGGAATCGGGGGAGCCGAGACCGTTCGACAGTGAGGCATTCCTCGCCCGGATGCATGCGAAGTATGACGCCAAACATGGCAGCTAAGCCCTACCGCCTTTCACCTAGCGCCGAACAGGACCTCGAAGACATCTGGCTTTACACCCTGCGCCATTGGTCCCCCGCACAGGCAGACCGATATCATCGCTCGCTTGTGGCAGAGATCGAGGCTCTCGCTGCGGGTGATCGAAAGGGTAGGCCAGCGACCGTTCGATCCGGTATCTGCAAGCGCCCCTGCGGATCGCATGTCATCTGGTTCCGCGACCAAGGTGACCGGCTGGACATCATCCGCGTCCTGCACAGCGCGCAGGACGTCGAACGCCACCTGCACGATTAGACCCGCCTCAATCCGCGCCGCGCATCGGCTGGACGTACTGCAGCGCCATGTCCCAAGGGAAGAAGATCCAGGTGTCCTGGCTGACTTCGGTGATGTAGCTGTCGACCTGGGGCTTGCCGTGGGGCTTCGCGTAGACCGTCGCGAAATGCGCCTTGGGGTAGAGCCTGCGGACCAGTTCCAGCGTCTTGCCGCTGTCGACCAGATCGTCGACCACCAGGATGCCCGTGCCATCCCCCATGAGCTCCTCTTGCGGCGCCTTGATCACCCGCGCTTCGGACTGGCTTTGATGGCTGTAGGACCGGACGCTGATCGTGTCGATCACCCGCACGTCAAGCTCACGCGCCACGATCATCGCCGGGACAAGCCCCCCACGGGTGATCGCCACGACCGCCCGCCAGGTGCCGCCGTCGTCCGGACCCTTGCCGTCCAGCCGCCAGGCGAGCGCGCGGGCATCGCGGTGGATCTGGTCCCAGCTGACGTGAAAACCCTTTTCATGCGGCAAGCGGTCGGCGGACATGTCAGGCTCCTTCAGGTGGCGGCGATCTTGATGCCGAGTACGGCGAGAATGCCGCCGAAGCTGCGGTCTATCGTGGTTTTCAGGCGTGCGTAGGCGCGGCGGGGGGCGGCAAAGGAAAAGGCGCGGGCGACGAGGACGTTGCACACCAGTTCATTCAGGAAGACGACGAAAAGGAGGGCGGCGATCCAGGGCAGGCTGGTGCCGGGAGGCACGGTGCCGACGAAGACCGCGCCGAAGAAGACAGCGGGTTTGGGGTTGGCAAGGTTGGTCACCAAGCCCAGCCGGAACGCCGAGCCGACCGAGCGCGGCAAGGCACCTTCCGCCGCCATTTCAAGGGGTTCGCGCGCATGAGACCACATCTGCCATGCAATCCAGCACAGGAAAAGGCCCCCGGCGATCTTGTAGGCCCAGAGAAGCGCGGGGGCGAGCTCGAACAGGATCGCAAGGCCGAAGAGTGCGGCAACAGCCCAGAAGACGGCGCCAAGGCCTACCCCGACCGCGACCCAGGCGCCCGTGAGGAACCCTTCGGTCATGCCGGTGCGAGCGGTCATCAGGACTGCGGGGCCAGGGGATGCCGCAGCGATCAGGTGCAGGAACCACGCGGCTGCAAAGGCAGTGAGCGTCATTGCCCGCCCTCTTTCCGCCCCTGCAGAAGGTCGATGTCCGGCGCCTCGATCGCTTTCATGCCCACCACATGGTAGCCGGCGTCAACATGCAGGTTCTCGCCCGTCGTACCGCTGCCAAGGTCCGACAGAAGGTAAAGTGCGGCCTTGCCCACTTCTTCCTGCGTCACGTTGCGGCGGAGGGGCGAATTCAGCTCGTTCCACTTCATGATATAGCGGAAATCGCCGATGCCCGACGCGGCGAGCGTCTTGATCGGCCCCGCCGAGATCGCGTTCACGCGGATGCCGTCCTTGCCCAGATCCTCGGCGATATACTTCACCGACGCCTCGAGTGCTGCCTTGCAGAGGCCCATGACGTTGTAGTGCGGCATGACCTTTTCGGCGCCGTAGTAGGTAAGGGTCAGAAGACTGCCCCCCTGCCCCATCAGGGGCGCCGCGCGCTGGCAGATCGCGGTGAAGGAATAGACCGAGATGTCCATCGACATCAGGAAGTTAGCCCGGCTGGTGTCGACATAGCGACCGCGAAGCTCGTTCTTGTCGGAAAAGCCGATGGCATGAACGACGAAGTCAAGCGTGCCCCAGGTTTCCTTCAGACCCGCGAACAGCGCATCCATGCTCTCTTCGCTGGCCACGTCGCATTCAAAGAGCAAAGGCTTCCCAAGGCTTTCGGCCAGCGGCTCGACCCGCTTCTTCAGCGCTTCGCCCTGGTAGGAGAAGGCCAGCGTTGCGCCTTGGGCCGCGACGGCTTGGGCGATCCCCCAGGCGATGGACTTGTCGTTCGCAAGCCCCATGATGAGCCCGCGCTTGCCGTGCATAAGTCCGGTTGACATTCCTGACCCCTCACCCACTTTTTCGTTGACATCGACGTGTAGGCGAAGAGGGGCCAGCCTTCAAGGCAGGTCCTTACGCCCGTGGTAAGGAGTTCCATATGGACCGAGGCGGGATTTTCGCGGGCAGCGACCCGTTCGCGCTGGCGCGGGCCTGGCTGGCCGAGGCCGAGCCGGTCGAGCCGAACGATCCGAACGCGATCGCTTTGGCGACGGTGGATGCCGACGGGCTGCCGAACGTGCGGATGGTGCTTCTGAAGGACATCGAGGACGACGGGTTCGTCTTCTACACCAACTACGGCTCGAAAAAGGGGCGGGAGATCGCGGCCTCGGGCAAGGCGGCGTTCGTGCTCCATTGGAAGTCGCTCCGCCGTCAGATTCGCGTCCGTGGGCTGACCGAACGCGAGGAAGGGCCCAAGGCTGACGAGTATTTCGCCAGCCGCTCGCTGAAGTCCCGCCTGGGCGCCTGGGCCTCGCAGCAGTCCGAACCGCTGGCCTCGCGTGAGGCGCTGATGGCCGAGGCAGCGCGGGTCGCCGTGACGAAAGGACCGAACCCGCCCCGCCCGCCGTTCTGGGGCGGTGTCAGGATTCGCCCGCTTGAAATGGAGTTCTGGGCCGACGGCGCGTTCCGGCTGCACGACCGCTTCCGCTGGCAAAGGCCCGCGCTTTCGGCGGAATGGGTCGTCGACAGATTGAATCCGTAGGATTCTAAGGCTTGCCGAACATTCATTGACCAACTGGTCGAATCCCCCTTGAACAGCGGGCAGGTTTGTCGGCATTTGTGCACCTTGGGGCTCATTCTGGGGAGAAGGCTCTGCAAATGACGGAAGAAGAAGAGACCACGCATGTCGTGCATGGTCGGGTGAAGTGGTTTGATCCTTCCAAGGGTTTCGGGTTCATTGTTTCGGATCAATCGGAGACAGACATTCTCTTGCACGCGAACGTTCTGCGGAACTTCGGGCAAGGCTCGGTCGCAGATGGCGCCGGGATCGAAGTGCGAATCCAGCGGACACAGCGCGGCGTTCAAGCCGTCGAAGTGACCCGCATCGACCCGCCGGAAGGCCTGGTGCTGCCATTTGGCGAAGACGCCGCTCAGATGGTCAGCGCCGATATCCTGGCACTCGGGCTTGAACCGGCGCGGGTGAAGTGGTTCGACAAGGGCAAGGGCTTTGGCTTTGCCAACGTCTTCGGTCGCCCGGAGGATGTGTTCGTGCACGCCGAAGTGCTGCGCGTTTCGGGCTTTGCCGACCTTGCGGCCGGCGAGGCTGTCGCGCTGCGCATCATCGATGGTCGCCGCGGGCGCATGGCTGTCCAGGTCGTCTCGTGGGAAACCGCATCGCGAGAGAAGCCCTGATGCCCGACCTCCGCGTCCTTTGCTGCTGCCTCGCCGTGCTGCTACAGCCCGGCGCGGCGGCTGCAGAGGCGGCTTGCGCCACCGACCGGCTGGACCTGCGCTGGACGGACGGGCGCGAGAGCTTTGCCGTGGAAGTGGCCGATGACGCGGAAGAGCGCGCCCGGGGCCTCATGTTCCGGACCGAGCTTGCTCCGGCATCGGGCATGCTTTTCGTCTACGAAAGCCCGCGACGGGTGGGTTTCTGGATGAAGAACACGCTCATTCCGCTGGACATGGTCTTTGCCGACGCGACCGGCACGGTCACAAAGGTGCATTCCAACGCCGTGCCCGGCGACCTGACACCGATCGACGGCGGCGAGGGCGTGCAGTTCGTCCTCGAAATCAACGGCGGGCTGGCCGAGAAGCTGGGGATCGGCCCTGGGGCAGAGCTGCGGCATCCTGCGGTTCCTACGGCAATGGCGGTCTGGCCCTGCGGGGAGTGATGTCCGCAGGTTAGCTGCCCTCCTCATCGATCGGATCGGCAAAGGGCAGACGGGTGTTCACGGTCCTGGCACTTCACGGTTCTGCGCAGAACGAGGCCTCGCTGACAGGCTTCATCGCGGACATTGCGCCGGGGATGCCCTGCCGCTGTCCCCGGGGGCCTTTCGCGGCCGGCGAAGGTTTCACATTCTTCAGGCGACGACCGGACCGCAGCATCGATCCAAATGAGCTTCTGGAACTGGCGTCGAGGCAGTCCATCTCCGCCGACGGCGTGGTTGGGGCGGATGCAAAGGCTCTGCTGGTCGTGGGCTATTCCAGCGGAGCCGGCTTTGCTGAAGCACTTTTGGCGGTCCGGCCGGACGTCTTTGTCGGTGCCATTCTGCTGCGACCCGAACCGATATCGGCGCGCTTCACCTTCCCCGCACTGCACGGCAAGCCCGTTCTGGTTCTTTCGGGTCTCCGGGACGAGCGGCGGCGGCCGGATGATCCACTGCAGCTGGTGGCGCAGCTTAGCGACGCAGGCGCCGTCGTTACCCATCATGCCCTCGACGCCGGCCATGGCTGGGCGCCCAACAAAGCCGACACGACGCTTGCGCGGGCCTGGCTGGCCGGTTGTTTCCGCTGAGCGCCGCCTGATTGCCCGTGAACAACGGCGCTGCATTTCGCAGCGTTCGGCCCACACTTCGTTGTCCCAATCAAGCAAATGGCGGATATCGCCTCAAACCATATCTCAGGTCAAAAGCGGCCCCAGGGCGTCCAACAGCGGGTCGGGCGACACGGCCTCGCCGCCTGGCGTCCATGCGTTCTGGAACTCTGCGATTTCGATGCCGATGACGTCGTGCTCGGCGATCACCCTGCAGCAGTCCTGCAGATCGGCAAGCGAAAGACCGCCCTCGCAGACATAATCCGTGGGGACGATCCCGGGGTTCAGCACGTCGCAGTCGAGATGCACATAGACCGCACGGCCCGCAATCGCCTTGCGCAGAGCCATCACCAGATCGCCTTGCGGCGCGATATGGGTGATGTCGTGCCTGTCGATCAGGTCCTGCTCGAACGGGTCAAGATCGCGCTGGCCGACCAGTATGATCTGATGGAGGCGAAGCCCGGCACCGAGACCGGAGTCCCAAAGCCCGGCCGGGGCCGCAAGGACCAATCCGCCCAGATAGCCGGTCGTCGTGGCGTCAGGTGTGTTCAGGTCGGCGTGCGAATCGAACCAGACGACGCAGGCGGAAGGGTTGTGCTTCATGACCGCCGGCAGGGTTGCCAGCGAAACGGCGCAGCGACCGGCCACGGCGATGGAGGTCGCGCCATCGCTCATCAGATCGTCAATCCGGGTCTGCATCTGCCGCAGCGCGGGCAGAGCCGCATCAAGGTCTTCGCGCCAGCCTTGACTACGCGCGGGCTCCGGGGCGCCGATGACAACCGGCTTTACACCCGTTCGGCGCGCAAACGCTTCGCCAATCGCCCGCGCCCCCTGCATTGCCAGATCGTTGCGGTCTCCAAGCCGGCCCAGAAAAACCGTGTACGCCGTTTTCCTGACCACCATCGATCCCTCCCCCATTCCTCTGCCGGGGTGTCCTATCCGAGCGGTCGGTGATTGGCGAGGACAACCGCCCTTGCCGACAATTCCGGCATGATCGACCGTGGAGTAAGCAGAGTGAGCCTTTTCAACCCCGCGAAACCCCTATAAGGGAGCGCTCGTCGGGGCGTAGCGCAGCCTGGTAGCGCGACGGTTTTGGGTACCGTAGGTCGAGAGTTCGAATCCCTCCGCCCCGACCACTTCAACCTGCAGTGATGTGTGCTGATCCAAATTTCTTGAGTAAGAAATTTGCCAAAATCCTTACTTAAGGATTTTGCTCACAGCGACCCAGCCTTGCGGCAGGGCCTCGGCAGGCGCATATCCTGTCGCGAAAGGGGTCGCCGATGACCATCGCCTTCGACCACACCTACGCGCGCGATCTGCCGGGCACCTATCTGCGCGTCCCCCCGGATGCGGCCCCTGCCCCGAAGCTTCTGGTCCTGAACCAGCCGCTTGCCCGTGACCTGGGCCTCACGCTGACGGAAGCCGAGGCCGAAGCCTGGTTCTCGGGCGCCGCCCTCCCCCCCGGTGCCGACCCCATCGCCCAGGCCTATGCTGGCCACCAGTTCGGTGGCTTCTCGCCCCAGCTCGGCGACGGGCGCGCGCATCTTCTGGGCGAGATCACCGCGCCCGGCGGCCGGCGGTTCGACGTCCAGCTGAAAGGCTCCGGGAAGACGCCGTTCTCGCGTGGTGGAGACGGCAAGGCCGTGATCGGCCCGATGCTGCGCGAATACCTGATCTCGGAGGCCATGGCAGCACTTGGCGTCCCCACGACCCGCTCGCTTGCCGTCGTCGCCACCGGCGAAACCGTCTGGCGCGAAACCCCGCTTCCCGGCGCCGTCCTGACCCGCGTTGCCGCGAGCCACCTCCGCGTCGGCACCTTCCAGTTCTTCGCGGCCCGTGGCGACCAGGCCCAGGTCAGGGCGCTTGCCGACTACGCCATCGCCCGCCACTACCCCGACCTCGCAGGGGCCGATAACCCCTACCTCGCCTTTCTCGACGCCGTGATCGCCGCCCAGGCGCGGCTGATCGCGCAGTGGATGGGCCTTGGCTTCATCCATGGCGTGATGAACACCGACAACATGGCGATCTCGGGCGAGACGATCGACTACGGCCCCTGCGCCTTCATGGAAGGCTATGCGCCGGGCACCGTCTTCTCTTCCATCGACCATCAGGGCCGCTACGCCTATGCCAACCAGCCCCTCATCCTGGCCTGGAACCTCGCCCGCCTGGCCGAGACGCTCCTCCCCTTCCTCGACCCCGACCAGAACAAGGCCGTCGAGATCGCAAACGACCGCCTGACCGGGATCGCCGCGCGCTACCGGACCGAGTGGACCGCCGTCATGCGCCGGAAGCTGGGCCTCATCGGCGAAGATCCCGAGGACGCAACCCTTGCCGACGATCTCCTCACCGCCATGGAGGGCGCCGACTGGACCCTCACCTTCCGCCGCCTTGCGGACCCCGCCACCCTTCGCCCGCTCTTCGACGACTTCCGAGCCATGGAGGCCTGGCTTCCCCGCTGGAAAGCCCGCGCCGGGGAGGGCGCCGCCCAGCGCATCGCCAAAGCCAACCCCGCCGTCATCCCCCGTAACCACAAGGTCGAAGAGGCCCTGACCGCCGCCACCAATGGCGATATGGCCCCCTTCCACGCCCTCCTCGCCGCCATCCAGGACCCCTTCACCGAGGCTGAGGCCTTCATGCTGCCCGCCCCGACAAGCTTCGGCCAGTACGTCACCTTCTGCGGCACCTGACCCGCGCGACCCCATGACAATCCCGGCCAGTTGTGGAACTGTCCCGCTATCCGCGAAGTGAGGACAGGATGACCGACCGCGCCGCCTTTCTGGACCACATCTTCAACACTCTCTCAGCCATCGAAGCCGACGGCCTGATGAAACGCGAACGCCTGATCACCGGGCCGCAGGGCGCGCATGTCGCGATGGCCGGGCGCGAGATGCTGAACCTCTGCGCCAACAACTACCTAGGGCTCGCCGATGACCCCCGCCTGATCGCCGCCGCCAAAGCCGCTATGGACGACCACGGCTTCGGCATGGCCTCGGTCCGCTTCATCTGCGGGACGCAGGACCTGCACCGCCGCCTCGAAACCCGCCTGGCCCAGTTCCTCAACCAGGACGACAGCATCCTCTTCGCCGCCTGCTTCGATGCCAACGGCGGGCTTTTCGAACCCCTCTTCGGCCCGGAAGACGCCGTCATCTCCGACAGCCTGAACCACGCGAGCATCATCGACGGCATTCGCCTCTGCAAAGCGAAACGCTACCGCTACGCCAACTCCGACATGGCCGACCTTGAGGCCCAGCTGAAAGCCGCCCGCGCCGACCAGGCCCGCTTCATCCTGATTGCGACCGATGGCGTCTTCTCGATGGACGGCTATTTCGCCAAACTCCCCGAAATCCGCGCCATCGCGGACCGCTACGGCGCAATGATCATGGTCGACGATTGCCACGCGACGGGCTTTATCGGCCCTGAAGGCCGCGGCACCCCGGCCCGAGCGGGCCTGAAGGTAGACCTCCTGACCGGTACCCTCGGCAAAGCGCTTGGCGGCGCGTTGGGCGGCTACATCGCGGGGCCGCAAGAGGTGATCGACCTCCTCCGCCAGCGCGCCCGGCCTTACCTTTTCTCGAACGCCCTGCCTCCCGCCGTCGTGGGTGCGGCGCTGGCAGCCCTGGACATCGTGGAAGCGGCCGACGACCTCCGCGCCAAACTCAGCGAAAACGCCACCTACTGGCGCGACGGGCTCACCGACGCAGGCTTCACCCTTCTGCCGGGCGAGCATCCGATTGTCCCCGTCATGCTCGGCGACGCAAACTTCGCGCAAGCCATGGCCGCCGACCTCTTCACCCGCGGCATCCATGTCGCGGGCTTCTTCTTTCCCGTCGTCCCGAACGGCCAGGCCCGCATCCGCACCCAGATGAACGCGGCCCTCACCCGAGACGATCTCGACCAGGCGCTCGCCGCCTTCCGTACCGCCGGAAAATCCACCGGAATCCTCAAATGACCGGACAAGGCTCGTCCGCCGCCATCGCCCATTACGCCGCGCACGCCGACGCACTGAGAGACCGCTACGACACCCTGCCGACCGAGGACATCTACGCCCCAGTCCGTCATCTTGTCCCCGCCACTCCCTGCCGCACCGCCGATATCGGCACTGCCACAGGTCGCGATGCGCGCTGGTTTGCGGACATGGGCCATACTGTCACCGCCGTAGACCCGGTGGCCGCCTTTCTTGAACCCGCGCGCAAGTCCGACGCCCGGATCAACTGGCTTATCGACGCGCTGCCGGACCTGCCCGGGCTTTCGGCGCTCGGGCAGGTCTATGACTTGGTGAACCTCTCCGCCGTCTGGCACCACCTTGCGCCAGAGGAACGCGGCCGGGCCACCGCCACGCTCGCCCGCCTGACCGCACCTGGCGGTCTGCTCCTTATGGCGTTGCGCCATGGCCCCACTCCGCCGGGGCTTCCGCTTCACACCATCGACGTCGACGCCACCGCCGGAGGCTTCGGCCAGGTTGGTTTGGCCGAGGTCTTCCGCTGCCCGGCCCCGTCGATCCAGAAGGTCAACCGCGACGCCGGAGTCACCTGGACATGGCTGGCGTTCCAAGCTGCAAAGGGGGTCTCATGACCAACGAAATGCCCGCGCGCGAACGGCGCGCAAACGAAATGGTCGTCCTGGTCAAGTCGAAACCCGAACCCGGCCTCTGGATGGAAACCCGGCCCGTCCCCGAGATCGGCCCGGATGACGTGCTGATCAAGATCCACAAGACCGGCATCTGCGGCACCGACATCCACATCTGGAACTGGGACGACTGGGCGCAGAAGACCGTCCCCGTCCCGCTCGTCACCGGCCACGAGTTTGCCGGCGAGATCGTCGAAACAGGCCGCAACGTCGAAGGCCTGACCATCGGGCAAAGATGCTCGGGCGAGGGCCACCTGATCGGCAAAACCAGCCGCCAAAGCCGGTCGGGCAGGTTCCACCTCGACCCCGAAACCCGCGGCATCGGCGTCAACGAGCCCGGCGCTTTCGCACAATACCTCCGCCTTCCCGCTTTCAACGTCGTCCCCCTGCCCGACGCGATCGACGACGAGATCGGCGCCATCCTCGACCCCCTCGGCAATGCCGTCCACACCGCGCTCAGCTTCGACCTTGTGGGCGAAGACGTTCTTATCACCGGCGCCGGTCCCATCGGCATCATGGCAGCTGCCGTCGCCCGGCATGTTGGAGCGCGGAATGTGGTGATCACCGACATCAACCAGGCGCGGCTCGACTTGGCAGGGCGGGTCACCGATGTCGTTCCCGTCAATGTCACCGACACCGACCTCCGCTCCGTCTACCCCTCGCTCAAGATGACCCAGGGGTTCGATGTGGGGATGGAGATGTCAGGCTCGCAAGCCGCGCTTGACCAGATGGTCGAACATATGGTCATGGGCGGCCGCATCGCCATGCTCGGCATCCCCCCGGGCAAATCCCCGGTCGACTGGTCAAGGATCGTCTTCAAGGCGATCACCATCAAGGGCGTCTATGGCCGCGAAATCTTCGAGACCTGGTACAAGATGATCGCCATGCTGGAAAACGGCCTCGACATCCGCCGGGTCATCACGCACCGCTTCCCGGTCGACCGGTTCGAGGAGGGCTTCGCGGCAATGCGGTCGGGCCTGTCGGGCAAGGTGGTGCTGGACTGGGGCTGACACGTTCTACCGCCTCCAGAGCTTTCCCTTCACCAAATATCCCCGCCGGAGGCAAGTAACGTCCTCGCAACTCGCCCGACGATGTAGTGCCGTGCCCACATCACCACAAGCGCCTCCCCTCTCCCCTCGGGGGCCTGTTGCGCAAATGGGCCTGTTGGGGGCGCAGTTGAGGGCAGGGCGGTGTTTTTCTTCCCCTGCCGATGGCTGGGCATGGGTTTCGGGGTGTTTTTTGCAGAGTCAGGCTGTGAGGGCCGCCCAGCGCCGCAGG
>NZ_JBOFBI010000041.1:0-10758 GCF_051645465.1 Tabrizicola sp. | reverse complement strand
TCGACTCCCCACGCTGCCAACGAGCCCATATCTCGGCGCGCTGTTCGGCCGAATAGTAGATCCGGCGACGATACGTCATGGCTCACACTCCTTCTTCGATCAAAGAATGAAGTGTTGCAGCCACCGGTTGAACCCACCGGAGAGAGCGGTCGTTCCCCGTGAGGCCGAAATCGAGGTGGCAGTCATACTGCGTCATACAGTTCAAAGTCGTGCAGATAGACCTGCGTGATGTCGTGACCCACCACTTCGTACTCATCGCCCATCGAGTGGTGATAGGCGATCACGTTCAAGCCATCCTGATCGATTGCCCAGCTTTCGTCACCGGATGACATTCCGAAGAAGATGAAGCCACGGAAGTCGGGGCAGTAGGTTGTGATCCTTGGAAACTCGTGGTGCCAGAATGCGTTAGTGCGCGTGAGCGAACCAGTAGTGTCCACTTCCGAGAGTGAGAGAAGGTACTCGGCGTTTCCGCGCGGTTCACGAAAACCATCGCATTCCAGATAGAGTCGGCGAAGTTGTTCGGGGAGTTTTGCGCCGATTGTCCGCTCCGCACCGTCGATCTCTTGCGCTGTCGCAGGTCGCGAAAACCGTCCATCGGGAAAGAAAGTCCGAAGCAGCATTGTTGTCCGATCGCAGTACGCCTTTGCAAACCCTATGCCGGGCGTCCCATGGCTGCAATGGGCTCAAAACGGAACTTCCAACTGATCCGTTAACTGGGACCGGTCGCCCAGATGTAGGCGTTGAAGAGGCCGATCAGGATGGGCTGGTGGGCGAGGTAGATGATCAGGCTGTGGCGGCCGGGGAAGGTCAGCCGGTGCACCAGCGGCGAGGGCGCCCGGCCCCGCCAGCGGTCGATGCCAAGGGCTCGGGCGAAGGCGATCCCGGCAAGCAAAGGGGCGGCCCAGGGCACCAAGGGCACATAATCGCCCATCGCGGGCCGGGTTTCAGCGAGACCGGTCCAGACCAGCCAGAGCGGGTCGAACGCGGCGAAGCGTGGGCCCCAGGCTGCGGCGAAGATCGCTGCGGCGAGGGCAAGCGTCACGGGCCAGGGCAGGCGGAGTGCGATCAGGCCAAGCAGGCTCGCGGCGGCGATTGCATGCAGGATGCCGAACCAGATCGTGCCGCCGGGGACGAACTGGATGCTGGCGATGGTGACGAGCAATGCCGCACCCGCGACTTTCCCGAACCTTATCCAGAACGCTTGCCAGCGGATGCCCTGCCCATGCGCAAGCCACAGGCTGACGCCGGCGAGGAACAGGAAGCTTCCCGCGATCATCCGGGCGAAATAGTACCAGAAGGGCTGGTAGATCGTGTCCGAGGGGATGTAGCCGAAAAGTGCCAGGTCGAAGGTGAAGTGGAAGATCACCATGCAGACGACGGCCAGCGTGCGGGCGGCGTCGAGTGCGATCAGACGGCCGGGAGGAAGCAGTGCCTCGGTCATGGCGCCGACTGTGGCGCGGAACATGGCGGCCCGCAAGCGACCTGGAAGGGATCGGCGAAACCTGGTCAAAGGTTAACCGATTACGAACCGGAGCTTGTAACCTATTGAAATCGATGGTCCGAAAAAGGTGAGCACTGTGCCCACCCCCGGCGCCGGATCAGAAGAGCTGCAACAGCCGCTTTAGGTAGTCGAGCTCTTCCAGCGGCCGCGTCAGCTCGCCCGAGCGGCGGCGGATTTCGTCCAGAAGCTCTTGCGCCCGCTCGTTCGGGTCGTTCTGGACCATGTTCTCGTCCGATCCGATCCGGGCGCCGTCTTCACCCGGCTCGCGGCCCAGGGGATCGCGGCCGCTTGGATCGGCGCTGCCGAACTGGTCGTTTTCGCCGCCCTGGGCTTCGCGGTTCTCACGCTGCTCTTCGGCCAGAGCCTCGCCAAAGTCCCGCATCCCGTCGCGGAGCGCTTCCATGGCCTCGGCCTGCCGGTCAAGCGCGCCGTCAAGGTCACCCCGGCGAAGCGCGTCTTCAGCCTCTTCCATCGCCCGGCCCGCGTCGTCGAGGTTGCGGCGGCCTTCCTCGCCCTGCTCGGTGCCGTCGCCCGGCAGCTCGCCGCTCTGCAGCTGGTCCAGACGTTCGCGAAGCTCACGCTGCCGGTCGGTGAGCGAGCGTTCGTCGCCCCCGCCCTGCCCGTCCTGGTTGCCATCCTGACCGTTCTGGCCAGGTTCCTGACTATCCTCGTCGCCGCCCTGACCTTCCTGCTGACCGGGTTCCTGACCGTTCTGGCCGTCTTGACCCTGCTCCTGACCTTCCTGCTGGCCTTCCTGGCCCGGCCGCGGCACGCCCTGCAGGTCGCGGAAGGCGTCGTCGGACAGTTCCTGCTGATCGCGCAGCGTTTCACCGAGTTCGCGCATGCCCTGCTGGCCCGGTCCGCCCTGACCCTGGCCCTGGCCGCCCTGACCCTCGACGATCTGCATGTTCTCCATGAACTCGCGGAGCTGTTCCATCAGCTCGGCGGCCTCGGCAGTCTTGCCCTCTTCCATCAGCTGCTGAAGCCTGTCGAGCATTTCCTGCAGCTGGTCGGCCGACATCTGCATGCCCTGCATGCCTTCCTGCTGCTCTTGGTCGCCCGGATTGCGCTGGGCCTCTTCGGCCAGCTCGCGCATGTATTCGTTCAGCGCCTGCTGCATTTCCTTCATCAGCTGGTCGATCTCTTCCGGCGAGGCGCCGTTCCGGATCGCCTCTTGCAGCCGGTCCTCGGCCCGCTTCAGCCGTTCCAGCGCGGACAGGAGGTTCCCCTCTTCGACCATGAACGCGATCTTCCAGAGCTTCTCGGCAATCACGTCGCGCTCTTCAACCGTCAGGCTTGCTTCTTTCGCCTCAAGATCGCGCATCAGCACGCGGAGGTGCAGGAAGGCGCGGTCGTGGCGGATGAAGCCTTCGGGCAGGTTGGTGACGGCTTTCAGGATCTCGACCGCCCGGGGCGCGTTGATCCGGTTCCAGAGGATGTCGCGGCGCATTTCGATGAGCGAGGCTGCCAGGGGGTCGAAGAACCGCTTGCCGTGCAGGGTGACCTGATAGGGGGCCGAGGTTCCCTCTTGCCCGGCCGCATCGGCGACGGCAAAGACCATCGTCACGGGGAGGTTCGCGAAGACGTGCTTGGACAGGTCGTCAACCAGCGTGGAGGTAATCTCGGTCCGCTCACCCTTGCGGGGCATCGGCAGGTCAAGGACCACCGGCTCGACCGACTCGGGGTCGGCAACCAGGCCATGGCGGCGGTCGATCTTCGACAGGTCGAGCGAGATGGTCACCCGGCCCGCGACCACGCCGTAGTCGTCGGTCGCCTTGAACCCCTGCTTGAAGCGGCCATCCGCCTCACGCACCATGTCGCCCGATACCTCGACCGTGGGTGCGCCGTCGGGAACCGCGGTGATCAGCCATTCCCGGCCGCCTTGCCCGTCGATCGAGAGCTCACCCGACTTTTCGACGGTCAGGTCATGAACGCCGGGAACGGCATTGGGCACGGCAGCAGCGGGGGTGACTTCGCCTTCTGCCGGTGGAGCGGGGACTGCGGCAACCGTCTGCGCGACGGTGAAATCTTCCGGCGGGCCGTAGAGGCGGACCTGCAAGCGGGTTCCAACTGGAAGCTCCAGCGTCTCGGCGGTGATCTCGTTCAGGTAGAGCGACGGTTTGCCGGTGTAAGCCGGGGGCTGGGCCCAGGCCTCCCAGCTTGGTCCACCCGGCATGGCGACCGCGGCCCCGGGGGTCAGCCCCGCAACCGTCGTCGCGCGCCAGACCGAGCCGAAGATCATGGCCATGACGAAGGCGGTGAGTGCAACGTAGCGCAGCGAAAAACGGTCGCGTGACGAGAGCCGCAGGTCGGGAGCGACGGGGCCGGCAGCCGCCGCGCGGGCGGCCATGCGTTCCTGGTGCGCGCGCCAGACGGCTGACGAGGTGGGATCCTTCACGCCAAGGGCCTGGGTATCGCGCAAGGTGGCAATGGGGCGGCCCGGCATGGTCGTATCCAGCCGGTTCAGCGCATCAAGCACTGTCGGCTTCCGGAATCGCTTGTAGCCCCAGACCAGCAGCACCAGCGCAAGAATCGCGATTGCGGCCCCCGCCGCCTGCGCCCAACGAAGCGGCCCAACGTCCTGCAGGCCAAAGGCCAAAGCCGCAAGGGTTGCCAGAAGCAGCGTCCAGAGCGGCCAGAACGCACGGGCAAGCCGTTCCGCCCACAGACCAGCCAGCGTCAGCCGCATGGGCCAGACGAGCGATTTCAGCGGCGGTTGGGGCGTCGGTCCGGTCATTTCACCTGCCTCGGGGCCGGACACGCGTCACAGCCATGGGGGGATGGTATCGCGGTTGAGGATTTCGTCAAAGCTCGGACGTGCCCGGATGACAGCGAATTGATCCCCGTTCACTAGCACTTCCGGGATCAGGGGCCGAGTATTGTATTCCGATGCCATGACCGCACCATAGGCCCCTGCACTGCGAAAGGCGATCAGGTCGCCCTCGGCCACAAGGGGCAGGTCCCGGCCTTTGGCAAAGGTATCGCCGGTCTCACACACCGGGCCGACGACGTCGAATTCCTGGGTTGGCGCGGCAACCGGGGGTTCGGCGACGGGGATGATGTCGTGATGGGCGCCGTACATCGAGGGGCGGATCAGGTCGTTCATCGCGGCGTCGAGGATGAGGAAATCCCGGCCCTCGCCGTTCTTCACATAGATCACGCGGCTGACGAGGATCCCGGCGTTGCCCGAAATCAGGCGGCCCGGCTCGATCTCGACCTCGCAGCCCAGGTCGCCGACCGTGCGCTTGATCAGCGCGCCGTAGTCGGTGGGAAGGGGCGGGGCCTCGTTGGACCTTGTGTAGGGAATGCCCAGGCCGCCGCCAAGGTCGAGCCTTGTGATCGTGTGGCCCTCGGCGCGGAGTTGGCGGGTAAGGTCGGCGACCTTCAGGTAGGCCTGCTCGAACGGTTCGAGGTCGGTCAGCTGGCTGCCGATGTGGACGTCGATACCGATGACTTGCAGGCCGGGCAGGCGGGCGGCTTCGGCGTAGACCTGCGATGCGCGGGCGATGGGGATGCCGAACTTGTTTTCCTTCTTGCCGGTCGCGATCTTTTCGTGGGTCTTCGCGTCCACGTCCGGGTTGACGCGGACAGTGATGGGAGCTGTCAGGCCAAGGCTGGTGGCGACTTCCGAGAGCGCCCGCATTTCGGGTTCGGACTCGACGTTGAACTGGCGGATGCCGCCCGTCAGTGCCAGCCGCATCTCCTCACGCGTTTTGCCGACGCCGGAGAAGACGATCCTTTCGCCCGGCACACCCGCCGCCTTGGCCCGGAGGTATTCCCCGCCCGAGACCACATCCATCCCGGCGCCCAGGTTTCCAAGCGTCTTCAGGACAGCCACGTTGGAAAGCGACTTGATGGCGAAGCAGACGAGGTGCGGCAAGGGGCTGAGTGCTTCGGTGAAAAGCCGGTAGTGGCGGGCCAGCGTGGCGGTGGAGTAGACGTAGAACGGGGTGCCGACCGAGGCGGCGATGTCGGGGATCGCCACGTCTTCGGCGTGCAGGATGCCGTTTCGATAGAGGAAATGATCCATATGCGCGCGTGTTCCCGACCCTGCCCAGTCGGTGACATAGCAGCCGGGCCATGACCCTGCAAACGGGATCAGGCTTCGGTATCGCGGCTTTCGCGGCGGGCGGCCTCCCAGACCTCATGCGCGGCGTCGAGGTTGATCGCGGCGATGGCGAGGCCGACGATCACATCGGGCCAGATCGAGGGATAGGTGGCCGTGACCAGCCCTGCTCCGATGATGCCGACGTTGGCCAGGGCATCGTTGCGGGCCGAGAGGAAGGCGGCGCGGGTGAGGCTGCCGGTCGTGCGGCGGTGGCGGGCAAGGAGGAGGGCGGCGGTCAGGTTTACCGCGAGTGCGCCAAGGCCGATGAGGGTGAGGATGAAGGCGTCGGGCGGTTCGGGGTTGAGGTATTTCTGGACAAGGGTCCAGAGGAAAGCGATGGCCGGGATCAGCATCAGCCCGGCCAGCACCATGCCGACCCGCGCCCGTCGCGCCGCCGTCCAGCCGAGGGCCACGAAGATCAGAAGGTTGATCGCGGTGTCTTCGAGGAAATCGATGCTGTCGGCGAAAAGCGAGACCGAGCCGATGCGGATGGCGGCGATAAACTCGACCCCGAAGTAGGCAAGGTTCAGGAGGGCGACGATCAGGACGGTCTGGCGGAGGGTTCCGGAGGTCATGTTGCGGAGGGGTTAAAGCTGGTCGCCGATGGCCTTCACGAGACGCGGATCAAAGCCAGCCTTTTGCAGCGCATCAGGCTTTGCCCCGACCGGCTCCACACAACCGATCTCTACGTGGGGCAGTCCAACCGGCAGGATCAGGAGCGTTTGCGTCCTGGTGTCCAACCCGATGTCAAACCGAAGATATTGCTTGGTCAATGCAAAAGTCAGGCTTTCGAGGCACTCATCCGTCAGGTTCGGCCCTGCTGCGCTGACATAAATGTCGAACAGCGGTTCGGTGGGGTCGCCGGTTTCGACCCAGGCTTCGGGCAGGTACTCCAGAAGCCCGGTTTGCTGCCCGGTCTTGAGATCGAAGTTCACGATCTGCACGTCCCACCAGGGATGCGCCGCCCCTTCGCACTCGCCACCGATCTCGATCAGGAAAGTCAGGAAATCGGGTCCGTCGGTCATGACTTGGACGGATCGCGAAGCGTTATCCAGACTCCCATCATCGCAGATGACAAAACCAAGATGCAGATCGTCCAATGCCTGCAACGAGGAGTTTGTCCGTCGTGCGATGGCCGTGCTGCCATCTACTCGCGGCAGGGCCTCGACATGTGGGGCAAGTGGCGGTTGTGGAAGCAGGGTCTCGGCTGCGACCGGCCCGCAAAAGACGGTTGCCGAAACCAGCCAGAGCGCGATGCATCCTTGTCGCAGAGGATGGGTCATCTGTCCGGCCGCGACCGCAGGAACAGATACAGCGGCAGGCCGCAGCTGACACCGATGCAGAAGGTTGCCGGGATCGCGACCAGATGCAGCCAGGCCTTGCGTGAGATCGCCTCGGTCAGGATCCAGACGGTCAGCGCGATGGCGGCGATGGTCAGGTCCCATGTCAGGCCGGTGGTCGAGGCGTTGACGTACCAGGCGTCGATCATGCCGCCGAGGCCGGTGCCGGTCTCGCGCATGTGGCGGATGAACCAGTACATCGGATGCACGGCGCCCCAGATTGCCAACGCAAGGAAGGCCAGGCGCAGGGGTGTCATTTCACCACGACACCGATCTCGGCCTCGCCTGACACCGTCACCCCGGACTTCGTGGGCGGTTCAGGGTTGCCGTCGGCGCCGCAGGCGGCAAGGGCAAGGCAGGCGATCAAGGCGGCGGGCAGGATCAGGCGGGGCATTCGGGACCTCGGGTCAGTTTGGTTCGATGATGATCGTCGCACCACCGACATTGCCTGACAAGGCTGGCTTTACCGATACTCCGAAGGTGCCGACGGCGATGCCGGCGTGTAGTGTCGGCTCGGTGCAGGCGGCAAGGGTGAGAAGGGCGATCAGGAGGAAGGGTTTCATGACGACCATCCTTTGCTCGATGCCCAAGGCTAACATCGGGCGCCCCTGCCGTCACCCCAGTTCGGCGCGCCAGCGGGCGATCTGGGCGCGGACCTGCGAAGGCGCGGTCCCGCCGTAGGAGGTGCGGCTGCGGACCGAGTTCTCGACGCCGAGGACGCCGAACACTGCTTCCGTGATGCCGGGGTGGATGGATTGCATCTGCTGAAGCGTCAGGTCCGGCAGGTCGATGCCCTGCTTCTCGGCCATTGCGACCAGGGCTCCGGTGATATGATGCGCCTCGCGGAACGGCAGGCCGAGCGCGCGGACGAGCCAGTCGGCCAGATCGGTCGCGGTGGAAAAGCCGCTGGCGGCGGCGGCTTTCAGGGTGTCGCGGTTCGCGGTCATGTCGCTGACCATGCCGGTCATCGCGGCAAGGCCCAGCATCAGGCTGTCGGCAGCGTCGAAGACCTGTTCCTTGTCTTCCTGCATGTCCTTGGAATAGGTGAGCGCGAGGCCCTTCATCACAGTGAACAAGGCCACCGTCGCCCCAAGGATGCGGCCGAGCTTCGCCCGCAGAAGCTCGGCCGCGTCGGGGTTCTTCTTTTGCGGCATGATGCTGGAGCCGGTGGTCCAGCGGTCGGAAAGACGGACGAAGCGGAACTGGGCGGAGGACCAGATCACCAGTTCTTCGGCAAAGCGGGAAAGGTGCATGGCGCAGATGCTGGCCGCGGAAAGGAACTCCAGCGCGAAGTCGCGGTCGGAGACGCTGTCGAGGCTGTTTGCGGTCGGCCGGTCGAAGCCCAGGGCTTTCGCCGTCATCTCGCGGTCGATGGGGAACGACGTTCCCGCCAGCGCTGCCGCGCCAAGGGGGCATTCGTTCATCCGCTTGCGCGCGTCCTCGAACCGCGAACGGTCGCGCGCCAGCATCTCGACATAGGCCATCATGTGATGCCCCCAGGTCACCGGCTGGGCGGTCTGGAGGTGCGTGAAGCCCGGCATGACCCAATCGGCCCCCGCCTCGGCCTGAGCGAGGAAGGCGCGCATCAGGCCTGTGACACCGGCAATCGCCTGGTCGCACTGGTCCCGCACCCAGAGCCGGAAGTCCACCGCCACCTGGTCGTTGCGGCTGCGGCCCGTGTGCAGACGCTTGCCGGGTTCGCCGATGATCTCGGTCAGGCGGCTTTCCACGTTCAGGTGGATGTCCTCCAGTTCGACCCGGAACTGGAATTTCCCTGTTTCGATCTCTGACAAGACCGTGAGAAGCCCTTCCCCGATGGCCTTGGCGTCACTATCACTCAGGATGCCCGTGGCCGCGAGCATTGCGGCATGGGCCCGGCTGCCTGCGATATCCTGCGCGTAGAGCCGCTGGTCGAACCCGATCGAGGCGTTGATGGCCTGCATGATCGCGTCCGGCCCGCTGGCAAAACGCCCGCCCCACATCTGGTTGGCGGCATTGGAGTCAGGGCGTTCGGTCATCGGACGGGCCTTTGAGGTGCAAACGTGCGGAAATTGCTGGTCGTCCTCTACACGGCCTTGATCCTTGGTGCAAACGCGGTGGCTGCTGACGTCGCCAGTTTGCGCGACGGCGACATGAAGAAGCTTGCCCTGCACGAAGCCCCGGTCGAGGTACCGGAGATAGGTCTGGTCGATACCGAGGATGCGCCCCGGTCGCTGGCGGAATACCACGGCAAATGGGTGGTCCTGAACTTCTGGGCCACCTGGTGCGCGCCCTGCCGGCAAGAGATGCCGTCGCTTGACCGCCTGCAGGTCGCCATGCCCGAGATCGCGGTGGTGCCGGTCGCGACGGGGCGGAATTCGGTGACCGGGATCAAGCGGTTCTTCGAGGAGGAAGGCATCCAGACCCTTCCGATCCTGCGCGACCCGAAGTCGGAACTGGCGCGCAGCATGCACGTGATGGGCCTTCCCGTGACCGTGATCCTGAACCCGGAAGGCCAGGAAGTGGCCCGGCTGATCGGCGATGCCGAGTGGGACAGCGCCAGCGCCCAGGCGGTGCTGAAGGCGCTGGCGGCGGGGAACTAAGTCCCCAGCGACCGGATCAGGGCAAGGATTTCCGGCCGCGGCTTCTGCTCGACCCGCCGGTATTCGGTGCAATCGGGGGTGCGGGTGATCAGCCCCAGCTCCAGAAGCGTCCGCCGGATGATCGCGGCGTCACCGAAAAGGTGCCATTGGTTCAGCCGTTCGCTGATCTGGCGTTCGGTCATCACCTCGCCGCGCGGCAGGTGCGACCAGAGGACCCAAAGGACCTGATGCTGGACC
The DNA here is from genome assembly GCF_051645465.1 of Tabrizicola sp. Lineage (GTDB taxonomy): Bacteria > Pseudomonadota > Alphaproteobacteria > Rhodobacterales > Rhodobacteraceae > Tabrizicola. The sequence continues at coordinate 990 of NZ_JBOFBI010000041.1, read as the reverse complement.
GAGGTGCGGGCAGGCCATCGGGTCAGGCGGCCTTGCGCGTCGAAGCAGCGGCGGAGCGCTTCGACCGCGACATGGTCGACGACCGACGGGGCGGTGGAAAGCCTGGCTTCGGCCAGCGCGCTCGCCCGCAGATGCTGGATGTTGCGGAAGCCCGAGGCGCGGGCGAGGAGGTTCATCAGCGTCAGGTGGCTTGGCGGTTCTGCAGGCCAGGCACGGCGCAGCTGGCGGGCAAAGACGGACAAGTCCGCCACTGGCAGGGGCAGGGTTTCACGGGTCATCGCATCCTCCGTCATGCCCTTCGGACATCGCGGTCACCGGCTTGCGATCGGGCACGGGGGGAAGCGTGAGCGATCTGAGGATGCAGGTTTAGCTGCCCTTGGGGGCCGGTGACGCCTGGGTGAACTGCTGACCCTTGCGTTAGGGTAGCGTGGGAAGGATCAGAAGCCAAGCCGGTCGTCGAAGATGAAGGGCTCGGTGAGGGCAATGGTGACCTCGGACATCGCGGGGTGACGGGGGTTGAGGAGGACGTTCCGCTCCAGCGGGATGACGCGGCTGGGCACCATGAGGCCGAACGACGAGCCAGAGCGGAGCCAGGCGTCGCCCATTTGTCGGGAAACGCCTATATCCTGATCAATAGGAAAACCGGAATCCGCGATAGCCTCTTCATCAACCTCGAGGGCAACGGCGACGAGCGGTTGCAGTTCACCGCGGCGGCGTCGAAAGCTTGGAATGTTGACCAGAGCTTCAAGGGCAGCCAGTGCAAGCGACGAGGAGCAATAGACCACCGGCATACCGGGATTATTCCATCTTCCGCCCGCAAGCCGCGCACCTTCGCCGTCAAGGCCGGGAAGGAACTGCGCTTTGGTAAGTCGCCAAAGCCTCACTGATTAGTAGACGCCATGCGCCATCCGCAGAAGTACAGCCTCGACCTCACGCGCACCAATGTCGGTTTGGGCCATCTCAATAGGAATTCGATCACCTAGCGACGGG
>NZ_JBOFBI010000040.1:0-4519 GCF_051645465.1 Tabrizicola sp. | reverse complement strand
CCTCAAACCGTCCGCCGACGGCCTTCAGAATATGTTCAACGTTGTCAAAGCACTGTCGGATCTGGGCCTCGCAGTCGCCTTCACCGACAAGTTGTCCTTCTCCATTCCAGGCGACTTGGCCGGTCATTCGGAGCGTCCTACCCTCCGGCTCGACAATTCCGTGGTTAAAGGCGCGCCCGAATTGAGGCCAGCCGGTGGGAGGATTGAAGCGGGTTGTCATGGCGGCCTCCGAGTTAACCTCGCTCAGTAGGTTAGCGCTGCGTACAGTTTGCGGCAACCGAGGCAGACTTACGACGGATACGGGGTCCGCTCCGTTCTAAACGCTGACGTTATCGCACCGGACATGCTGCGACATGCATGAACGGCTGGTTTGGAGTGGGCGACGCCGAGGGCCGAATGACGGCAAAGGGCCGCTTGCGACAGTGGAAGTGGGACGAGATGCATCAAGGTAAGTTACAATGGAAACTTGGTCACCGCAAACGGGCTCTCCGTCAGTAGCACTTGAGAAAATGCCCTCAGCTTACCCGAAACTCGGCCAGCGCCGCTTCGTTCGGCGTGCGGCCGAGGCCTGGGCTGTCGGGCACGATCACCGTGCCATCTGACTGAAGCTCCGGTGTTTCCAAATAGACGCGGCCATGCATCGGGTCGAATTCCTGCGGATAGAATTCCAGCATCAGCCCGTTCGGGATTGCCGCCAGCAGGTGCAGATGGGTCTGTTGGTCGCCATGCGGGCATACGTCGAGCCCATGCGCCTGCGCCATTGCGGCGACCTTCATGAATTCGGTGATCCCGCCCATGTGGCGGGCGTCGGGCTGCAGGATCGAGATCGCCTTCGTCTGGATCAGGTCGCGGAAGCCATGTTTGTGTATTCATTCTCACCCGCGGCTTGCGGGACATATCCGGCTCATCGGATCGAAACCGATCAGGATGAATGGACTTTGTGGGATGTGGATGCATCGGCCAGTCGGGATATGAGGATAGCCCTGGCGTGGGATCGGCAATAGCGTTAGACCCGAGAAACTCTGCGGTCGAGCAGGCCGCGCGCTCACTGGCTTTCCTGCCTAGCTGCGCAACTCAAGCTGAGTCCGTCAGAAGACCGTAACCCAAGAGTTACGCCAGGCAACTTTTGATGGCCTTCGGACCATCATCGCGCCGGTCCACATGCACCAGAACTGGTCAGATTGCGCGATCACCCGATTGCCCAGCGGGCGGCCTGTTCGGCAAATCTCAGTCCTTCGCGCAAATCTCCCTTGATCAACGCATGACGCACACGCCAGACCAGGCCACGGGCGAGCGAGCGCGAAAGCGCCCCTCCTTCCACATGCTTCTCCCGAAGCGCGGCGAGATCGGCATCGATATCCCTGTTGCCTACGGCCTCGTCACAGCCATACTTCGATCCGGTCGCCCGCCGCAGGATCAGTTTTTCGGGCCGCGAAAGCGGTGCAGCGCTTTCGCGCAGTGCCAGGTCGAAGTCGGCGATGGCCAGTTGCCAATTCTTCTTGCGCGCCATGATCGTACCGCGCTGAAGCAGCGCGCGACGGTGATCTTCCGGATTGGAAAGCTCACGATGCGGCAGGTAGCTTTCAAGCGGCAGCGTCGCGTGAAGGCGCTCAAAGATGTGTGCGTCGTGGGCGACCCAGTTCGCGTCCCGGTCGCGCGCCTTAAGGCGGCCGGCTGCGGGGCCGCGGTCGCCGTCATGCAACCGTTGATGGAAAATCACCTTGTCGGTCGAGACGGCCCGACCATGGCGCGCCAGACGGATCAGCATCTCATAGTCGATCGATCGCGGCAGCGCTTCGTCGAAATCTCCGGCGGTTCGATAAAGCGAGCGCCTTACGAGCATGCCCGGCTGGTGGACGAAGAAGTCCTCCAGCGTCGCGACGAAAAGATCGTCCGCCGGGCAGTCGTTCCAGTATCCTGTGTCAATGAGTTGAACGCTGCCATCCGTTTCCTGCCGGAAGCGCCGATGGCGGCCATAGGCAATGTCGGCGTCAGGGTTGCAGCCGAACAGGGCCAGCAGATCGTGATGCGCCTTCGGGCAGACGATGTCGTCATCGTCGACGATCCAGACATACCGGCCTTGTGCCCGCCGTAGGCCCGCATTCAGCGCCTTCGCCTTGCCCGCATTGGCCTGAAAGATCGTGTCGACGCGGTTTCCGTAGGACGTGAGAAGCTCGTTCGTGCCGTCGCCCGATCCGTCATCGACGACGATGACCTCATCTCGCTCATCAACCTGCGCCAGAACCGCATCCAGACTAGACTGGAGGAGATGTTTGCGATTGAAGGTGGGCAGGATGACCGACGTTCGTTTGCTGTGTTGGGTGTCCACTCCCGCCTTCCTCCACTTGGCAACTCCCTTCCTAGACGAAAAACTGCGTCAGGATGGTCCTAGAAAGACGGGTCAGTGGCCGAACTATTCCCCGGCTTGATGAATGCAATCGGTAACGTCTCTGTGATATCGCGAAATGCATCGTGAGGTTGTGCCGATCGTAAGCGAGCTAGAGTACAGGCCCGAAAACAACGAAGGACGGCGGTATTGAGCCGAGCGGCGAAGCTGATCCGACAGGCGGTCTGGGCCTCGACAGGCCAATTGATCCAGGCACTGCTCGCCATGGCGGGGACGATCATTCTGGCCCGGCTGCTTGGTGCCGAGACCTACGGCATCTTTGCGCTCGGCCTCCTCTTCGTCGGGTTCGCCGAGATCCTGACGGGCGGCCATGTGGCTGACATCGTGGTCCAGAAAGAGGACGCGACGCCCGGCCACCGTAACGCCGCCTTCGCCGGTCTTGTCGTGATCGGCATCGCCGTCTCGCTGACTGTCGCCACAGCGGGGGCATTCGCCGCCCGGTTTTTTGAGGCACCGCAACTGGAAAGCGTTCTGGTCGCGATGGCCTTGCTGCCGTTCCTGACCGCAATGACATCCGTTCCCAATCAGGTCCTGGCGCGCGACCTTCGGTTCGCGGCTCTGGCGCGGATCGGCTCCCTCGCGGCTCTCGCCTCGCTGATCTCCGGCATCGGTCTCGCCCTTTCCGGGATGGGCCTGTGGAGCCTCGTGATAATGGAGATCGTGCGGCGTGTCGTGACGCTGGCACTGCTCGCGTCGGCATCGGGCTGGTGGCCGGGGCTCAAGTTCTCGATGCAGGAACTTGGCGATGTCGTCCGGTTTTCGGGGCGCCGGATCGAAAACAATGGGCTGACGTTCCTCTCGCAGAACGCATTGCCCCGCCTCGTCATCGGTCATTGGCTGGGGACCGAGGCGCTTGGCCTCTTCGTCGTCGCACGCAGGCTTCTCGATCAGCTCAACAATGTCTTAAGCGCCCCGGTGGCCGCCGTCGCTTTCCCCGCCGCGTCCCGGCTGCAGGCCGACAAGGAAAATCTGGTCAAACTCATCACATCGTCGATCCGGCTGACCACCTGGGTCTTCTGGCCCATGGTGCTGGGGATCGTTGTCGTGGCCCCCCTCCTCGTGCCGCTTGCCTTCGGCGAGGAATGGCGAGGGGCGACGCCCGTCCTGCAAATCCTGGCACTCGGCACACTCAGGGTTCCGGTATCAAGCTTCAACACCGCCGTCCTAGTCGCCTTCAGGCGGATGGGATCGCTGTCGGTCGTGTCCGTGCTCTCGATCATCGTCGGTATCGCGTTCCTCTCGGTCGGCGTGCAGTTCGGACTGGTCGGCGTGGCGGCGGCACTGGCGCTGCGCCAGTGGGTGCTGTGGCCGGTCGGCTCCTACCAGGTCTATCGCGTGTCCGGTCTGCATCCCGCGACGCAGCTGCGCGTGATGGCGTGGGCGGCACTGCCGTCAGTCATCATGGTTGCGTGCGTGGCGGGTGCCGATATGGCCCTGACGCTCGACCAATCCTGGAGCGCCCTCGCCACTCTCGTCGGCATCGGCGTTGCGGCCTATCTGGTTGCCTGGGCCGCCTGCAACCCGAAGCGCACGGCATCGTCCTTTGCCGCCGTTGTCGATCTCGCCAAGGGCGATATCGGCGGCGCGCGGCGGCACCTCAAGGCAGTCGTCACGGAGTAGGGCCGCTACGACCCGCGTTTGGTCGTTCCCCGAGCAAGGCGTGCCTCCAGCCTGTTCAGGCGGCTTCGGCTCAGAACGCCGCTCTCGGCAAAGAACAGCCGGACCTCGGCGCGCAAAAGCACGGGCTCGTGAAACTGGACGAGGTTGGGATTGGCGAGGCCCGCATTGCCTTCGATCACCACCGGCCCTGATGGGGTCACGGCGATGTCCCACCCCACATAGCACAGCCCCGGCAAACCTTGGGTCGCCCGTCTTGCCAGTGACAGGACCGATTGCCACTCCGGGACGGTCACCCCCGCAATCGGCGCGTTCGTCGCCGGGTGATGGCTCAGCGTCTGCCGTCCGGGGCCGCCGAGGTCGACCACCGCCTCCGACAGCCGCCCGGAACCAAGATCGACCAGCGAAACGATGCCACCGGCCTTGAAATTGTCCGTCGGCACCGACCTCTCCGTCCCGAAACGATGGGCCGCACCGATCAGGACGGGTTCACCG
>NZ_JBOFBI010000039.1:0-2725 GCF_051645465.1 Tabrizicola sp. | reverse complement strand
AACCGGCCCTTCCGCAGCAGGATGGCCCGTTCGTTCTCGGTCAGCGTCACGCGCTGGACACCCAGCAGTTTTTCGATCGTCCGCAGCATCTCTGTCTCTCCTTATACCTTCACGTGTTCCTTTTCGCAGCACCCGTCCGGGCCGGGTTGAGGCGCCCGTCTGGGCGCGGGTGGAAAGGCTCCGGGACCGGATTTGTCACGGCAAGCGCGGGCCGCTCGGGGAGAGGGGCGGGGCCAACCGGCGCGGGCTTGGGGGTATCCCCGCACCCGGACCGGCAGGCGCCGGAACCGTCACCCGGCGGTCGGCACATGCCGAAGCAACCGGCGGGGCGAAGATCACGGCCCGCCCGAAGGCAAAGTCGCGCCCCGGCCCGCAGGATGCGAACCGGCCCCGGAAACCCCATTTGAAGTGGCTTTGCAGGCCATGGTCGTGATGACAGGAGTCGAACCTGTTACCGATGGATTACGAGTCCACTGCTCTACCAATGAGCTACATCGCGTGACATGAAGGGACTCGAACCCCCGACCCCCGGTTTGCCCGGTGCTCTGACCTCTGAGCTACATGCCCCATCCCCGCCCGCGCTTCCGGCCCAGGTATACGGACCGGGCATCGCCCGACCGCACCGCAGGAGGGGGTAAGCTCCACGCGTTTGGGTCCGTTCCGCTAGGGAAGGGAGGCGCGATCTAGGCCCGCAGAATGATTCTGGAAATCCGGAAAATCAGGATGGTGCTACTCGGCAACCACTCTGTTGCCGCCCCGTCACACCTTCATGTCCTGGCCCAAGTGCTTCGCCACCGTGAAGATGTCCTTGTCGCCGCGCCCGCACATGTTCATCACGATGATATGGTCGCGCGGGAGACCCGGCGCGATCTTCATCACATGGGCCAGCGCATGGCTTGGCTCCAGCGCCGGGATGATCCCTTCCAGCTTGCACGACAGCTGGAACGCCTCCAGCGCCTCGGCATCGGTGATCGAGACATACTTCGCCCGCCCGATGTCATGCAGCCACGAATGCTCCGGCCCGATCCCGGGATAATCCAGACCGGCAGAAATCGAAAACCCCTCAAGGATCTGCCCATCCGGGTCCTGCAAGAGATAGGTCCGGTTGCCATGCAGCACCCCCGGCCGCCCCCCGGTCAGCGAAGCGCAATGCTGCATCCGGTCGTCCACACCCTTGCCGCCCGCCTCGACACCGATGATCGACACCGAAGGGTCATCCAGGAACGGATGGAACAGCCCCATCGCATTCGACCCACCCCCGATGGCCGCGATCACCGTATCGGGTAGCCGCCCCTCGCCCTCCTGCTCGGCCAGCTGCCAGCGCACTTCCTTGCCGATGATCGACTGGAAATCCCTGACCATCGCCGGGTAAGGATGCGGCCCCGCCACCGTGCCGATGCAGTAGAACGTATCGCGCACATTGGTCACCCAATCCCTGAGCGCGTCGTTCATCGCGTCCTTCAACGTGCCACGACCCGAGGTCACGGGAACCACCTCCGCCCCCAGAAGCTTCATCCGGAACACGTTCGGCGCCTGCCGCTCCACATCATGCGCACCCATGTAGACCACGCATTTCAGCCCGAACTTGGCGCAGACCGTCGCCGTCGCCACCCCGTGCTGCCCCGCGCCCGTCTCGGCAATGATCCGCGTCTTCCCCATCCGCCGCGCCAGGATGATCTGTCCGAGCACATTGTTGATCTTGTGCGCGCCGGTATGGTTCAGCTCATCCCGCTTCATATAGACCTTGGCGCCCCCAAGGTGATCCGTCAGCCGCTCGGCAAAATACAACGGCGAGGGCCGCCCCACGTAATGCTTCCAGAGCCAGTCCATCTCGGCCCAAAAGGTCGGGTCGGTCTTCGCAAACTCATACCGCTCCTCCAGATCAAGGATCAGCGGCATCAGCGTCTCGCTGACAAACCGCCCGCCGAACATCCCGAACCGCCCCTGCTCGTCCGGCCCGGTCATGAAGCTGTTGATCCCGTCCTCGGCCATCGTCATTCTCCCTCTTCCACCCGCGATGTAGCGCGCCCTCCGACAGTGGTAAAGCGACAAGCCGCCGCGCTGTCGTGCCCGTGTCACTATGACGAAGTATTCACGACACCCGCAGGCCCGCTCCTGCTATCGTCGCACCATTGATCGAAGTCTTTCTTCTGAAAAGGATGCATCATGGCCGGAAAGACCGTCAGCTTCACCACCTTCAACCTTTTCAACCTCAACGAGCCAGGCCTGCCGATCTACAGCGATGCCAATGGCTGGTCACAGGCCGACTACGACCTGAAGATCGCCTGGACCGCACGGATGCTGCAGGAAATGCGGGCCGACGTCTTCGGCTTCCAGGAGGTCTGGCACGGCGCCAGCATCGACGCCGCACTGAAAGCGGCGGGTCTCGACACAACCCATGTGGCCCTGGTGCCCGAAGGCCACGCCGGCGGGATGATCGTCTGCGGCGCGGCGGTGGACCGCAGCATTCTCGTCGGCGAGCCGCGCTGGATCGCCTTCTTCCCCGAGGATTACATCCTGAAAAGCCGCGGCGACGATCCGCAGTCCGGCGATGTCGAGGTCAACATCCGCCGCTTCTCCCGCCCGGTCCTGCATTTCCAGATCAAGCCGCGCAGCAAGGGGCCGGTGGTTTCGGTCTATGTCTGCCACTTCAAATCGAAAGGCCCGACAAAGATCTTCAGCGAGGACTGGTACCGCAAATCCGTCCACGCAGTCCACGCCGAAG
>NZ_JBOFBI010000038.1:0-2101 GCF_051645465.1 Tabrizicola sp. | reverse complement strand
AAGGGGCCGGGAGGCTTTTTGCTGGTGACGCGGACCGACGATGCCACGGGCCGCAACGACGCGACGCTTTTCGGCATGACGAAAGATGGCAGGCTTCAAGAAGTCCGGACCTTCGGGAACGGGTCGGAGATCCGCGATATGGTTCTGGCATCGCGATAGGGCAGTACAGATGCGATGAGGCAATCCATGACAGTTCAGTGTTGGGCAGGCAGGCTGGCGCGGGCGGGCCTTGCGCTTTGCGCAGCCGCACCGCTGGCCATTGCGGAGCCGGTTTCAGACGTGGCGTTCCCGGGCGCGATCGGCTTTGGCAAATCCGCGACCGGCTGGCGCGGCGGCGAGATCGTCGCCGTGACCTCGCTCGCGGATGAGGGTCCCGGCACGCTGCGGGCTTGCGCCGAAACCGGCGGCGAGCCCCGCGTTTGCGTCTTCGACGTTAGCGGAACGATCACACTAGACCGGCCGATCCTTGTCGGCTCCAACATTTACATCGCGGGCCAGACCGCGCCGGGGCAAGGCATTCAACTGCGTAACGGCCAATCGCTGCACGCACCACTCGTGCTGGTGAATGTGCATGACATCGTCGTGCGGTTCCTGAAGCTGCGTCCCGGTCCCAGCGTCACCCCCTCGTCCACCGTCGACGCACTGTCGATTGAGAATGGCTCGCGGCTTTATTTCGGCAACCTGTCCTTAATGTTCGCCACCGATGAGAACTTCAGCATTCAGGTCACCCGGTCATCAGTGTCCGACATCACCCTCGAACGGAGCATCGTCGCGCTGAGCCTCAACCGGTCGACGCACCCGGATGGCGGGCATTCCAAGGGGGCGCTCATCTGTTCCAGCGACGGGTTGCTGAACGACTGCGGCCGCATCACTCTGTGGGGCAACTTGTTCGCCCACAACCGCGACCGCAACCCGGACGTGAACGGCACCGACGTCGGACCGATCGAGGTGGTGAACAATATTTTCTATAACCCCATCAGCCAGTTTGCCGAACTCTACGACCTGACCGGCAATCTGAATTTCGTCTATGTCGGAAACGTCGCCCTTACCGGGCCTAGTACTACGCAGAACGCGGCGACAGCGATCGAAACCTTCGACTTTTCACCCGAGTACAGTATCTCGCTGGTCGTGCGTGACAACCTTGCGATGCGTCGGCCGGACTGCACCGGGACTGAGGGCCTGCCGATCCTGACCGAGGCAGCGACCGGGCAGGTGTCTGACGATCCGCGCAAGCCCGCATCGGTTGCGGCGCGGCGCTCGGACGAAGTGCTGGACCTCGTGCCACGTGTTGCCGGCGACCGCCTGGAGAGGGGCCGACCGCCCGATCGGCTGGACGCGCTGGTGCTCGAGGATCTGCGGCTTTGCCGGGGGCATGTCATCGATCGGATTGATCAGGTCGCCGGATGGTCAGACCTGCCCCCTGCGCCACGTCGCGCGGACAGCGATGGCGACGGGCTGGAAGACGGGTGGGAAGCTGCGCGTGGGCTGGATGCGGGGCGCCGGGATGATGCCTGGGCCATCGACGGTCAGACCGGCCTTCCCCGGATCGAGGCTTATCTGGCCGAATTGGCGGGCGACCTTCCGCCGGCATGAGCCAGTATTGGCCGAGAATCGAATCGTTTTGCGCAGGATAGCGCCGACCAGCGACAGGGCAGTTGGCACGATTTTCGATGTTGGCAAGGTCGCGACAGCGACCAGGTGTGCCGCGACCACCCCGCCACATTTTGATCAGATGTCATGAAATATCGCTATATATCGGGCCGGTTCCCGCAAGGCATGTCTCGCCGAAAGTATATACAACGCGTGATTGAAAAGAACGAATATGTCAGACCACAATTTATTTCATGGTTCAGCTATGCTAATATTATGGAGGTGAGAGAAGACTTTTCCGGGAAGGATCCGGAAGCGCCGGGACGGCTTGGTGCGACGTTGGTGGTACGACGTTGGTGTTCTTGTATGAATTGTGAAAGTACAGACGTTCCGTCGCACGGTTTGTTGCGATAGTTTTTCCCGACTTGTAAAGCAACTTTCCTTTTAGCCCATGCAGACGGGTTGTCCCGTTTTGCCTGTGGCGGCGCTTTTGATCAGGGTATTGACGAAA
>NZ_JBOFBI010000037.1:0-4059 GCF_051645465.1 Tabrizicola sp. | reverse complement strand
TCGAGCCCCGCGGCAAAGGCCGGAACAACGGCCAGACCCCGAGCCTCGAACGACCGGATCACCGCGTCATAGTGCGCCGTGTCGGACGCCAGGATGTAGGACCGCAGCATCAGCAGACCGACAGTCGCTACCGCTCCAGCCGGGCGCGGAAGCTGGATCGGGTCCATGAAGACCCGGCCGGGAGCATCGGGGTGATAAAGCCCCACCTCGGGGTAATCCACCGGAGCCGCCGCCCGCACTTTGCGCCAGTCGCGGTTCGGGGCATAGCGGCTGACGAGGAAGCGGATCATCCCTTCGATATTGTCGTCCGACCCGCCCAGCCAGTACTGCATCGACAGGAACCAGGCCCGCATGTCCTGTGCCTTGCCGGGGATGAACCGCAGGATCTTCGGCAGCCGCCGCAGCAGGGCCATCTGCTTCTCACCCGATGACCCAGAGGGCGACTTCGACCCGCGCAGCTTCTTCAGGAACGCCATCGCGCCCGAGGCGGGCTGGCTCATGTCCAGATCGCCCATCTTCGTCAGCTTTACGATCTGGGGGTCCGAGATCACGCCGACAAACGCATCCAGCCGGTCGCGCACCTTTTGCATCTCGGGCAGGATCGCGGTCAGGTGCTCTTCGATGAACAGCAGGTTCGCGACGATGATGTTCGCCCGCGAAACCTCGGCCTTGGCACGCGCAAGCGCAGCCGGGTTTTCGGCCCACTCGGCGGCGGCATGGACAGAGACCGAGATGCCGGGGAAGTCCTTGGCCAGCCGCCCCGCGACCCGCTGGGCCGGACCTGCGGCATGGGCGTCAAGCGTGACGATGACAAAGCGGTAAAGGCCGTCGTCCGCCGGGGTGGCGGTGATCATGTCGGGCGATGAGTAGCGGTCATCGCGCATAGTGGGCCTTCGCCTCATACAGGGTTTCGATTGTGATCGCGGTCAGGCCATGCTCGGCGGCGAACTTCTCGGTATTGCGGCGGGCCTTGGAGCGGACGAAGAACGGGATCTTCTTCAGCTCCTGCTCGGCGTCGGGCAGCCAGCGGATCGCTTCCGCGAGGGCTTGCGCGGCCTCGATCACCTGCGCGGCCATCGCGGTTGAGGACACCGGGTCCGGCAACGGCAGGCCAGTTGGCCGGGGTTCGGCCTTGCCACCATGGTGGCTGGCGCCTGCGTCGTCGTGGAACTCAAAGTCCTCGCGGAACATGGTCAGCAGGTGTTCCTCCAGCCCCATGACCAGCGGATGGATCCAGGTGTCGAAGATCACATTCGCACCCTCGAACCCCATCTGCGACGAAGTGCGGGCCGGGAAGTCCTGCACATGCACCGGGGCCGAAATGACCGCGCAGGCGATCCCCAGCCGTTTGGCAATATGCCGCTCCATCTGGGTGCCCAAGATCAGTTCGGGCGCTGCGGCGATGATGGCGGCCTCGACCTCAAGGTAGTCGTCGGTGATCAGCGCCTCCAGACCGTACTCCTTCGCGCAGGCGCGCATCGGGCGGGCAAATTCGCGGTTGTAGCAGCCCAGGCCCACAACCTCGAACCCGATCTCTTGGCTGGTGATCCGGGCCGCGGCCATGGCATGCGTGGCATCGCCGAAGATGAAGACGCGCTTGCCGGTCAGGTAGGTCGAGTCAACCGAGGCAGACCACCACGGCAGACGCAGGCCGGTTTCCGGCACTTCCGCCGAAAGCCCCGCCAGTGCAGCGACCTCGGCGATGAAATCGCGGGTGGCGCCGACGCCGATCGGCACGCATTTGGTGTATGGCTGGTTCAGGTTGCGCTCCAGCCAGCGCGCCGCACCCTCTCCGGTTTCCGGGTAGAGAAGCACGTTGAAATGGGCCGCACCCATGCGACCGATGTCGGCGGGTGAGGCATCGAGGGGGGCCGAGACGTTTATGTGAATACCCATTCGGGTCAGCAGGCTGGCGATCTCGGCCACATCATCGCGGTGGCGGAAGCCCAGGGCCGTGCCGCCGAGGATGTTGCAGGACACCTCCGCGCTCCGCTCGCACGGCTTGGCCAAAGCCCGCACGAGTGCCAGGAACGTCTCATCCGCGCCGAAGTTCTCTTTGCGGCTGTAGCTTGGCAGGTCCAGCGGCACGACCGGGCACGGCAGCCCCAGCGTCGCGGCAAGCCCGCCGGGATCGTCCTGGATCAGCTCGGCCGTGCAGGACGCGCCGACGATCATCGCCTGCGGCTGGAACCGGTCATAGGCCCCCTGCACCGCCCGCTTGAAAAGACTAGCCGTGTCCGCCCCAAGGTCCGAGGCCTGGAAGGTCGTGAAGGTCACCGGCGGGCGGTGGTTGCGCCTTTCGATCATTGTGAACAAAAGGTCGGCATAGGTGTCGCCCTGCGGCGCATGCAGGACGTAGTGCAGGCCCTTCATGCCGGTCGCGACCCGCATCGCGCCCACATGTGGCGGCCCTTCATAGGTCCAGAGCGTCAGCTTCATGACTGCGCCCCCCTTGCCAGAAGGGAGCGGCGGCGGAGGGGGCGGCTGAAGAGCGCCGCCAGATCGCCTGCCTGCTCGTAGAAGTGCACTGGGGTGAAGACCAGTTCGATCGCCCATTTCGTCGCGAAACCTGCGGCTTCAAGCGGGTTGGCGAGGCCCAGTCCGCACACCGTCAGATCGGGGGCAAGCGCTGCGTGCCGATCAAGCTGCCGGTCGACGTCCTGGCCTTCGGAAAGGATCGTCTCGGGCAGCAGTGCCAGTTCCGGCTCCATCAGCGAGCGGTGCAGATAGGGCGTGCCCACCTCAAGCGGACGCATGCCGCATTCCAGCGCCAGGAACCGGGCCAACGGGATTTCCAGCTGGCTGTCGGGGAAGAAGAAAACGCTCCGATCACGCAGGGTTTCGGCATGCACCGCCACAGCTTTCTTGGCACGGGCGCGTGGGGCCGCCGTGACCTGCTCGAACCGCTCTGGATGCACCCCGAAGGCGTGGGCCACGGCGTTAAGCCAGGCGGTGGTGCCCATCTCGCCAAAGGGAAACGGGGCCACGATCCGCTCGGCCCCGCGGCGTTCCAGGGCCGAGGCGGTATCGGCGAGGAACGGCTGGGTCAGGATGAACCGGGTTTTCTCTCCGACTTCCGGTGCGTCCGCTGCCCGGCGTGCAGGAAGCATGGCGACGTCGGTTACGCCCATGTCGCGGAGAAGCGAGAGGCACTGGTCCTCGACGACATCAGGCAGCGCGCCCACGACCAAGAGGTTCTCGGCATCGGTCTCGGCCAGACCCGGCACCATCGTGGCAAGGCAGGCGTCCTCGCCTTGCGTGAACGTGGTCTCGATCCCTGAACCGGAGTAGTTGTAGACCCGGACCGAAGGACCGTGCCGCTGGTTCAAGCGCTCGGCCGTCCGGCCAAGATCGAGCTTGATCACCTCGGACGGGCAGGACCCCACCAGGAAAAGCTGCCGGATGTCCGGCCGACGGGCGATGAGCCGCGCGACTTCGCGCTCCAGTTCCGTATGGGCATCGGCAAGGCCCGCAAGATCCTTCTCTTCCAGTATGGCAGTGCCGAATCGTGGCTCGGCGAAGATCATCACTCCGGCGGCCGATTGCAGAAGGTGCGCGCAGGTCCGCGAGCCGACCACAAGGAAGAAGGCGTCCTGCATCTTGCGGTGCAGCCAGATGATGCCCGTCAGGCCGCAGAACACCTCACGCTGACCCCGCTCACGCAGGACCGGAGTGTGCAGACAGCCGGTCGTGGGCGTATCCAGGCTCATGCCGGCAGACTCCCGTTCAGCGGCGTCTGGGCGGTCCCCTGGCCGTCACGCCGCGCCCGACGGAGCTTCAGCAGGAACTGGGTGGCGTTCAGGGCATAGGTGACATAGGCCGCCAGCGTGACCAGCATTAGCTGCAGGGGCGACAGGCTTTCGGTAATCAGACCATAGAGATAGACCGTATGCAGCGCGATCACGGCGAAGCTTACGACGTCTTCCCAGAAGAACGCAGGCGCGAAGAGATACTGCCCGAAGACCACCTTCTCCCAGATCGCCCCAGTGACCATGATCGTGTAAAGAACCGCGGTCTTCAGCAGGATCGACACGGTGGCCGCAGCGTAGCCTTCGCCCG
>NZ_JBOFBI010000036.1:0-8240 GCF_051645465.1 Tabrizicola sp. | reverse complement strand
ACACGATCGACACCTATGTGGACGCCGGGATTCAGTTTCCCGGCGGAAACGCGGTCAATGTCGCCGCGATGACCGCACGACTCGGTGCGGATGCGGCCTACTTAGGTTGCGTTGGCGACGATGAGGGCGGCCGACTGATCAGCTCAAGTCTGGTCACTGAGGGCGTCGACATTTCGCGAGTACGCATTCGTGCCGGCGGTAATGCCCGCGCATTTGTCGGTCATGTCCACGGGGACCGCCAGTTCATCGGCAGCCGTCCGGGTGTCCGCGCGGACTATCGCTGGGAGCCAGCTGACTTTGCGTACATCGCGACGTTCGACCATGTCCACACAAGCATTTACAGCGACCTAGGTAATGCGCTGCCGCAGATCGCTGCGAACGCCGCCTCGCTGTCTCTCGATGTCTCCGATCGCTGGGATCACGCTTATCTGCATCAGGTTCTACCTTTCGTGCGCTTCCTGTTTCTTTCCGCAGCAGAAATGTCGGAAAGCGATGCGCGCAATCTGGCAAGGCTGTGTTTGGTCGATCGCCCAGAGGCCGTCATATTGACCCGTGGCAGCGATGGCGCGTTGGGCATGGATGCCAACGGTACGGTAATTCAACGCGCTCTGCCAACAACAGTAGTCGACACGATGGGTGCCGGCGACGGGTTCATATCGGGGTTTCTGATGGCTGCGCTTGAAGGCGGCTCGCTGGACAGCGCAATGTCGATGGGTGCAGAATATGCCGCAAAGGCTTGCACCTGGCAGGGCGGCTACGGGCACGGTATGCCATGGGTTGGCGACGCGGAGGCGCTCAGGGCGATCGCTGCTCGGTAGTCCTTGAAGATCGCGCGGTTGTCGGCGCGAAGCACCTCCAGCCACGAACCGAGATAGTCGGCATGGCGCACGGTCGGCACGATGCCCAAGGCGGCGCAGAGGAACGCAGAAGTCAGTTCGGCGGCAATTTCCACGCGGGCATAGGCGCTATCACCGAACCGTCCGCCAAAGATCCGCGCCAGCCGCGAGGCGTGGCCGGTCCAATGGCCGAGTTCGTGCGGCGCGGTGCGATAATAGTCGATCTGCTGGCGGAACGCCGGTTGCGGCGGCACCTGAATGAAATCGCAGGACGGGAAATAAAAGGCAAAAGGCGCGCGCTCCGCCAATACTGAAATCCGCGCCCGTCGCCGCAATCAGGCTTTCGGCAACCGGCACCTGCTCGCGCTCGGGCAACGGCGGCGCGTCGGTAAAATATTCATCGGGGAGGCCGTCACATTGCGCAACGTTGAACACCACGAAGCGTTTGAGGAACGGCACCGCTTTTGCCTCGTCGCCGTCCGCCCGCGCGCGCTCCTTCTCGGCTTCGGGCGTGAAGCGGTCGGCGTAGCAGACCGTCACTCCCTGCTCGCCCTTGCGGACGCAGCCGCCAGCGGCGAGCGCCTGCCGGAAGGTCAGCCAACCTTGGTTGGCGTAACCTTTGGCGATGACCTCGCCCCACAGGATCAAGACATTGACGCCCGAATAGGCGCGGCCCGTCACCGCGTTGCGGGGAAGGCTGGGGCTGGCAATTGCCGAATCCCAAGGCTGAACCCACGGGAGGCGCCCCGCTTCAAGCTCGGTGACGATACGCGCGGTCACCTCGTCGTAAAGCGAGGCGCGCGGCTCCGCGCTCCTTGCTCGCGCCTCGGCGTGCGCGCGTCCCGCGCGCTTTCTGCCCGTGCCGCCCTTCCGAACCTACAAGACCTGTCCCATCGCTGCCTCCAAGCACTGCCCAAAACCACACACGGACCCGGCGGGACGGGGGCGGCGACGGGCGACCAGAGAGGCGCGGCGCGGACAGGCGCACCGGCTTGGCTGCTGAGAAATCCGTGACTGCTGACGCAAACCGGCCGTAACGCAGTGGACGACCCAGTCCTGAGCTTGTCGAAGGGCGGGTTGCGTCTGGCCGCGCCGCGCCTAATCGCCCAGGCCTCGACATAGGCATCGTAGACCGCGATCTGATCCTCGGTCAGGCGATGCTCGAGGATCTCGTTGTCAATCGGCGTTCAATCGGGACCCCCTATCGGCGCGCAAAAGGGACCCCCTTGCTGAGATGGTGGGTGGTTGATGCTGGGCGCGGTTTTCGCGCTGCTGTCGGCGTAGGGAGGGCGTAGCCCGACCGGAGGCGTCAGCAGCGCGAAGGCGGTTTTCTGACTAGGTCAGCTGCGGTTTTTGAAGCGCCAGCTGTCGTTGCCGGTCTCGATGATATCGCAATGGTGGGTGATACGGTCGAGCAGCGCGGTGGTCATCTTCGGATCGCCGAACACGGTGGGCCACTCGCCGAAGGCCAGGTTGGTGGTGATGATGACCGAGGTCTGCTCGTAGAACTTGCTGATCAGGTGGAACAATAGCTGCCCGCCGGATCGGGCGAACGGCAGATAGCCCAGCTCATCAAGCACCACGAGATCGAGCCGGCTGAGCTGGGCGGCCATGGCACCAGCCTTGCCGATGCGGGCTTCTTCCTCGAGCCTGGTGACGAGATCGACCGTGTTGAAGTAGCGCCCGCGGGCACCGGCACGCACGACGCTGGCGGTGATCGCGGTGGCCAGATGGGTCTTGCCGGTCCCTGTGCCGCCGATGAGCACGATGTTGCGGCGACCGGGCAGGAACGAACCTGCGTGCAGGTAGCGCACCAGCTCTTCGTTGATCGGAGTGCCCTCGAACGCGAAGGCGTCGAGGTCCTTGATTACCGGCAGCTTGGCTGCGGTCATGCGGTAGCGGATCGAGGCGGCATGACGATGCGCGGCTTCGGCGCGCAGCAGGTCGGTCAGGATCTCGTGGGTCGTGCGCTTGCGCTGCAACCCGGTGGTGACCGCCTCGTCGAACGCGCCGGCCATGCCCTTGAGGCCGAGCGAGCGCATCGCCTCGATCATCTCATGCCGCTGCACGGAGGCCTCGCACCGTATCGTAGCGCGCGCAGTCCGCGATCGGCGGGTGGCTGAGCTTGAGATCGGCAGCCACGTCGAGGGGGCGTGCGGATGGCGGATCCCGGTATCGGGCCAGGATGTTGAGGATCACCTCGTCGCTGACGGCACCGCTATCAAGCGCCTCCCGGATCGCGGCCTCAACCGCTTCCAGACCATCTGTCATTACAGCTGCCAGCACGCGCACGAAGCGGCGGTCGGCTTCATCACCGCCGCCCAGCTTGCGCCGCAACCGCGTCAGTGCCGGTGGCAGGTCCCACCCTTGGAAGGGAGCGCCGTTCCGCAGGGCGCCTGGCTTGTTGGCCAGAACGGGCAGGTAATGCCAGGGATCATAGATGGTCCGGTCGCGGCCGAAGTGCCGGGCATGCTCGGCGATGACCTCATCGCCGAGGCGCACGACGATGCGGTCGGCATAGGCGCGGACCTGAACGGCCCGCCGCGCTGCCTTGGCCATGACCGAGTAGCGGTTGCGGTCGAAGCTGATGAGGCACGTGCCGGTCACTGCTTGGGCGGACTCATGGAAGCCGTCGAAGGGCGCCAGCATCGGCTGCAGGGCTGGCCGTTCGAGTTCCAGCGCATCGGCAACGGTCAGCTCCTTCTGCTCGGGGTGCGCGTGCGTTGCGGCCCATCGCAGGCACTCAGCTTCCAGCCATCGGTTGAGCTCCTCGATGCTGGCAAAGCGCAGGCGAGGCTGGAAGAAGCGGCCTCGGATGGTCTGGACCTGGTGTTCAACCTGACCCTTCTCCCATCCTGCTGCCGGCGAGCAGGCCGTGGGCTCGACCATGTAATGATCGGCCATGACCAGAAAGCGGCGGTTGAACACCCGCTCCTTGCCGACGAACACTGTGGTGACCGCGGTCTTCATGTTATCGTAGATGCCGCGCAGGGGAACGCCGCCGAAGAAGGCAAAGCCGCGCGCATGCGCGTCGAACACCATCTCCTGCGTCTCGCGCGGATAGGCCCTGACGTAGACCGCCCGCGACGCGCACAGCCGCATCTGCGCCACCTTCACCCGCATCGGCTTGCCCGCGATCTCCACATCCTCGTGGCTCCAGTCGAACTGGTAGGCCTCGCCTGGCTTGAACATCAGTGGGATGAAGGCAGGCGCCCCATCGCCCGAATCCTTGCGCCGCGCTTGTGTCCAGCGCCGGGCGTAGCGTCGGACCGCGTCGTAGGATCCCTCGAACCCCTCACGGCACAACAGATCATGAATCCGGGTCATGCGGAGCCGATCGCGCCGGGGCCGGGCCTCGTTCTCCGTCAGCAGCACATCGAGCCGCTCCTGAAACGGCCCAAGCCGGGGCAGCGGTTGAACCGTGCGGCGATAATCGAACGCGCCTTCCGGCGCCCGGATCGCCTTGCGCACCACCTTGCGTGACAGCCGCAGATCCCGCGCAATCGCCTTGATCGCCTTCCCGCTCGCGTGCTCCCGCCGTATCCGAACAACCGTCTCCACCACCAACATCCCGATCTCACCACCTGGAAAACCAGGCAGTCCGCTACACCATCAGAATGAGGGGTCCCTTTTAGAGTCCCTCTTAGTGGAGGAACCCCTCCGACTTCAGTCGGATACTGGCTTCAGCCATAGACTCGCGTGGTAGCCTGTAACCTCGGGAAAAGGGGAAGCCGCCGAAGGCGTGAAGCTTCCCCTTTTCCCGAGGTTACAGGCTATGGCGTATCGGTCCGGTTGTCACACGACATTCCATCATCGCTACTATCTCGTCTGGGCGCCGAAGTATCGGTACAAGGTGCTCATCGGCGATGTGCGCCTCAGGGTCCGCGAGATCATCCGGCAGGTCTGTGCCGAGATGGGCGTGACGATCATCAATGGCGCGCTGTCAAAAGACCACGTGCACATGTTCGTCGAAATCCCGCCGCACGTCTCGGTCAGCGACTTTGTCCGCCGGGCCAAAGGGCGCTCGTCGCGCAAAATCCAGCAGGAGTTCGAGCACATCCGCAAGCGCTACTGGGGCCAACGCTTCTGGCAGCGCGGCTACTTCTCGACCACTTCCGGCAACATCACCGATGACATCATCATGCGGTATCTGGACCGACATACCCACAAGGAAGGCTTCAGCCCCGCCGTATGATCCTACCGGCGTCAGCCGGTCAGTCATTCAGACGCCGATCACCCCGCTAACGGGGTCCCTTTTGCACGCCGGTCCACAGGTTATCGCCGCCGTCCCGGCGTCAACAGTGACAATCGAGCGACCCCGTAGCTTTTGGATTTTGAAATTCACCAGGGCACGCCCCGCCATGACATCCGTCATGACCTTGATGATCTCGGGCCGGGTCAGATCCTTGACCCGGCGGGCGCCGACCAGCGGGATGATGTGGCGGTTGATGCGACCTGTGTCGGTGATCTTGGCCGATGGCCGCTAGGGGCGGTTGCTCTTGCCCAGAATCAGACCGCTGCCAAGGTCATCTAGATTGCGCTCTCACAGCTGCTTCATCGCGATGGCCGTATGATCCTGCTCGCGCTCTTCGGCTGGGTTTTCGCCTTTCGCCACACGTGCAAGCTGGACCAGTGCCTCCTTGCGCGCGGGCTCCGGCGTCCAGACGCCGTGCGGACCAATGGTGTAGCGACGGGACCGCACCGGCACGCGGTACTGCAGAACGTAGCTGCGCTTACAGCATCGAGCCCAGTGGGCGTTTGGTTGCGGACCAACTCGACGGAAAGCCACTTTTGGAATGCGATGGTGACCTGACAATCATCCGGCGCGGAGAGGAAGTCGAACTTCTTCGGCCGCAAGATCGCAAGCCGGTCGGTCGATTTGATTCGGGCAATTTCCAGAAGCGCGACTGCCCCGGCCCGTTCTCGGCGAAGAGGGGGAACAAATGGTTCTTTGTTCTGGAGAACGGGACGGTGCTGGGCGGTCGGAACGGGTTTGACAGCACCTATTCCTTCGCCGGATCGCACGTTCCCGTTCAGGTCGATGGCAAGTGGGGCATCATTGACCGCACGGGAGTTTTCACGGTCGAACCGCACCTTGCCAAGCTTCGTCCCGATCGCGGCGGCACCTACGCGGTCGGTGAAGGGCCAGCAACCTATTGGATCGATGCATCGGGAAGTCGAGTTGCAAAACCGGCCATTGCCCGACCGACGCCGGACCAGGCACTAATCTGTGAAGGTGGTCTGCGCTTCTTCCGGAAAGGCGACTTCTGGGGCTTGCAGGACGGCACCGGCAAAGCGATGATCGCCCCGCGCTTTCGCGCTCTGTCCTACTTTCAGCAGGGTGTTTCCTGGACGGCATCACCGGGGGCTAATGTCTGGTGCCCGATTGGACCCGATGACCAGCGACGCGCGGCCTTGGATTGCCGGAAAACCTACTATCCGATGATAATTAGGCATCATGCCACTGAGAAGTTCAGCAACGATCCCTTCGAAAACAGCGTTCTGTGGACTCGCGCCTGGCTCGAATATCAGGCTGGCATTCGCGCCGAACCACCGCGATGGATTCCGGATTACGGCAATGGCGGAACCTACAGCGTATCGGGTGGTCGCGCATCGGATGTCATGACGGAACCAGCGTCGGCTCTCGGGCGAATTGACCCATTCGCGATTGCCATATTGGGAAGCCTTTTTATCGGACTCGGCGGACATTGGTATTGGGAGCGCAAGCGGAGTGACGTGAAGGGCTGAGCCGTCAAACTTGAGTGTTCGTACACTGCTGAACGAACTACTACTTTCCGTGATGTTCTGACCGCATCTGAAAGCTTGTTTCCGCAGAGAGTGCCGCATCTCATTGCGAAATAAGAAAAGTTAAGTGCACTATGCTTTTTCCGCGTCAAGCGCTCGCTTACCCCTCCGCTTCCACAGCACCAGCGCTTGTTCCCGCTCCTCGCCGCGCAGCTTGGCCGCAACCGTTAGAAACGCGCCGTAGAGCGTGGCGCGATCATCGTCTGCGAGTTCGACCAGACCGGCTTTCACCACCAGGCCGCCCAGTTCGATCAGTTGCCGCGTGCGCTCGCGGCGCTTGACCTGCCATTCGCGCATGTCGGTTCGCGCCTTTCGTGCCTCAAGCCGATGCCGCGCCGCCGTCAAGCGGGAGAGTGCCATCCGGTTGGCTTTGAGGTCCATCGCCACGCTTGCGCGCCTTGCTCTGAAAGAAGGCCACGCCCCGCTTGCGCCACGCCTCCTTCCTCTGGGCTTCACTAGTTTCCGCGATGACGAGCAGGGCACCGGCCAGCGTTTCCGCGTCGGTCGCATCGGCCCCGGTGGCGATCACCAGTTCGCCGATTTGCTGCACGCGGCGTTCCTTGAGTTGCTTCGCCTTGTCGGCGAGCGCCTTCAGTTCCGTATCAAAGTCTCGTGGTTTGCGCATCGAAGTTCTCCATTGAGAGGTGATGCGCTGATGATAATATCGATGCTCTCCCAATGCTGTAGAGTCGTCGAGACGGCCTGATACTGAATAGTCCCGAGCAGGATTTTATCATGGGAGGGCGCGCTTATACGTCGTGCCGACGTGGCGCTCATGGCGTAGATGGATTGCCGTCATGGCGATCTTCCACCTCTCCGTCAAAGTCATCAGCCGGTCGAGCGGCCGCAGCGCGGTGGCCGCTGCTGCTTATCGCGGAGCCGAGCGGCTGCATGACGAACGGCTCGACCGCGACCATGACTTCACCAACAAGGACGGGGTCATCCATTCCGAAGTGCTGCTGCCCGAAGGCGCACCAGAGGAATTCGCCGACCGCGAGAAGCTTTGGAATGCGGTCGAGGCCGCCGAGAAGCGGAAAGATGCGCAGCTTTCCCGCGAGGTCGAATTCGCCATTCCGCGCGAGCTGACCAAGGAACAGGGCATCGCGCTGGCGCGGGAGTTTGCCGAGGCCGAGTTCGTCGAAAAAGGCATGATTGCCGACCTCAATGTCCATTGGGATATTGGTGCGGACGGCCAGCCCAAGCCGCACGCCCATGTCATGCTCACCATGCGCGAGGTCGGCAAAGACGGGTTTGGCCCGAAGGTGCGCGAGTGGAACAAGGCCGAGCTGGTTGAGCAATGGCGCGAGCGCTGGGCCGAGCATGTCAACCAGCGCCTGGCAGAACTCGATATCGACGCGCGGATCGATCACCGCAGCCTGGAGGCGCAGGGCATCGCGCTGGAGCCGCAGGACAAGATCGGTCCCGCCGCATCGCGCATGGGCGTGCGCGGGCTTGAAGCCGAGCGGATCGAGGAACACCGCGCCGTCGCGCAGCGCAACGGCGAGCGGATTATCGCCAAGCCCGCTGTCGCGCTCGACGCGATCACGCACCAGCAAGCCACGTTCACCGGCCGCGACCTTGCTATGTTCGTGCATCGGC
>NZ_JBOFBI010000035.1:0-9258 GCF_051645465.1 Tabrizicola sp. | reverse complement strand
GGGGTCGTCTCAGAAAACGGAAAATAAAGCACGCTAAGGAAATTAGGAGTTTCAGTACGTCATTCGTTGTTCCAGGTACTACGGATACAAAAAGAGAGACCGAAAAACGATGGCTTTTCGGTCTCTCCGAAGGATGTTCAGCAGGCTGTCCTGCCATCCAACCTATTGCAGATCAAAGCGATCCGCGTTCATGACTTTCGCCCATGCAGCCACAAAGTCCTGCACGAACTTGGCCTTGTTGTCATCCTGCGCGTAGACCTCCGCATAGGCACGCAACACTGAATTTGAACCGAACACCAAATCAACGCGGGTCGCCGTCCACTTGGGTGCCCCCGTCTTGCGGTCAACGATGGCGTAGCTGTTACGCCCCGTCGGTTTCCAGCTGTAAGCCATGTCGGTCAGGTTAACGAAGAAATCATTCGTCAACGTGCCAACCCGATCCGTGAACACGCCATGCGTGGTGCCGCCGAAGTTAGTGCCGAGTACCCGCATCCCACCCACCAAGGCTGTCATCTCGCATGCCGTCAAACGCATCAGCTGGGCGCGATCAAGCAGCAGTTCCTCTGCACTGACCACGTAGTCCTTCTTCAGCCAGTTGCGGAAACCATCGGCCAAGGGCTCAAGCACCTCGAAGGACTCAACATCGGTTTGTTCTTGCTTGGCATCCCCACGTCCAGGAGCAAACGGGACCGTCACCTCAACACCAGCCGATCTGGCTGCTTGCTCAATGCCGACGTTTCCGGCGAGGACGATCACGTCGGCAACACTTGCGCCAGTGTCTACGGCGATCTTTTCATAGATGGGCAGGACCTTAGTGAGTCGCGCCGGTTCGTTACCCTCCCAGTCTTTCTGCGGAGCAAGACGAATACGCGCGCCGTTGGCACCGCCGCGCTTGTCCGAGCCACGGAAGGTGCGAGCGCTGTCCCAAGCGGTTGAAACCATCTCGCCGATAGTGAGGCCGGCGGCGACGATCTTCGCCTTGACGGCGGCAACGTCGTAATCCTTGCGACCGGCGGGTACCGGGTCTTGCCAGAGGAGGTCTTCCGCCGGCACATCCGGGCCGATGTAGCGCGACTTCGGGCCCATGTCGCGGTGCGTCAGCTTGAACCAGGCACGGGCAAAGACTTTCTCGAAATAGGCTGGGTCGTCGCGGAAGCGTTCGGCGATTTTGCGATATTCGGGATCGAACTTCATTGCCATGTCGGCATCCGTCATGATCGGCTTGCGGCGGATCGACGGATCTTCGACGTCGACCGGCATATCTTCTTCCTTGATGTTGACCGGTTCCCACTGGTGCGCGCCGGCGGGCGACTTCTGTAGCCACCAGTCGTAACGTAGAAGCAGGTCAAAGTAGCCGCCCTTCCCGGTGTTCCATTTCATCGGATGCGTGGTCCACGCGCCTTCGATGCCACTCGTCACGGTGTCACGGCCGATGCCGCGCGTGGTGTGGTTCTGCCAGCCGAGACCCTGCTCTTCGAGTTCGGCACCTTCGGGAGCTGGCCCCAGGTTGGCCGCACTGCCATTACCGTGCGTCTTGCCGACGGTGTGACCGCCACCCGTCAGTGCCACGGTTTCCTCGTCGTTCATCGCCATGCGCGCGAAGGTGATGCGCACGTCGTGGGCCGTCTTGAGCGGATCGGGCTTGCCGTCGACACCTTCCGGGTTCACGTATATCAGCCCCATCATCACGGCGGCCAGCGGATTTTCGAGGTCGCGCTCGCCCGAATAGCGGCTACCAGCGCTACCACTGGGGGCCAGCCATTCCTTCTCAGACCCCCAATAGGTGTCCTTCTCGGGGTGCCAGATGTCTTCCCGACCGAAGGCGAAGCCAAAGGTCTTCAGGCCCATCGACTCGTAGGCCATGTTGCCGGCGAGGATGATCAGGTCGGCCCAGGAGAGCTTGTTGCCGTACTTTTTCTTGATCGGCCAGAGCAGACGGCGCGCCTTGTCGAGGTTGGCATTGTCCGGCCAGGAGTTGAGCGGCGCGAAGCGCTGGTTGCCGGTGCCACCGCCGCCGCGCCCGTCAGCGATGCGGTAAGTGCCGGCTGAGTGCCAGGCCATGCGGATCATCAGCCCACCGTAGTGGCCCCAGTCAGCCGGCCACCAGGACTGGCTGTCGGTCATCAGCGCCTTGAGGTCCTTCTTGAGCGCGTCGACGTCGAGCTTCTTGACCTCTTCGCGGTAGTTGAAGCCCGCGCCCAGCGGGTTGGTCTTGCTATCGTGCTGATGCAGGATGTCCAGATTCAGGGCCTTGGGCCACCATTCCATGGTCTGCATGCTGGCTGATGTGGCACCTCCGTGCATGACCGGACATTTTCCAGAAGAACTTGCGTCTTTGTTTTCCATGTCTCACTCCTTTGTTGCGTTGTGATCAGAAATCGTTGGCCCAATCCAGGCTGACTGGTGGTTTGCGTCAGTCTTCGAGCAAGCTGCGCAGCATCCAAGCCGTTTTTTCATGGACATCGATGCGCTGGGTCAGCACATCCGCCGTGGGTTGATCGTTGGCTTCATCCGCTACCGGGAAAAGCTTGCGAGCAGTTCTGGCGGTGGCTTCTTGCGCTGCAACCAGATGGGCGATCATCTCGTTGGCTTTGGGTACCCCCTCGACCTCCTGAATTGAGGCGAGCTTGACGAATTCCTTGTAGGTTCCCGGCGCCGGGAAACCCAAGGCACGGATGCGCTCGGCGATGACGTCCAACGCATTCCACTGTTCGGTGTACTGATCCATGAACATCATGTGCAGGCTGTTGAACTGCGGCCCAGTTACATTCCAATGGAAGTTGTGCGTCATCAAGTACAGCGTGTAGCTGTCGGCTAAGAGAGCGGACAAGCCCTCGACAATCTTCTTGCGGTCAGCTTCTGAAATTCCAGTATTCATGGGCATTGATTTCACTTTCTTTTCTTTCATGGTGCTTTCCTTTCGTTGAGAAAAATTGAATTGGCATGCTAACGCGGTCATCAACCCTGATTGAGAAGCTTGATTCCATCGGGACGTAGCTCGCCTTTTGGTGAAATGCATCGATACAAGGTCTGACGTGTAATACCGAGTTCGGCACACAAATCGCCGACCTTGGTTTCTGGCTGTCCCATTGCCGCCATTGCCAAGCGCAGCTTGGCGGGCGTCATCTTGAATGGTCGCCCTCCCTTTCGACCGCGTGCCCGTGCAGAAGCCAGGCCCGCCACCGTGCGTTCAGCGATTAGCGCTCGCTCGAACTCGGCCAGTGCAGCGAAGATGCCAAAGACGAGCTTCCCGGCAGCGGTCGTCGTATCGATGGACGCACCGTGGCCCGTTAACACCTTGAGGCCGATATTGCGTCCAGTCAGATCATGCACTGTGTTGATGAGATGGCGCAGATCGCGTCCAAGACGGTCGAGTTTCCATATGATTAGCGTGTCACCTGGCCGTAGCGCCTTCAGGCAATTTGCCAAGCCCGGGCGGTCCTCTCGCTTACCGGATGCGTGGTCTTCGTAGATATGTATGGAATCAACGCCCGCAGCTAGCAGCGCATCGCGTTGCAAATCGGTGGTCTGAGAACCATCCGCTTTCGATACTCGCACGTAGCCAATCAGCATGTTGAACCTGTCACATATACGTTCGATTATGTGACAGTGTGATTTTGGCACGTCATGGTGTCAATATATGTCACTTAATCCGTCACCTTTTCTAAGGTATGTAAACGATCATTTTAGTAAATAATGTGACAAATAAAAGGAATTCCCATGCCACGCCGTTCGATCCTCTCCTTCGCCGAGCGCGAAAGCCTGCTGGCGTTGCCGGACACCAAGGATGAGTTGATTCGTCACTACACGTTCAGCGACACCGACCTCTCCATCATCCGGCAGCGGCGTGGGCCAGCAAACCGGTTGGGCTTCGCCGTGCAGCTCTGCTATCTGCGCTTTCCCGGCACCATCCTTGGCGTCGATGAAGAGCCGTTTCCGCCCTTGCTGAAACTGGTCGCCGAGCAGCTCAAGGTCGACGTCGAAAGCTGGGACGAGTACGGGCAGCGGGAGCAGACCCGGCGCGAGCATTTGGTGGAGCTGCAAATGGTGTTCGGCTTCCAGCCCTTCACGATGAGCCACTACCGGCAGGCCGTCCATATGCTGACCGAGTTGGCGGTGCAGACCGACAAGGGCATCGTGCTGGCCAGCGCCTTTATCGATCACTTGCGGCGGCAGTCGATCATTCTTCCCGCCATCAACGCCGTCGAGCGGGCAAGCGCCGAGGCGATCACTCGCGCCAACCGCCGCATCTATGACGCCCTGACCGAACCGCTGACGGACACGCATCGCCGCCGCCTTGACGATCTGCTCAAGCGCCGGGACAACGGCAAGACGACCTGGCTGGCCTGGCTGCGCCAGTCACCAGCCAAACCGAATTCGCGGCACATGCTGGAACACATCGAACGCCTCAAGGCGTGGCAGGCGCTCGACCTTCCTTCCGGCGTCGAGCGGTCAGTGCACCAGAATCGCCTGCTCAAGATCGCCCGCGAGGGCGGTCAGATGACGCCCGCCGACTTGGCCAAGTTCGAGCCGCAGCGGCGCTACGCGACCTTGGTCGCGCTCGCCATCGAGGGCATGGCCACCGTCACCGACGAAATCATTGACCTGCATGATCGTATTTTGGGCAAACTGTTCAACGCTGCCAAGAACAAGCATCAGCAGCAGTTTCAGGCGTCCGGCAAGGCCATCAATGCCAAGGTACGACTATACGGACGCATCGGCCAAGCGCTGATCGAGGCCAAGCAGGCGGGCCGCGATCCGTTTGCCGCCATCGAGGCCGTCATGTCCTGGGACGCCTTCGCCGAGAGCGTCACCGAAGCGCAGAAACTCGCTCAGCCCGAAGACTTCGATTTCCTGCACCGCATCGGCGAGAGCTACGCCACGCTGCGCCGCTATGCACCGGAATTCCTCGACGTGCTCAAGCTGCGGGCCGCGCCCGCTGCCAAGGATGTGCTGGAGGCCATTGAGGTACTGCGCGGCATGAACAGCGACAACGCCCGCAAGGTGCCTGCCGATGCGCCGACCGACTTCATCAAGCCGCGCTGGCAGAAGCTGGTGATGACCGACACCGGCATCGACCGGCGCTACTATGAACTGTGCGCGCTGTCGGAGCTGAAGAACGCGCTGCGCTCCGGCGACATATGGGTGCAGGGCTCGCGCCAGTTCAAAGATTTCGAAGACTACTTGGTGCCGCCCGCGAAGTTCGCCAGTCTCAGGCTGGCTAGCGAATTGCCGCTGGCCGTGGCCACCGACTGCGACCAGTACCTGCGCGAGCGGCTGACGTTGCTGGAAACGCAGCTCGCCACCGTCAACCGCATGGCGCTTGCCAACGAGCTGCCAGACGCCATCATCACGGAATCGGGCCTGAAGATCACGCCGCTCGATGCGGCGGTGCCCGACACCGCCCAAGCGCTGATCGACCGGACGGCAATGGTTCTGCCGCACATCAAGATCACCGAATTGCTGCTGGAGGTGGATGAGTGGACGGGCTTCACTCGGCACTTCGCGCACCTGAAGTCCGGCGACTTGGCCAAAGACAAGAACCTGCTGCTGACCACGATCCTGGCCGACGCGATCAACCTGGGCCTGACCAAGATGGCCGAGTCCTGCCCCGGCACGACCTACGCCAAGCTGGCTTGGCTGCAAGCGTGGCACATCCGCGACGAAACCTACGGGGCGGCGCTGGCCGAGTTGGTGAACGCGCAATTCCGGCACCCGTTCGCCGAACACTGGGGCGACGGCACCACGTCATCGTCGGACGGCCAGAACTTCCGAACCGGCAGCAAGGCCGAGAGCACAGGCCACATCAACCCGAAATACGGCAGCAGTCCAGGACGGACTTTCTACACGCACATCTCCGACCAGTACGCGCCGTTCCACACCAAGGTCGTGAATGTCGGCGTGCGCGACTCGACCTACGTGCTCGACGGTCTGCTGTACCACGAATCCGACCTGCGCATCGAGGAGCACTACACCGACACGGCGGGCTTCACCGATCACGTTTTTGCCCTGATGCATCTGCTGGGCTTCCGCTTTGCGCCGCGCATCCGCGACTTGGGCGACACCAAGCTCTACATCCCGAAAGGCGATGTCGCTTACGATGCGTTGAAGCCGATGATCGGCGGCACGCTCAATATCAAGCACGTTCGCACCCATTGGGACGAAATCCTGCGGCTGGCCACCTCGATCAAGCAGGGCACGGTGACGGCTTCGCTGATGCTCAGGAAGCTCGGCAGTTACCCGCGCCAGAACGGCCTGGCCGTCGCCCTGCGCGAGTTGGGCCGCATCGAACGTACGCTGTTCATCCTCGACTGGCTGCAAAGCGTCGAGTTGCGCCGCCGTGTGCATGCCGGGTTGAACAAGGGCGAAGCCCGCAACGCACTGGCCCGTGCCGTGTTCTTCAACCGCTTGGGTGAAATCCGCGACCGCAGTTTCGAGCAGCAGCGCTATCGGGCCAGCGGGCTCAACCTGGTGACGGCAGCTATCGTGCTGTGGAACACGGTCTATCTGGAACGGGCGACACACGGGCTACGGGGCAATGGCCATGCCGTCGATGATGCGCTGTTGCCGTACCTGTCGCCGCTGGGCTGGGAACACATCAACCTGACCGGCGATTACCTCTGGCGCAGTAGCGCCAAGGTCGGCGCGGGCAAGTTCAGGCCGCTACGGCCGCTGCAACCGGCTTAGCGTGCTTTATTTTCCGTTTTCTGAGACGACCCCTCGTTGCAGGGGCTTGCGATTGGAGTATGATATACGCGTATATTATTGGCGTGAGGGGTGGACTATGTTGGCGATACGGTTGCCGTCAGAGATTGAACAAAGGTTGAGCCATTTGGCCGAGGTGACGGGCAGAACTAAGACGTTCTATGCCCGTGAGGCCATCTTGGCGCACCTGGAAGACCTTGAAGATTACTACTTGGCTGAACGGGTCATGGAGAGAGTTCGTAAGGGCGAAGAGCGCTTGTTCTCACTGGATGAAGTGGAGCGCGAACTTGGCTTGGAAAGTTGAACTGGCCGATAACGCTAGAAAGCAGTTGGCGAGGCTGGATAAGACCCAAGCCCAGCGAATTACCAAATATCTGCGGCGGGTGATGATGCTGGAGGACCCAAGGGATGCAGGCAAGGCGTTAACCGGCAATCTGCGTACTTACTGGCGTTATCGAGTGGGGGATTATCGGGTTATCTGTGAGATCAGGGATGCTGAATTGGTGATCGTGGCAGTGGAAATCGGCCATCGCAGCGAGGTATACGGATAATTTGCCGATAGGGCATCGTTGCAGTAACGTACTGTCCAGAAAAGACAAACCCCGAATCTCTGTTAATGCAACTTGGCGGAAGCTTTCAGAGAGTTCGGGGCCGTTCACTAAGAACAGGGAAAGCATATCACATGACCGATCTCACACAAGACTGCACCGCCAATAAGCGCGGTGATCGATGGTAAAACCAGCGCTTCAAGCCGCCGAATTCGTCGAACGACTCCCCCGTCGCCCGTACTGCACAGACGATTTATCGTCTGGCTTGCTCATTCGTCCGCAGGCTACCGCCCTCGCCTATCGCCACATCCAGCACAACCCGCCGCCGCACGTCTCCTGCATTGTGTTTGATGTGGACAGAAAGCCTTATGAGCAGCGGCGAGAAGGGTATCAAGAGTGGCGAGAGCGCGGCTTGCCTGCGCCGCATTGGATCGCGATCAACCCCGAGAACGGCAATTACCACCTCGGCTATCTGCTGGCTGCGCCGGTGGCGCGTACCAATGCAGCCAGGCTAAAGCCGCTGCGCTATCTGGCGGCCATAGAACACGTTCTGGCGAAGAAGTTGGGTGCTGACATGGGGTACGTTGGGTTGATCACCAAAAACCCCGTACACAGCGATTGGTGGACGGTATGGCATAACCATGCGCCCTATTCCCTCGACTATCTCGCGGAGTTCTGCCCAGATGCTGATTTAGCGGCCTACAACCGCCGTAGCGGTAAAGAGGCGAGCGGGCTAGGCCGTAACGTCACTGTGTTCGATAACGTGCGGGAATGGGGCTACAGCGCTGTGCGGGAGTATTGGCGGCCCAATGGATACGACGCATGGGCGGATGCGGTGAGAGCTGCCTGTGAGAGCGCCAATGCGTTTGGACGCGAGCAGGGCGGCCCGTTGCCCCATAGTGAGATCAAGGCCACGGCCAAGAGCATCGCACGTTGGATATGGCGGCACCTTACCCCGACCTCGTTTGCGGATTACGTTGATCGGACACATACCCCCGAGATCCAAGCGCGGAGAGGGGCTAAGGGCGGCAAGGTATCCAAGGGCGGGGGCAGGCCCAGCAAAGCGGCAGAGCTGCTGCCGGAAGTATTGCGGCTCAAAGCAATGGGCTACAGCAACCGCGATATAGCCGAGGATCTGCAAATCTCGGCTGGCAGTGTGTCCAATTACCTCCGTTGTGATCTTGAGTGATCAAAAACAAGCCTATATCAGATAACAGCGCCCGGAGGGCGTTCCTTGAGACCTGGTAGTATTCCAGAGAGAGGGCTCGTTGTGAGGGGGGTAACTGCGATCCCGTAGGGCTGTCCATCAGGCCATGTGTTCGGCCTGTGGGCAGTAGCTGTTATCCCCGGAGCTGTTTGGTTTCTGCTTTTCGTAGTGCTCTCAAGATCTCCCCGGCCTGTTCCGAGGTAAGCACCACCGCAGAACCTCCGTCCCTGATCGCCTGCATCTGAGCATCCAACCCCTCCATCAGTGCCCTATTTATCGTCACAGTAACGTTATCTTCCTGCTGTTTGGCCCGGTAGGCGGCTTGTCGTTCTGCCCCGCTTTTGGCTGTTCCGGTCTTTGGTCTACCCCGTCCGCGCTTGATGCCAAACATGTCCCCAGTGCCCTGATCCGTGGCGTCCTTCATGGTGTCATTTCCTGTCACTGTAACGGTAATTGATTATGTGTCACGGTGACAATAAATTGCAAGTTGCCGCCCCTCTCTTTTTTTGCTGTACTGGTTATTAGCCAGCGTACCCGTATTACTTTTCGTCCGCTTCGCGGCCTCCAGTAATCCGGGGCTGGTGAGGGGCGCAGCCCCTTCAATCCCCCACACAAAACAACCGGAGGCACCGTGTCCAGAGTCCCGAAAACGACCACCATCAGCCTACGGATCGACAAGCCCACTGCCGCCGAATGGCGGGAGCGAGCAGCCGCCTCTGGGCTCAGCGTGTCGGACTGGATCAGGGGGGCGGTGGATGCTGGCCAGCAGACGAACTTGCCGACGCCACAGCGCCGCCC
>NZ_JBOFBI010000034.1:0-22232 GCF_051645465.1 Tabrizicola sp. | reverse complement strand
GCCCCCAGAAATGCGCCTACGGGCTTTATGCCGAACAGCTGTCCGGCTCGGCCTTCACGAAACCACATCCCGAGCGGACCTGGTGCTACCGCATCCGCCCTTCCGTCAAGCACACCACCCGGTTTCAGAAAATCGACGTTCCGCACTGGAAGTCGGCCCCGCATGTCCTGCCGGACGTGATCTCGCTTGGCCAATACCGCTGGGACCCGGTGCCCCACGCGAACGAAGAGCTGACCTGGGTCACCGGCATACGCACCGCGACCACGGCGGGGGACGTGAACACACAAACCGGGATGGCCGCGCATATCTATACGGTGACCGCCTCGATGCAGGACGAATACTTCTACTCGGCCGACGGCGAACTGCTGGTCGTCCCGCAGGAGGGGCGGCTCCGCTTTTGCACCGAGCTTGGGGTGATCGACCTTGAGCCGAAGGAAATCGCCATCCTGCCGCGCGGCCTTGTGTACCGGGTCGAGGTCCTGGAAGGCCCGGCCCGCGGCTTCGTCTGCGAGAACTACGGGCCGCCCTTCGCCCTGCCGCACCGGGGCCCGATCGGCGCGAACTGCCTGGCGAACCCGCGCGACTTCAAGACGCCGGTCGCGGCGTTCGAGGACCGTGAGGCGCCTTCGCGGGTGATCCTGAAGTGGTGCGGCCAGTTCCATGAGACCCGGATCGGGCACTCACCCCTGGACGTGGTGGCCTGGCACGGCAACTACGCGCCATACAAGTATGATCTCAGGACCTATTCCCCGGTCGGCGCGATCCTTTTCGACCATCCGGACCCTTCGATCTTCACCGTCCTCACCGCCCCCTCGGGCCTGGAGGGGACCGCGAACATCGACTTCGTCCTTTTCCGCGAACGGTGGCTCGTGGCCGAGAATTCGTTCCGCCCGCCCTGGTACCACAAGAACGTCATGTCGGAGCTTATGGGCAACATCTACGGCATTTATGACGCGAAACCGAAAGGCTTTGTCCCCGGCGGCATGTCCCTGCACAACTGCATGCTACCACACGGCCCAGACCGCAACGCTTTCGAAGGCGCGTCGAACGCCGACCTGAAACCCGAGAAGCTGGACGAGACGATGTCCTTCATGTTCGAGACCCGCTTCCCGCAGCACCTGACCGAATGGGCCGCAAAGAACGCGCCCCTGCAGGACGACTACATTGACTGCTGGGCAAGCCTGGAGAAGAAGTTCGACGGAACGCCAGGCGTGAAATGACGGAGCGGGGGCCAGCCCCCGCACCCCCGGGATATTTGTAGAAGAGAAAGACCTTCATGCCGCTTCTCCGCTCCTGGGTCGCCAGCGCCAATGCGCCGGACCACCCCTTCCCCCTGAACAACCTGCCCTGCGGGGTCTTCTCGACACCCGGCGAGGACGCACGCTGCGGTGTGGCCATCGGGGACTTCGTGCTGGATGTCGCGGCGCTTGAGGAGGAGGGGTTGCTCACCCTCCCCGGCGCACCCTTGCTTGACGTGCCGTTCTGGAACGAAATGATGGAGGCGGGCCCCAAGGTCTGGGCAGCCCTCCGCGCCCGCCTGACCGCGCTTCTCACCGAGGGGTCGGCCGAACGTTCCGAGGTCGAGCCGCATCTGGTGCCACTGTCGAAGGCCGAGCTGCACCTGCCCTTCCTTCTCAGCGAATACACCGACTTCTACGCCGGCCGTCACCATGCCTACAACGTAGGCTCCATGTTCCGGGGGCCGGAGAACGCCCTCCCCCCAAACTGGCTCCACATCCCCATCGGCTACAACGGCCGCGCCTCGTCGGTCGTGGTCTCCGGCACCCCGGTCCGCCGCCCCTGGGGCCAGGTCAAGGGGCCGGACCATGCCGTACCGTCATTCCAGCCCTCGCGCCGCTTCGACATCGAGCTGGAACTGGGCGCCGTAGTAGGCACCCCCTCGACCGGCCCGGTGACTGTGGCCGAGGCTGACGCGATGATCTTCGGCTATGTCCTTCTGAACGACTGGTCCGCCCGCGACATCCAGGCCTGGGAATACCAACCCCTCGGCCCCTTCCAGTCCAAGGCCACCGCCACCACGATCTCCCCCTGGATCGTCATGAAGGCCGCCCTCGAACCCTTCCGCACCTCCACCCCGCCCCGCGAAGTGCCCCTCCTCCCTCACCTGGAGGAACCAGCGCCGATGCTCTACGACATCGCACTGGAGGTCGGCCTAAAGCCAGACGGCGGCAGCGAGACCATCATCTCCCGCACCAACTACCGCGAAATGTACTACTCCGCCCCCCAGCAGCTCGCCCACCACACCACCTCCGGCTGCCCGATGAACACCGGCGACCTCCTCGGCTCTGGCACCATCTCCGGCGCGACCAAAGACAGCCGCGGCAGCCTTCTTGAACTCAGCTGGGGCGGCAAGGAACCCTTCGCCATCGACGGCGGCACGCGTAGCTTCGTCGAGGATGGCGACACCCTCACGCTCCGCGGCCAGTGCAGTGGAGACGGCTACACCATCGGCTTCGGCGACTGCCGAGGAACCCTCCTCCCCGCGCTACAAGACCCCTACGCGCGGGGGGGCAGCGTGAAACTCGACCATGTGCAGTTGGCTATCCCTCGCGGTGCCGAGGCGATCTGTCAGCCATTTTGGCAGGCCGCGGGCTTCAGCCTGGTAGACAAACCAGAGGAATTGAGGGCCCGAGGCGGGCTTTGGCTGCGTGCGGGCGAGGCGGAACTGCATCTGGGCGTCGAGGATGACTTTACGCCGGCACGAAAGGCTCATCCGGCCTTTGCGACCGACGACATCGATGGGCTGGCAAAGCGTCTGTCCGACATGAGCGCAGCAGTTCATTGGGACAGCAGCATAGCCGGAAGGCGACGGTTCTTCACAACGGACCCAGTAGGGAACCGGATCGAATTCATGGAAGGTTGAAGCATGACACGCGCTTTCGCATCCCAAGGCGACCTTTCGGAAAAGCAGATCAGCTTCACCGAGATCGGCGACGGCCTTTACGCCTTCACTGCCGAGGGCGACCCGAACTCGGGCGTCATCATCGGCGACGCAAGCGTGATGGTCATCGAGGCCCAGGCCACCCCGCGCCTCGCCCAGAAGGTGATCGACTGCATCCGGGGCGTGACCGACAAGCCGATCTCCCACGTCGTCCTCACCCACTACCACGCCGTCCGCGTCCTTGGAGCCTCGGCCTTCAACGCCCCCCAGGTCATCATGTCCGAGGCCGCCCGCAACATGGTGGCCGAGCGGGGGCAAGAGGACTGGGACAGCGAATTCCAGCGCTTCCCCCGCCTTTTCCAGGGCCATGAGAGCATTCCCGGCCTGACCTGGCCGACGACCACCTTCAACGGCAAAATGACCGTCTGGCTTGGGCGCAGACGGGTCGACATCCTCCAGCTCGGCCGCGCCCATACCGCAGGCGATGCCGTCATCCATGTCCCCGACCAGAACGTCATGTTCACCGGCGACATCGTCGAGGCCCATTCCGCCTGTTACTGCGGCGACGGCCATTTCGCCGACTGGGGCACCACGCTGCAGGCCATCCGCACCTACGACCTTGACGCCGTCGCACCCGGTCGGGGCGATGCCGTGATCGGCCTCAAGGCGGTGAACGCCGCCCTCGACCGCACCAGGGATTTCGTCGACAGCACCTACCGGCCTGCAGCCCGTGTGGCGGCGCGAAACGGTAGCCTGAAGGAAGCCTGGGACGCCGTCCGCGCCGAATGCGACCCGAAGTTCAAGGACTACGCGATCTACGAACACTGCCTGCCGTTCAACGTCTCCCGCGCCTATGACGAGGCCCGTGGCATCACGCACCCCCGCATCTGGACCGCCGAGCGCGATCTTCAGATGTGGGCGGCGCTGCAAGGGTAAGCGATGCCCTACGACTACCGCCCCTTCCCCTATACCGCGCCCAAAGGCCTGACCGCCCCCGAACCCCGTCACAAGGTGGCAATCGTCGGCGCGGGCCCCATCGGCCTCGCGCTCGCCATCGACCTTGCCCAATACGGCGTGCCCTCGGTCGTGCTTGACGACAACAACGTCGTCTCGGTTGGCTCCCGCGCGATCTGCTGGTCGAAGCGGAGCCTTGAAATCCTCGACCGCCTTGGCGTTGGCGGGAAATGCGTCGAGAAGGGCGTGATCTGGAAAGTCGGCCGCACCTTCCACCGCGACCAAGAGGTCTGGAACTTCGACCTCCAGCCCGACCCCGGCCACAAGATGCCCGCCTTCGTGAACCTGCAGCAGTACTATGTCGAGGAATACCTCGTAACCCGGGCTTTGGAGTTCCCCGACCTCATCGATCTACGGTGGAAGAACAAGGTCACCGCTCTGACGCAGACTGATCACGTCAACTTGACGGTCGAAACTCCCGACGGCCCCTACACCCTTGAAGCCGATCACCTCGTCGCCTGCGACGGCGCACGAAGCGAAATCCGCTCCATGCTGGGCCTCGACTTCGACGGCGAGCTGTTCGAGGAACGCTTCCTCATCGCCGATATCGAGATGAAGGGCGACTTTCCCTCCGAACGCCGCTTCTGGTTCGAGCCGCCCTTCCACCCCGGCCAGTCGGCGCTTCTGCACAAGCAGCCGGACAACATCTACCGCATCGACCTGCAGCTTGGCTGGGACGCCGACCCCGAGGCGGAACGGCAGCCCGAACGCGTGATCCCCCGCATCCAAAAGGCCGTGGGGCATAAGGATTTCCGGCTGGACTGGGTGTCCGTCTACACCTTCCAGTGCCGCCGGTTGGAGCGTTTCGTCCACGACCAGGTGATCTTCTGCGGTGACAGCGCCCACATCGTCTCGCCCTTCGGCGCGCGGGGCGGCAATGGCGGCTTGCAGGATGTCGACGCACTCGGCTGGCGCCTGGCGGCCGTAGCCAAAGGCCATGACCCGACGATCCTGAACGCCTATGACCGCGAGCGTCAGCATGCTGCGGATGAGAACCTCCTGAACTCCTCCCGCACCACGCGCTTCATGTCCCCCGCGCCCGGGGCCGAGCGCCTCTTCCGCGATGCCGTCCTGGCACTCGCCGCGAAAGCGCCGTTCGCACGGCCCCTGGTGAACTCCGGCCGCCTGTCGCGCCCCTGCACCTACCCGCTGACCGCCCCCGACGATCCCACCCTGCCACCCGCAAGCCGCCCCGGAGCCGTTGCCCCCGACGCGCCCCTCAAGCAAGGCTGGCTGATCGACCAGCTTGGCCGGGAGCCTGCGCTTCTGGCCATCGGCCAACCCGCCCCTGACATTGCCGGCCTGCGCGCACTCAGCCTTGAGGTCACGCCTGACCTGCAAAACCGCTACCTCGGCAGCGCGCCATCCGCCCTCTACCTCGTCCGCCCCGACCAGATCGTCGCCGCCCGCTGGCTTAAGGCCACACCAGCAATGATCGCCGATGCCCTGACCGCGATCTGGAAAGACTGACCATGACCCTGATCACCACCCCAAACCTGCCCGATCCCGACGGCGCCTACGCCGCCCTTCTGGCCGCGCACAAAGGCCTGACCGAGCCCGAAAGCCAAGCCCTCAACGCCCGGCTTGTGCTGATCCTGATGAACCACATCGGCGACCAGGCCTTCCTCGCCAAAGCGCTCGAACTGGCCCGAAGGTAAATCGCACGATCTCCACAAACCCCCGATTTTTCGCCGAAAAATCGTGCCCCCGCCTCAGCTCGCCTTCAATACCCCACGGTCGATCTGATCCTGCTCGATCGACTCGAAGAGCGCGCGGAAGTTCCCCTCGCCGAACCCGTCATCGCCCTTCCTCTGGATGAACTCGAAGAAGATCGGCCCGATCACGGTCTTCGAGAAGATCTGCAGCAAAATCCGCGTCTCGCCCCCGTCCACCACACCTTCCCCGTCGATCAGAATCCCATGCTTCGCCATCCGCTCGATCGGCTCTTCGTGGCCAACCACCCGGGTCTTCGACAGCTCATAATAGGCCATCGGCGGCTTCGGCATGAACTTCAGCCCCGCTGCCGCAATCGCGTCGGTCGAGCCGTAAAGGTCCGCCGACCCCACCGCGATATGCTGGATCCCCTCGCCATTGTAGCGCTTCAGATACTCCACGATCTGCCCGGTCTCGCCCCGGTCCTCGTTCACCGGTATCCGGATGCGCCCGCAGGGGCTGGTCAGCGCGCGGGAATGGAGCCCCGTGAACTTGCCCTCGATGTCGAAGAACCGGATCTGCCGAAACCCGAAGAGGCGCTGATAAAAGTCGAACCACTTGTCCATGTTGCCGCGATGGACGTTGTGCGTGAGGTGGTCGAGGTAGTGGAACCCCACCCCCTCAGGCTTCGGCGCCGCGACCCAGTCGAACTCGGCGTCATAGGGCGAGGCATCGCCATAGCGGTCGGTGAAATAGATCAGCGAGCCCCCGATCCCCTTGATCGCGGGCAGGTCCAGCGTCTTCTCCGGCCCCTCGAACGGCTCGGCCATCAACGAAACCACATGGGCAAACGCATGCGCCGCATCGGCCACCCGCCAGCACATCGAGGGCGCACAAGGCCCGTGCTCCTCGACAAAGCGGCGCGCGTGGCTGCCGGGCTCGTCGTTCAGAACATAGGTGATGTCGCCCTGCTGCCAAAGCTCGACCGCCTTGGTCTTGTGGCGGGCCGTCAGGCTGTATCCCATGCGGGTGAAAAGCGCCCTAAGCTCGTCCGGGTTGGGATGAGCGAACTCGACAAACTCGAACCCGTCGGTGCCCGCCGGGTTCTCTGGCGAAATCACCGATCGCGGGGCATCGTGCGGAAAGGGACCCATGGCGTTCTCCTTCGGGCAGACTGCGTCATCTTCAGGATGCCACAGCGGCCTCGACAATACCGCGCGGAAATTAGCTTGATTTCCAGGATTCTTGCGTGCTTTCTTCGCCTGTGCGCCATCTGACGCGAGTAACCCGCATGCTCGACGAAACCGATTCCCGCCTTCTCGCGGCTGTCCAAGCCGGGGCGCAGATCACCGCGCAAGAGCTTGGCGACCTCCTCGGCCTCTCGGCCAGCCAAGCCGCCCGCCGCCGCGCGAGGCTTGAGGCAGATGGCCTGATCACTGGCTACAACGCCCGCCTGTCTCCCGCG
The DNA here is from genome assembly GCF_051645465.1 of Tabrizicola sp. GTDB lineage: Bacteria > Pseudomonadota > Alphaproteobacteria > Rhodobacterales > Rhodobacteraceae > Tabrizicola. The sequence goes on along the minus strand of NZ_JBOFBI010000034.1, from coordinate 15,198 downwards.
AAGCTTGGCCTCACAGTCCAGGCCTTCGTCCAGGTCCAGATGGCCGCTCACAGCCCCGAGGCCGCCAAGGGCTTCCTCCGCCTCGTCTCGACACTCCCCGAGGTCACCGCCTGCTGGACCCTGACGGGCGAGGCCGACTACCTCCTCCGCGTCTGGTGCGCCGATCTGCCCGCGCTCAACACGCTCATCCACCACCGGCTTCTGCCGAACCCCGCCGTGGCGCGGGTGCAAAGCCAGATCGTGATGGACCAACCCAAACCCGACGCGGGGCTGCCGGTCTAAGGTGCGTCAGCCCGCCGCTCCCGGCAGCGACCGCAGCAAGACCGTCCGGATCAGCGCCTCGCGCTCTTCCGGCGGCTTTCCGGCCAGCGTCCGCAGCTTCTTGCCGGTCGCAAGGTCCGCCACGCCATGGCTCGCCGCCCAAAGCGAGATCACATCCGCGTCGTCGCCCCCCAACGCTTGCACCAGATCAACCAGGTGCCGGTAGGCATGCTCTGCCGCGGCCAGCAGCTCAGGATCAGCATAATCCGCCCGAGCCGAGGAAAAGATCAGCCGGAAGAGCGCCGGGCGCGCCATTGCGAAGTCAAGATAGCCAAGACCTGCCCGCACCGCCCGGTCCCGCGCATCGACCGCACCCGTTTCGCGCGCATCAAGCGTCGCCTGAAACCGCCGGAACCCCTCGGCTGCAAGCGCCGTCAACAGCCCGCCGACGTCGCCAAAGTGATGCGTGGGCGCGGCATGGCTGACCCCGGCCCGCTTCGCGACCGAGCGGAGCGAGAAGCCCTCGACCCCGCGTTCGGAAAGCTCGGCCTCGGCGGCGGTCAAAAGGGCAGCACGCAGGTCGCCGTGGTGGTAGGGCTTTTCGGTCATGTCCCGCATTGGCGCCGCCACATTACCCCGTCAAAAACCACGTTCTCAGCCGACAGACTAAACCGCCCCGACGGGCGATCTGCTATCGGCCCGGCCGCGCCGCCAAAGCCACCACTCGACCGCGATCAGGTTCGGAACCCAGCAGGCCCAGGCGATAACCGTGTAAGCCGGATCGAACGGCAGGCCAGCGACCTGACCCAGCGGGATGTAGAGCCGCAGCGTCACCGCCGCAAAAGTCAGCGCCGCAGAGCGGATCATCCAGCGCTCATGCGCCGCGAAGTCGCGGGCGCGCGCCTTTGCATAGGCCATCCAGGTCGTTGCCAGCCACAGCACCGCGAGGATGAAAAACCCCGCCCCCGCAACCGGCCCCGTGGCCGCAAAGAACGACATGTAAAGGCCGGACAGCCCCCCCGCCAGAACGACAAGCACATACGCGCGGCCGATCCAGCGGTGCAGTGCCCGGCGCCGGTTGCGAAGGCCTTTCCAGAACTGGAACGGCATCAACATCAGCGCCGCCGCTGCCCCCAGAACATGGGTCCAGAATATGGCGGCATGGCTGAACTGCTTGCTCATGTGCGGGAAGCTCTCCTCCATCCCCAGAAAGAGGATGCGGAAACTGGCCAGACCAATGGCAAGGCAGAGAAACCAGAGCGCGGCGCGGGTCAAAGCGACAGCCATCACGCCTCCAGGTAAACTTTACAGTGAAAAGATACCCGGAATGCTGACGCCGTCAAGTTCCCTATATCTGCACCGCGCCCGCCGCTGGCCTAATCGCTATGCCACCGTCTCCGGCACTGTGTTTCGCCACCGCAGCCAGGCTCCGACCGCCGCGCCGAGGGCGCCAATCACGCTCCCGATGCCAAGCCACCATCCGAACCGCTCAGAACCCGTCTGCCCTCCCGGTTCGATCTCGAACACATCAGGATTCGAGGGCACATAGCGGATCGTCATATGATCCCCCGGATCGACGGCGTCATAGCGGCTGGGAGAGACCCCATCCTCCACCTCAACCCGATCCGTACCCGGCGGGGCGTAGGCCAGCTGCAGGTAGTATGAGGCGGGGCGATGCCGCTCAGGATCGCTCTCTGCCACGTGCTTGTCGAGGACGACAGCGTCGATGGCCGTACCGTCCACCGCCAGAAGCCAGCTGTCTCTTCCCGCCGCGATTGCCCCGAGACATGAACCGCAGGCCAGCACGCCCAGGAACGCCGCAATGATCACCCACCCCGAGTGGGACAGCGCATTGAACTGACCCCTGGACCCGAACTCTTCAACATACACTTTCATCGCTACCTCTACACACCACTGAACAACCAACCACCTTAGCCGACGTCGTGTCACCACGGCCCACCCGCGCCTATGGGAAATTCCCCGACATCTTCCCACCCCCCTTGGCCTTTGCGCCCGCATTCGCTATCCCGCCCAAAGCCGCAAAGGACCACGCCCATGCCGATGGAAAAGACCTTCAACGCCGCCGAAGCCGAGGCCCGCATATCGAAGCTCTGGCTCGATGCCAAGGCCTTCCGTGCAGGTGCCAACGCCAAACCCGGCCACCCGGCCTTTTCCATCATGATCCCGCCGCCGAACGTGAACGGCTCGCTGCATGTCGGCCACGCCTTCAACAACACGCTGCAGGACATCCTGACCCGCTGGCATCGGATGAAAGGCGACGACACGCTCTGGCAACCCGGTCAAGACCATGCTGGCATCGCCCTGCAACTCGCAGTCGAGAAAGAGCTGGCCACCACCAGCAATCAAAGCCGTCGCGAAATGGGGCGCGAGGCTTTCCTCGACTATGCCTGGGGCTACAAGGAACGCACCGCCGGACACATCATCAAGCAGCTACAGCGCATCGGTGCCAGTTGCGACTGGGACCGCAACGCCTTTACCATGGCGGGTGCGCCTGGTGACACGCGGATCGGCCACGAAAGCTCCCCGAACTTCCACGACGCCGTCATCAAGGTCTTCGTCGATCTCTACAACAAGGGCCTGATCTACCGCGGCAAGCGCCTGGTGAACTGGGACCCCCACTTCGAAACCGCGATCAGCGATCTGGAGGTCGAGAACACCGAGGTCGCAGGCCACATGTGGCACTTCAAATACCCGCTCGCGGGCGGTGCGACCTACGAGTATGTCGAGAAGGACGCGGACTGCAACGTCACCCTGCGTGAGACGCGCGACTACATCTCCATCGCCACCACAAGGCCAGAAACCATGCTCGGCGACGGCGCGGTCGCGGTTCATCCATCGGATGAACGCTACGCGCCAATCGTCGGAAAACTCTGCGAAATCCCGGTTGGCCCGAAAGAACACCGCCGCCTGATCCCGATCATCACCGACGAATACCCCGACCCGACCTTCGGCTCCGGGGCCGTCAAGATCACCGGCGCGCATGACTTCAACGACTATGCGGTGGCCAAGCGCGCCGAGATCCCCTGCTACCGCCTGATGGACACCCGCGCCCAGATGCGGGCCGATGGCGTTCCCTACGCGGAGGCCGCCGCCGTGGCCCAACGCATGTCCCGCGCCTGGCTTGTCGCCAGGGGCTACACGACCCCCGGTTTCGCCGAGCAGCCCTTCACCCTCTCGGAATCCGAGATCGACGCCCTGAACCTCGTCCCCGACGACCTCCGCGGCCTCGACCGGTACGAGGCCCGCAAGCGCGTGGTCGATCAGATCACCGCCGAAGGCCTCGCCGTCACCTACCTCAAGAAGTCCGTCGACAAGGAAACCGGCGCCGAACATTTGGAGCGCGCACCTTACGTCGAAGCCAAACCCATCATGCAGCCCTTCGGCGACCGCTCCAAGGTCGTCATCGAGCCGATGCTGACCGACCAGTGGTTCGTCGACACCGCCAAGATCGTCGAACCCGCGCTCGAGGCGGTGCGGACCGGCCGCACCAAGATCATGCCGCCCTCGGGCGAGAAGACCTATTACCACTGGCTGGAAAACATCGAGCCCTGGTGCATCTCCCGCCAGCTCTGGTGGGGGCATCAGATTCCGGTTTGGTATGGGCCAAGGCTGCGGGCGAAGGATGAAACGTCCCCCTGGAAAGGGCCGCTAAAGGGCGTGCATTTCTACAACCCCGACAGTCGTGAGGAAACGGCGCGCGCAGAAAAACTTCAGGCCGAAGGCAAACGAATTCTGCCGCGGAGTGCCTTGCTAAAGGCCACGTTTGAACAGGGTGGTGACCCTGTGGCATTCTGTGGTTCCAGCCAAGAGGCCGTGCGCGAGATCGCCGCGCAATACTATGGACCAGGCGGATTTTCGGAGGAGGACATACTTTTCGACGAAGACGTCGGTAAGTGGCACCATGAAGTACGTGCTGCTTGGGGCAATGACAATCCAGTCTTGACCCGCGACCCCGACGTCCTCGACACTTGGTTCTCCTCCGGCCTCTGGCCCATCGGCACGCTCGGCTGGCCCGAACCCACGCCGGAGCTGCAGAAATACTTCCCCACCTCGGTCCTCGTGACCGGGCAGGATATCCTCTTCTTCTGGGTCGCCCGGATGATGATGATGCAGCTCGCCGTCGTGAACGACATCCCCTTCCACACCGTCTACCTCCACGGCCTCGTCCGCGACGCCAAGGGCAAGAAGATGTCGAAGTCGCTCGGCAACGTCATCGACCCGTTGGAGATCATCGACGAATACGGCGCCGACGCCCTCCGCTTCGCCAACGCCGCAATGGCGAGCCTTGGCGGCGTCCTGAAACTCGACACCCAGCGCATCGCCGGCTACCGGAACTTCGGCACCAAACTCTGGAACGCCTGCCGCTTTGCCGAGATGAACGGGGTGTGGGAAGCAACAACCCACATCCGCCCTTGGATGTCGATTAGCGTCAGCGCTACAGCAAATCGCTGGATCATCGGCGAGACCGCAAGAACCCTCGCCGAGGTCAACCAAGCCCTTGACGACTTCCGCTTCGACCAGGCCTCAGACGCGCTTTACAAGTTTGTGTGGGGCAAGGTTTGCGACTGGTACGTCGAATTTGCAAAGCCTCTGTTGGACGACCCTGAGAAGCGGCTTGAAACCCAAGAGACCCTCGCGTGGGTTCTTTGGCAGTCAATGATTTTGCTTCACCCTTTCATGCCTTTCATTACCGAAGAGCTTTGGGCACAAACGGGTGAAAAGGAAAAACTCCTCGTCCACACCGACTGGCCAGAATTTGGTAAGGAGAAGATCAACAAGGACGCCGAGCAGGAAATGTCCTTCGTCACCACCCTGATCGACGACATCCGCTCCGCCCGCGCGCAGGTCCATGTCCCCGTGGGCCTCAAGGCCGACCTCGTGGCGACAAGCCTGACACCCCAAGCCCGCGAAGCCTGGACCCGGAACGAAGTCCTGATCCGCCGCATGGCCCGGATCGACCAGTTCAGCGAAGGCCCCGCCCCGAAAGGTTCCATCGCCGTCGCCGCCGAAGGCGCCGCCTTCGCGATCCCGCTTCAGGGCCTGATCGACATCGCCGAGGAAAAATCCCGCCTGCAAAAGGCGCTGGAGAAGCTGGCCAAGGAAATCGGAGGCCTCAAAGGCCGCCTCGACAACCCCAACTTCGTGAAATCCGCCCCCGAAGACGTGGTGATGGAAGCCCAGTCCAACCTCGAAGCACGGCAGGATGAAGCGGAGAAGATCAACGCCGCCCTCGCCCGCCTTTCCGACCTCGGCTAGTCATTCTTCGTCTACAAATATCCTCGGGGGGTGAGGAGCGAAGCGACGAGGGGGGCAGAAGGCCCCCCTTGCCGGACCAAGGCGCTGCGGATTGCTTAACGCTTCCTGAACGACACCGTAAGCCATTGATTTTCAATACCACGCGCTATTGTCCCACCGTGGGACAACGGGAGGCATCTTGCGGCCCCATCGCTCGCATGGCAGCTTCCCCCGATGAGCCGCTTCCTGACCCCCCATGCCGCCCTTCTCCCCTCGACCGTCCCCTTCACCGGCCCCGAGGCCCTTGAACGCCGGACCGGCATCCCCTTCCGCGCCCGCCTCGGCGCGAACGAGAGCCTCTTCGGCCCCTCGCCGAAAGCCGTCGCCGCCATGCAGGCCGCCGCCTCCGAGGCCTGGATGTACGGAGACCCGGAGAACCATGACCTGAAACAGGCGCTTGCGGCCCACCATCAGATCAGCCCCGCCCATATCGCCATCGGCCCCGGCATCGACGGCCTCCTCGGCCTGATCTGCCGCCTGACGCTTGAACCGGGCACACCAGTCGTGACCTCGCTTGGCGCCTACCCGACCTTCAACTTCCACGTCGCCGCTCAAGGTGGCTCTCTCACCCGCGTGCCCTACAAGGGCGACCACGAAGACCCCGAAGCCCTCCTCGCCGCCGCGAAAACGACCCGCGCTAAGCTCGTCTACTTAGCCAATCCCGACAATCCGATGGGTAGCCATCACCCCGCGCCAGTCATTGAGGAAATGGCAAAGAACCTTCCGGAAGATACCCTCCTGATCCTCGATGAGGCTTACGCTGATCTCTCCCCGCCCGGCACCGTCCCCTCGATCCCGGCCGATCACCCGCAGGTCATCCGGCTGCGCACGTTTTCAAAAGGCTACGGCCTTGCGGGCGCAAGGGTCGGCTATGCGATCACCAGCCCCGACCTGGCCATCGCGTTTGACAAAGTCCGTGATCATTTCGGGATGACCCGCGTCTCGCAGGCGGGCGCGCTCGCAGCCCTTGCCGATCAGGATTGGCTGCGCTCGGTTCAAGAGCGCACGCTTGACGCACGTGAACGGCTGTCGGCCATCGCCAGGGCGAACGGTCTTGCCCCACTCCCTTCCGCCACCAACTTCGTAACCATCGACTGCGGCCGCGACGGGGACTTCGCGCGGAACCTGCTGACCGAACTGGGCAAACGTGGCGTCTTCGTCCGAATGCCCGGAGTGGCCCCCCTGGATCGGTGCATCCGCATCAGCCTTGGTGACGATCAGACGCTTGATATACTTGAAGAAGCCCTGCCCCAGGCGCTTCGTGCCGCGGGCTGATCACTCCGCCGCGAGCTCCGGCTTGGCGGGTCCGACCGCCGGGGCTTTTGAGAGAGGCGATGCTTCAGCAGGGCCAAGGCGAGGCGCGGCCGGGGCGGGTTCCTGCATGAAAATCCGTACCGCCGGGCGCTCGGTTTCGCGGGCGGCGTCGGGAACCGCACGGCGGAAGACGAGCACATTCTGGAACGTCGTCTTGGTTCCGGTAAAGCCCGCCCGTTCTTCGCAAGGGAGCGAATCCGCGCGAACGTAGTCCCAGCCCTCGGCCCCAAGGGCGTTCATGAGATTGGTCAGGGCAAGCGCAAAGCGGTCTTCGGTGGTCTTCACCCCCCGCGCTTTCTCGCCCCGTTTCGGGGCCGGAATGACCTTGAACTCAAAGCGCTGCATCGGGTTTCTCCCGTTATGGTCAATGGATTGATATGAGATTTTGCCTGCAACCGCAAATCACGCCAAGGTTTTTCGGCAGTACCGCGCTTGCCGCGCAACAGCGCAGGATATTGCAAGCGGCCATGGCGCTGCCCCCAAGCGGTAGAGGAAGGCCGAGCCCTGGGGGCCAAAATCCTTCGAAGGATTTTGCAAATCTTTTCGAAAAGATTTGTCCGCACCCGGCCTAGAGGCCGAGCTTCGCCGCCACCAGAGCATTCACCGCCGCGGGGTTCGCCTTGCCGCCCGTCGCCTTGATGACCTGTCCCACGAACCAACCCGCGAGCTTTGGATTGGCCTTGGCCTTTTCCACCTGCTCAGGGTTCGCGGCGATGATCTCGTCCACCGCCTTCTCGATGGCGCCGGTGTCGGTGACCTGTTTCATCCCCCGCGCTTCAACAATTGCAGAAGGCTCGCCACCTTCGGTGTAGACGATCTCGAACAGGTCCTTGGCGATCTTGCCGGAAATCGTCCCCGTCGCGATAAGATCAATGATTCCGCCCAGTTGCCCGGCTGACACCGGGCTTTCGGTGATGTCGTGGCCTTCCTTTTTCAGCCGGCCGAAAAGCTCGTTGATCACCCAGTTCGCCGCGGTCTTGCCGTCACGGCCCTTCGCGACCTCGTCGAAGTAGCGGGCCGACTCCAGCTCGGCGGTCAGCACGTTCGCATCATAGTCGGTCAGTCCGTAGTCCGCCATGAAGCGGGCCTTCTTGGCATCAGGCAGTTCCGGCATCGAGGCCTGAACCCCGTCCACCCAGGCTTGCTCGATTTCCAGCGGCAGAAGGTCGGGGTCGGGGAAATAGCGATAGTCATGCGCCTCTTCCTTCGACCGCATCGACCGCGTCTCGCCCTTGTCGGGGTCGTAGAGGCGGGTTTCCTGGTGCACCGAACCGCCATCCTCCAGAATGGCGATCTGGCGGCGGGCCTCGTACTCGATGGCCTGCTGAATAAACCGCATCGAGTTCATGTTCTTGATCTCGCACCGCGTGCCGAGGTGCGAAAAATCCTGGGTTTCCTGATACTTCTCGTACTGGCCCGGACGGCAGACTGATACGTTCACATCAGCCCGAAGGTTCCCGTTCTGCATGTTGCCGTCGCAGGTCCCGAGATACCGCAGGATCTGGCGAAGCTTCGTGACATAAGCGGCGGCCTCCTCCGGCCCCCGGATATCGGGGCGGCTGACGATTTCCATCAGCGCCACGCCTGTGCGATTGAAGTCGACGAAGCTCAAGGCAGGGTCCATGTCGTGGATCGACTTGCCCGCGTCCTGTTCAAGATGAATCCGCTCGATCCGCACGCGGCGCGCAACGCCTGGGGCCATCTCGACGATAACCTCGCCCTCACCCACGATCGGATGATAAAGCTGGGAAATCTGGTAGCCCTGCGGCAGGTCTGGGTAGAAGTAGTTCTTCCGGTCGAAGGCCGAGACCAGGTTGATCTGCGCCTTCAGCCCCAGCCCCGTCCGCACCGCCTGCTCGACGCAGAACTCGTTGATTACCGGCAGCATGCCCGGCATGGCGGCATCGACGAAGGAGACGTTCGAATTAGGCTCGGACCCGAACGCCGTTGAGGCACCCGAGAAGAGCTTGGCGTTCGAGGCGACCTGGGCATGGATTTCCATACCGATGACAAGCTCCCAATCGGCCTTGGCCCCAGCGATCACCTTGGGTGTGGGCGCGGTATAGGTCAGGTCCAGCATGATGCCTCCGAAAGCGCGAGTGCTCCGGTCCGTTTAGGCCGGGCGCGAACGGCGGGCAAGGGGTGCCGTCAGGTCCGCCGCACCAGCGTGCCAAGGCCATCGCCCCGGCGAACGATACGGGCGCCGCGCTTCAGGGCCGGGCCAAAGACCTCGGCCAGGGCGAAAGCGAGGCTTGCGGTCCCATGATCCCAGCAGTCGAGCTGGATCTCGCGCAGACGGTTCCAGAGCACATCGGACAAGGCCGCACGCGACTTGGTCAGCTGGTATGCCATGGTGGGGCCGGCATTTCGCAGATCCATCACCAGCCCGGACAAGAGGCTTGCGGTCACATTGGCGCGGTACTGGCAACCGGTTGCCGACTGGTAGTCGCCCAGAGCCTCGAAGAAGAAGCCGTGGTCGATTGTCGGTGACAGATCGCCCAGAGTCCGCGCTGCGGTCAGATGATAGATCGCGTAGGCAGCCTTGCCAGTCACGCCATCGGTCAACCGCACCGCGCGGCGCGCTTCGCGTTCGAACGCCGAAAGCGATCCATACCAGCCGGGCAGCATGTTCACCGCGTGGGCCGCGTGGGCGGCGGCATCCTCGGGGTCGAGATCGCACCAGTCTTCGTACCATTCGCGGCAAACGGCGCCGCCATCCTCAATCCCGCCGACCAGCGCATAGCGGGTCGCGGCCAGGAGCGGAGACATTTCTTCGATCGGGTCGAAGAGAGTTACAAGGTCTTCGGCGGCGTTGTAGTGCGCCGAAGTCTCAGCCAGAGTTTCGTTCGAAAGCTGGGACAGGGCGGTCTGGCCGCGCTTGGCCTCAGCAAGATCAACATGCGCCTGCGCCAGGACCTGGGCCGCGCAGTAGTCTTCCGGATTCTTCTCGTAGACCGAGCCCAGCACCGCCAGCTCGGCCTTGGCTGTCGTCCAGTCGGCCTTGGAAATCGCCAGAGACAGGCCAGCTCGCATGCCTTCGCTGATCAGCGGCGCAACGCGACGGCCGCCCGAAGCCATCACCCGTTCCTGATCGGTGTAGCGCAATGCTTCGAGGAGATCGGTCCATTCCCCGGCGGCTGCCATGGCGGCATGGTCGTCACGAACGCATTGCCATTCGGTCCTTTCCGGACCCTCCCGCATTACCGGTGCATCCAGCCTGGCAAGCACCTGGTCGGCCTTGAACCCGTCAAGCAGATCCATGTTGGCAACAGCCTCTGACCGGAGCCCGAAAGCATGTTCTTGCTCACTGCGACCCGACCGGGTTTTCACATGCAGAAGTGACGGTGTAACTAGCATTGACTCGCCCTCTGGGCAGTTTTCGCCTGCCCTAGGGTCAGAATTGACCTCGGATCAGGGCGAAAAAAGGGAAATGCGGTGATTTTCGGGTGACTTCGCTATGCTTATGCGCGTGATTTTGGGTTTCTTTGCAATTGGTTCTCTTGTGGCCTGCGTCAAGACTCAGCCTGCCGAAGAAATGGCCTTCGTCGCCCCGCCGATGCAGTGGGATCACCATCCCGAAGGCCAGGCGTGGACCGAATCAACCCTGGTGGCGCTGTCAAGCAAGGACCAGCTTCTGTCGGAACGGGTGCCTGCGGACATCGAAACCTGGTGTCCGGGCTATGCCGAAGCCTCGGTCGACGAGCGGCGGGCTTTCTGGGCCGGGCTTCTGTCCGCAGTCGCAAAGTATGAAAGCACCTGGAACCCGCAGGCCTCGGGCGGCGGTGGGCGCTGGATTGGCCTGATGCAGATTTCTCCCCGCTCGGCAGGCTATTACGGCTGCGAAGCGACCTCGGTTGTCGCGCTGAAGGACGGCAAGGCAAACCTTGCCTGCGCGGTCGAGATCATGTCGACGCAGGTCGCGAAGGACGGGCTTGTGGCGGGCGGCGGCAATCGCGGCATCGGTCGGGACTGGGCCCCTTTGCGCAGCAACGAAAAGCGCAGCGCCATGTCGGCCTGGACCAGCCAGCAGCCCTATTGCCAGGTCGAGTGACCGGGGTCAGGTGATCCGGTAAAGGACCGCTATCTCTTCGAGCGCCTCTCGCTGGCGGGTCGCCAGTGCGCCATCGCGTCCTGCCGCCGCCACATCCTTCAGAACCGCCATCAGCGGCTCAAAGGTCTCGCGCCCCCGCAGCTTGTAAAGCCGCCGCGTCAGCCGTTCCAGCCCCTGCACCGCGCCACCACTTTCGGCGACCAGCCAGCGGCCCAGGATCACGGCTTCCTCGGCCTTGTTGTGGCTTTGTCCCAGATGAGTCTGCAGGCTGACGATCAGCTTGTCCTGCTGCTCGGCCGTCGGCAGACCACCCATTTCCAGAAAGGCAATCCCGGCCCCGGCGATGGCAACATCCGGGTCTTCCAGCGATTCCACCGGATGAAGGTTGTGCTTGCGGCGAAAACCGAACCGCCGGGCCGCAGCCATCACGTCCTGCGCAACGCCGACCAGTTCATTCGTTGCTTCAGCCGCCATTCTGGCACGCTGAATCCAGAAATATGCTCCAACTACAATCCCCAAAAGCGCTATCACGTAAGGCATCGCGTCACTCCAAAACTGTCCCGAGAAAAGGTGCCACGGTCACCGCAAACCCGTCAACTGCGGCATGCTTTACCTCGCAGCGATCATGCGTTCCACCATCTCTCGCAGATCGCCACTTAGTCCCGGCGCGGCGAGAATCCGGTCAAGCTCGGCGCGCGCCAGCTTTCGCCGGGCGGCGTCATAGCGCGGCCAGGTCTCGAAAGCCGTCGAGACGCGGGCCGCCGTCTGTGGGTTCAGAGGGTCAAGCTTGATCAGCCAGTCTGCGACGGTCCTATAGCCTGCGCCTGACTGGTGGTGGAAGCCCGCATGGTTCGCCGCAAGCGCGCCGATCACCGACCGGAACCGGTTGGGGTTCTTCCAGTCGAAAGCGGGCGTTTCAGTTAGGCGGGTGGTAACGGCCGCGGCCTCACTGGGCTCGGCGTTCATGATCTGCAGGCCATACCACTTGTCCATCACGTTAGCATCCCGGCGCCAGCGCGCCGCGAACGCGGCAAGCTCGGCCTGCCCCTCGCGGACATCCAGAAGTGCCGAAAGCGCCCCGATCTCTTCGGTCATGCTGCGGGCGCGGGCGAATGCGCTGGCCGCGAGCTTGCCGCCATCACGCCGGGTCAAAAGCCCCAGAGCTGACATCTTCAGAGCGCGGCGCCCGGCCTGCTCAGCGGACGGCGAGAACGGGGCGCTGTCGTCAAGGTCCTTGTACAACCGTTGCAGGCCATCCCCAAGCCGGATGGCCAGCGCGCCTGCCATCTCGCGCCGTGCGGCATGGATCTTGGCGGGGTCCGGAATCCGGCCCATGGCGTGGATTGTCTGCGCCAGATCATCCTCTCCCGGCAGCCGCAGGCAGAGTGCACGGAACGCCGGATCAAGGCTTTCATCAAAAACCACAGAGGCCATCGCATCCAGGAAGGCCGGTGGCGGCGGCGCCCCCTTCAGCGCCATTTCGGCCAGCACATCCTTGGCGAGCGCCCGGCCCGCCTCCCATCGGTTGAAGGGATCAGTGTCATGGGCCAGAAGGAAGGCTCGCTCTTCGGCCAGACCCTTGCGGTCCAGGACCACAGGCGCAGAGAACCCGCGCAGAATTGACGGGATCGGCCTGGCCGCCAGCCCCTCGAACCGGAAGCTCTGTTTGGCCCGCGTCATCTCCAGCATGATCGTCGGCACGACCTCGTCGCCATTCGGGTTTAGAAGACCCACGTTGATCGGAATGACCTTCGGGTCTTTCTTGGGCTGACCGGGGGTCGGCGGGTTCGCTTGCGTGAAGGTGAGCGTGTAGACGCCGTCCTTCCAGTCATCAGCGACCTTCAGCTGCGGCGTTCCGGCCTGCGAATACCATAGCTTGAACTGTGACAGGTCGCGCCCTGTGGCATCTTCGAAGACCTGAAGCCAATCCTCGATCGTGGCGGCATCGCCATCATGGCGATCGAAGTAAAGATCCAAGGCGCGCTTGTACCCTGCATCGCCGACCAGCGTCTTCAGCATGCCGATCACCTCGGCACCCTTCTCGTAGACGGTCGCGGTGTAGAAGTTGTTGATCTCCACAAAGCTCTCGGGCCGCACCGGGTGCGCCAGGGGGCCGGCATCCTCACGGAACTGGCGGGCGCGGAGCGCTACGACATCCTCGATCCGCCGCACGGCAGCTGACCGCATGTCGCCGGAAAACTGGTGGTCGCGGAAGACAGTCAGGCCTTCCTTCAGGCAAAGCTGGAACCAGTCGCGGCAGGTGATCCGGTTGCCGGTCCAGTTGTGGAAGTACTCATGCGCGATGATCGCCTCGATCCTTGCGAAATCGTCATCGGTCGCGGTTTCGGGGCTCGCGAGGACATAGCGGGAGTTGAAGACGTTCAGCCCCTTGTTCTCCATCGCGCCCATGTTGAAATCATCGACCGCGACGATGTTGAAGACGTCAAGGTCGTATTCCCGTCCGTAGACCTCCTCCTCCCATTTCATCGACCGGATCAGGCTGTCCATCGCATAGGCGCAGCGGTCTTCGTCACCGGGGCGGACCCAGATGTTGAGGTCGACCTTCCGGCCCGACACCGTGACGAATGTCGATGAATGGGCTTTCAGGTCACCCGCGACCAGCGCGAAAAGATAGGCGGGCTTCGGCCAAGGGTCATCCCATTCCGCCTGACCCTTGCCTCGCCCGACAGGATTGCCGTTCGACAACAGCACCGGCAGGTCGCTTTCGATCCTAACCCTGAAACGCGACATCACATCGGGGCGGTCCGGGTAGTAGGTGATCTTGCGGAACCCCTCCGCTTCGCACTGGGTGCAGTACATGCCCTTGGACATGTAAAGCCCCTCGAGCGCGGTATTGGCGTCGGGCGCGATTTCGACTACGGTTTCCAGGGTGAAAGCCCCGGCAGGCAGGCTTTTGGCCGGGATAGTAAGGCTTTCAGCGTCAATCTCCGGCTTGACCGGCTTGCCGTCAACCGTGCAGGAGAGAAGCTTCAACCCCTCGCCATCCAGCCTCAGGGCATTACGCCCCGTCCGCTCGGGGTTCGGCCGCAGTGTCAGCCGGGCCGTCACGCGGGTGGCCTCCGGCACAAGGCGGAAGGTCAGGTCGACGCTGTCGACGCAATGCGTGTAGGGCTGGTAGTCGGCCAAACGAACGGCCTTTTGCGGATCGGGCATGCGGGGCTCCTTTCATCTGAAGCTACGGTGCTTCGCCGCGGGCGCAAGGGCCAGCCCGGCAACAGTCTTTTGCCGCTTTACGAATCTGTCCCCGACGCTACATCTTTGTTCCATGAATGTTCTCGTCTGGCTGAAGCGCGATCTGCGCGTCCACGACCACCCAGCGCTGGCCCTCGCCGCGGGGGTCGGGCCGGTTTTGCCGGTCTACATCGTGGAGCCTGAGCTCTGGGCGGCTCCCGACTCATCGGCCCGGCAATGGGAATTCGTGGCCGAAAGCCTTGAGGATTTGCGTCTGGCGCTCGGGGCCATCGGGCTGCCGCTTGTCGTTCGGATCGGGGACGCGGTCGAAGTGCTTGAACGTCTTTGCCGCCAGCACCGGATCGGCCAGATCGTCAGCCATGAGGAAACCGGCAATCTCTGGACCTACGCCCGCGACCAGCGGGTTTTGGCCTGGGTCAGGGGCGCCGGGATCGCCTGGACCGAACTGCCGCAGTCGGGCGTAGTCAGGCGACTTCATGGGCGGGACGGGTGGTCCTCCCAGCGGGATGCGTTCGTCGCGGGACCCGTCCTTCCGCCCCCCATCGCAATGCCGCTCGAGGGTGTCGAGCCCGGCCTCATCCCCACGGCCCGAGGCCTCAAACTGGCCGACGACCCCTGCCCCCACCGCCAGCTAGGCGGTCGCGCCCGTGGGATCGAGCTTCTGGACAGCTTCCTCGCCCGGCGGGGCGAACCCTACCGTACCGCATTGTCCTCTCCGCTATCTGCCGAGCGTACCTGTTCGCGCCTGTCGCCGCATCTCGCCTGGGGCACGCTTTCGATCCGCGAGGTTGTTCAGGCGACCGCCTCCCGGCAAGCCGAACGACCCGGCGGGCGCTGGGGCGGGTCGCTGGCAAGCTTCCAGTCCCGCGTGGCCTGGCGCGACCACTTCATCCAGAAGCTGGAAGACGAACCGTCGATCGAACACCGCGACCTGCACCCCCTGGCCATCACCCGCCCCCGGGAAGCCGACGCCTCCCGGCTAAAGGCCTGGGCGCAAAGCGAAACGGGCCTCCCGTTCCTGGACGCGTGCCTGCGCTATCTTC
>NZ_JBOFBI010000033.1:0-6224 GCF_051645465.1 Tabrizicola sp. | reverse complement strand
TTGGAGCATGAGTTTGGTAAGACCCGCGCCTACCGGTCGATCCGCGAACTGCTGGATGGCCCGGCGGGTGCGCTTTTGCCCGACCTCAAGCCGATCTGGCTGATGAGCCCGCTATCCGTCGCCGATATCCTGCCACTTGACCGCGCGATCTTCGACGTCGTGATCTTCGATGAAGCCAGCCAGATCCCGGTCGAGGATGCGATTCCGACGCTCGTTCGCGCGCCGCAGGTGATTGTCGTCGGTGACGAAAAGCAGCTGCCACCCACCAACTTCTTCGGCGCCAGTGCGGCGGACGAGGATTTCGATGCCGAAAACGAGGACCCCGATTTCGAACTGGCGCAGGATTCCTTCCTTGCGCTGGCGGGCGAGCGGCTGTCGTCGGTGATGCTAAGCTGGCATTACCGATCGCGTGCAGAAGAGCTGATCGGTTTTTCCAACGCCGCCTTCTACCGCGAGCGGCTGTTGACCATTCCGTCCACCTACCGGCTGCTGCCGAAACCGCCGATCACCGTGCCCGATCCGACCAAGCCGCCGCTTGCAGCAGCCGAGCTGCGCGCCCGCCCCGTGAGTTTCCACCATCTGCCACACGGGCTTTACTCCACCCGTCGCAACATGCAGGAGGCGGTGTATATCGCCCGGCTTCTGCGCGACCTTCTGGCCGAGGGCAGCGGCAAGACCTTCGGCATCGTGGCCTTTTCGGAGGCGCAGCAGGCCGAGATCGAAGCCGCGCTGGCGGCGCTGGCGCTGGAAGACGCCGCGTTTTCCCGCCAGCTGGAGCAGGAACGCGACCGGACCGAGGACGGCGAATTCATCGGGCTATTTGTGAAGAACCTGGAGAACGTCCAGGGCGACGAGCGTGACGTGATCATCCTGTCGATCTGCTATGCGCCCGACCATTCCGGCAAGATGCGGATGAACTTTGGCCCGATCAACAAGATGGGCGGCGAGCGGCGGCTGAATGTGATCTTCTCGCGCGCCAAGGAAAACATGGTCATCGTGTCGTCGATCACGTCGGATGCGATCACCAACGACTACAACCTTGGGGCCAACACGCTGAAGACCTTCCTGCGCTATGCCGAAACCCTGTCGGTCGGCGACGAGGCGGGGGCGCGGATCGCGCTGAGGCGAATCTCGTCGGCGGCCGAGCGGGCCGAGGGGTCGGCGCTGGATGTCGCCCGGTCGCAGATTGCCGACCGGTTGCGTACAGCGGGGATCGAGGTGCGCGAGGGCTTGGGTCTGTCGAGCTTCACCGTCGATCTGGCACTGCGCGCGCCGGGGGCCGACCGGCACCAGACGGCGGTCCTTCTGGACAGTGCGCTGCGCTATCGCGAGGGCGGGCTGGACGAGCTTTTGCTTGCCCGGGCCAGCCTGCTGGAGCGGGCGGGCTGGCGCGTGGTGACCGTGCCGCTGAAGGACTGGTGGCAGGACCCGGACCGGGTCATCGCCACCATCCTTGCCGCTACATGAAAGGCATCAGCTTCAGCCAATTCGGATCATAGCGGCCTTTGGCGGCGAGGTCGTGATAGTCGTTCCAGCCCTCGGACAGAAGGACCGGGGGCACCTTGCCCAGGGGCAATTCGCCCCGTCCGCCAATCGGGCGGAAGCTGACATGCAGGGGCGAGGCGGGCAGGTTCTCCTCCGGCACGCCGCTGCCGCTGAAGGTCAGCACGGCCTCGTACCCGGCGCTGGCGAACCGGCGGACATAGGTGCTGAAGCCGCCGCTGTCGACGATCTCGCCCCGGTCATAGCCCAGACGCTTGGCGATGCCGCGGATGGTGAAGGTGTCGGTGACCCAGCCTTCGCGGTCGGCGATCTGCGTATGTGTGGCCATGTCGGGGTGCAGCCGCCGGGCCGGGCGGCCGAACTGGGTGATCGGCGGCTTGGTCCGGCGCGGTTTGACAAACGCCTCCCAGGCGGAGGTGTCCGCGTCGGTCAGAAGCGCGCCATGTGCAAGACGGACGCGGAGGACCCCGTCAAGCGTGATCCGGTCGCCTAGCGGTCCCATCGCGCCACCGCCGGTAAGCGGGCGGAAGGTGGCCAGCGGCTGGTCGTCCTCGCCCAGGCCCTGCCAGACCAGCTGACAGGCCAGCGCCGCCATGATCGGGTGGCCAAGCGTATCGCGCTGCCAGTCGGTCAGGGCCCAAGTCCGCCCCGCGATCATCGCATCGTTCAGGCGCCCGGCCTGCATCTCGACCGTCGCGGCGAGCTCTTTCTTTGTGGCGGCCCAGAGGCTTTTCGACTCGGTCGTCTCGGGCGTGTCAACGGCGGGGAAGCTTTTCACCGGCTGGCCCGCACCGTTCAGCAGCACCAGTTCCAGCGCATCGTTCAGCACCATGCGGCAGTCCGGGCGACCCCGACCCAGCGGCAGGTCGGCGCCGCCGTCTTCGTCCAGCCCGCAGTCGGGGACGGTGCGGTCGGCCAGTTCCTCGGGCGTCCAGCCGCGGTCTTCGGCGATGCCAGCCACCAGATCGCCGGACAGCTTTTGCAGCGACTTCTGCTTGATGCGCGTCGCCGCCGCCAGCACGACCTGCAGGCTTGCCGGATCGCCCTTGGCGGCCAGAAGCTCGATCAGCGCGGCGCAGTGCTGCGATTGCTGGCCGTGCTTCTTCAGGAAGGCCCGCACGCGGCGCGCGGCATGCCGTCCGTCCGCCGCAATACCAAGCGCCAGGATCCCCTTCGATTCGATCGACTTCGGCATCCCCTGCCACGGGTCCTTGTTCTCCCACGTCACGCGGAGCGGGGCGTCAAATTCGGCACGGTCGATCCAGGCGTTGAACGCCCAGTCCGAGAAGGCTTGGGCCTGCGAGGGGTCGCACTGGTCAAGGTAGACCGCGAACATCTCGGCGTCGCGGGGGGCTTTCAGGCGCAGGGCCTGGTAAAGCCAGAACATCTGAGTGTCGCGCGGGACGGGCGCGCCGCTGCGCCAGGTCAGGGGCGGCATTGCCTTGAAATCCATCCAGGCGACCAGGCCGAAATCGGCCTTCTTGATCCCCTCGGCCGCGGCGCGGTTCAGGACCGTCTCGCCAACGAAGGGTTCAAGGTTTCCGCCCAGGCGGCGAAGCGCACCCAGCATGGCGGCGCGGGGCTTGGCCGCGGTCTCCTTCGCCAGCGCCTTTTCCAGCCGGGGGATCACCGCCTTGGCCCGGCGGTCGGCCAGCCAGTCGGCGACGACCGCGCGGACGGCCTGACGCTTGTCAGCCAGCATGTCGGCGAGGTGGTCATCAAGTTTTGGCAGATCGGCCAGCAGCGTCCGCGCCTCGGCCCGGCCATCGCGGCTGGTACTTGTCGCATGGTCAAGAAGCGGCGCGACCAGGCGCTCCGGCGTGGCAGGAAGGACCCTAAGCACCGCGATCACTTTGGTCAGGTCAGTCGATCCCACCAGCTGCGCCGGTCTAAGGGCATCTTCCAATACGGCCAAGTGACCGGCTATCCAGGGCCAAAGGAAACCGGCCGGGAAGGCACGCAGCCAGTCATTGCGGTCGTAGCGGTCTTGCCTGATCCGCCCGGTCAGGAAGGCGGTCGATCCCTCGGCGGACGTGCCATGGCGGACGGTAAGGCGATGTTCGCCGATCAGGCGCATCACCTGGCGCAGATCGCCCTCGGGCGCTGCAGCATAATCGGCAATGACGCCGGCCGAGACGGAATTCGGGCGGTAGCCGGCCAGGAGCGTGTCAAGATAGTTGTCCACGCACAGCGCAAAGCGCAAGCCTGCCTCTTGCGACAGCCGCTCCAGCGCCCGCTCGGTCCAGGCCTTGCCCCCGCCTTCGTTGGCGAAGCGGCGGAAGATATGGTCGGACCGCCAGCCTAGGTCGTCCCAGGCGCCGTTCAGGAAGGCCGTGAGCGAGGCCACGGACTCGGGTTTCGGCATCGTCTTCGGTGACGCATTGGGATAGCGCGCCAGGCGGGTCGCTTCTTCGGCCTGCAGCTGCGCCAGATGGCCATCGAAGATCGCTCGCAGCGCGTCAGTGTCGTCGGCGCCAAGTTTCGTACCGTCGTGCGATCGCAAGGGCCGGACCGGCGGCACCGCGACCCGCACGCCGCCAAGCGCGACATAGCCGGTTTCGTCATCCGCATCCGTAGCCCCTGATCGCAGCGCCTCGCCCTTGGTCAGCCTCTCGATCACCGCGCGTACGGCGGCGGCGCGTTCGCCAGGCAAGTGCGCCTCAAGCGCTGCCCGTGCCGTGGGGGTGCCAAGCGAGAGGAGGAGCCCCGCCATTGCCTCGCGCATCGTGGCATCGCCGGCTTTCAGGCGCTTCAGCGCCTCGGCCTCGCGCAGGGCGGGGTCGATGGTTGCCACGGCCTTTGCCGTCGCCTCGCGGACGGCTTTGAGGTTGTTCCCGGCCAGGTCCATGACCAGGCCAAGCCCCGGCTCTTCGGTGGCAAGCTTGTAGGCGACCACATCGTTCACAAGGCTGATCCGGCCAGCCTCGCCCAGCCGTGCGGCGGCAATGCCAAGCGCAGCAGGATCGGCAAGGAGGAGCGGCTTGCGGTCCAGCCGTTCCCGCACCTTTGCGATCGAGTATGAGGAATAGCGGGTCTGCGGATCGTTGTAGAGCGCGACCAGAAGGTCGGCGGTCTTGGCCCCGAACTGCCGCGCGAACGGCAAAAGCGCGTCGGCCCGGAAGCTGGATTTGAAGCGCTCCAGCAGTTCGGTCGTGGTCAGATGGTGAATGCCATAAAGAAGATTGTTCAGGTAGTCCTGCAGGGGCAGCGGCACGCCAGGCAAGGCAGAGGGCCGGACATACCCCCTGGCAAGGCTTGCGTTCAGCACCTCGGTATAGCGCGCGCAAAGGTCGGGTTCGGGGCTCAGCATCATGCCCAGAACAAAGTAGCGGCCCAGAGTGACGGATTGCGAATGCGCGCTTGCGCCCTGGGCTTCGATCCGCTTGCCCGCGCCGGACACAGCCAATCGGTCAAGCACGTCGCGTGACCCGCCATCCAGCACGTAGTGAACGGCAGCGTCGCCCAGACCTGGAAAGGTGCCGTTCATGCGGCAAAGATCTCCATCAACCAGCGACCGCACGCTCA
This sequence comes from Tabrizicola sp., assembly GCF_051645465.1. Lineage (GTDB taxonomy): Bacteria > Pseudomonadota > Alphaproteobacteria > Rhodobacterales > Rhodobacteraceae > Tabrizicola. The sequence continues at coordinate 1,196 of NZ_JBOFBI010000033.1, read as the reverse complement.
TCTGTTCTAGGGGGATCGGCTTCGGGGTGCTTGCCGCGGGCCGCCTGGGCTGGAGAGATGGGGTGGTGGTTTGTGCCGTGCCGCCAAGCATACCCTTCAGCTGGTCAAGCCACCGCATTTTCACCCTTTCAACTAATCTCTCGGTGTAGACCGATCAGCACCACGACAATCTTCGATTCTAGACCAAAAACGTAAGACAAGCTTAAGGCATGATCATGGCGTCGTTGTGGCTCTGATAATGGATTGAGCTCGAAAGGAAATCTGGGCTTGATCTAAAGTCTGCTGTGCTGGACTGCTCGTCATAGAAGATCGTTTTCAATGTGCGCACAGAGACCCCGCTCGACAATGCCCCTCCTGTGGATTTTGTTGTAGCGCGCCGGCAATGGGATAGGCTCGATCCCGAGCTTCTCCGGCCTAGCGCTGACATGCTTTGCTTGCGTTCCGATCTGATGGGCAAGTGCGCCTAGGGCCATATGGTCTTGGAGGAAACGCTCAAGGCTGCCTTATGGGAAGCTGCAGCGCAGCACGGGCCGTCCTTCAGATGACCAGTAATGGAATGTTGCGTTGCAGCGACAGGTCTCCTTGGAATGACCGCAACCAGCAGTTCGGTACTTCCTGCACCAGTCCCGTCAACTATGTCCAACCCGTTGCCTCGGAACGGGAGGGAGCTGGGTAGCCGATCCAATGAGGCTCAAACCTAGCGAGCTCGTTGTCATGACGTCGGGTCGAAAGAGCTTGCCGACCAACCGGGCACCTGATCCCAAAATGGGATGATGGAAGAAATCTTGGCAAGACGTAAGATAAGTGGATTATGTTTTTAAAACAATAAATTAGGCGATATCATTGGTGGAGCAGAGACCGCATCGGGAATCACTTGCACTATCGCGTCCTGCTTTCCGACAGAAGAGCAGGGTTGCGTGGACTGCACCATGCGGGCCGCGAGGATCGTTTTTCGGTTTGCAAGACCGTTCTGGTACGAAAAACGGTGGATCAGCCGCTAGGCAAGGCCCGTTATCTCAGTCATTCCAGCATATTGTGAACTTTGTTGGTGGCGAGGGAGGGACTCGAACCCTCGACCCCACGATTATGAGTCGTGTGCTCTAACCAGCTGAGCTACCTAGCCATTGGCGCGGGGGTTACAGCCGTGGCATGGGGCCGTCAAGGGGGTTCTTCGCCGCCTCCGGCACCTCATGCGC
>NZ_JBOFBI010000032.1:0-6041 GCF_051645465.1 Tabrizicola sp. | reverse complement strand
AGGTGAAACTTTCCGCCGGGTGACCCGTAGCTTCGGGCAGAACCGAAGGGGGGCGCCATGCCAAACGGGCCACTTGTCTACCGCCAAAGGCTGATCACCCGGATCACGCACTGGATCTGGGCCATCAGTCTTTTCTTCCTGATGTTGACGGGCCTCCAGATCTTCAACGCCTTCCCAAGCCTTCACATCGGGCAGGAATCGGGGTTCGAGTACGACAACTCGATCCTGGCGATCGGCGCCCGCGAGGTGGACGGCGATCTCCGCGGCGTGACCCAAGTCTTCGGGGCCAAGTTCGACACGACCGGCATCCTCGGCGTCTCGGGTGGCGAGGTCCGGGCCTTTCCCGCGGCACTGACGATTCCCTCGAAGACCAGCCTCGCGACGGGGCGGGTGATCCATTTCTTCTTCGCCTGGGTGCTGGTGATCACACTGACGGTCTGGCTGATCGCGTCCGCCCTGAACGGCCACCTGCGCCAGCTGATCCCCACTTTGGCCGACCTCCGTGCCCTGCCGCGCGATCTGATGGACCACGCGCGGCTGCGGTTCCACCACACGGCGGACTACAACGTTCTGCAGAAGCTTGCCTATGCGTCCGTCCTTTTCCTGGCGCTGCCGCTGATGATCCTGACTGGCCTTTCCATGTCCCCCGGCTTCAACGCCGCTGCCCCCTGGCTTCTTGACCTCTTCGGCGGCCGCCAGACCGCGCGGACGATCCACTTCCTGACCATGGTGGCGCTTCTGGGCTTCTTCGCCGTCCATATGGCGATGATCCTGCTCGCCGGTCCCCTGAACGAGATGCGGTCGATCCTGACCGGCTGGTATCGCACCGACAAGGAGAAGAACGATGCTTGACCGCCGCAAACTCCTGCTCGGCAGCGCCGCGCTGGCCCTCTCCGGTTGCAAGGTCTTCGACAGCGCGACCGAAAGCGACAGCACCCTCCGCAGCATCTTCGCCAGCCACGAAGGCTTGACCAAAGCCGCACAGCGCACCCTGATCGGCGACAGTCTCGCGCCCGAGTTCACCGAGGCCGACATCCGCCAGGGCATGCGGCCCAACGGCTCGACCGACCCCGACGGCGCCGAATACCGACGGATGGCCGAGACGGCCTTCCGCGACTACCGCCTGACCGTCACCGGAATGGTCGAAACGCCAGTGTCGCTGTCGCTCGCCGACCTGACCGCGCTGCCATCCCGCACCCAGATCACCCGCCATGACTGCGTCGAAGGCTGGAGCTGCATCGCCAAATGGCAGGGCGTGCCTCTCGGCACGGTCCTGAACCAGGCAAAGCCCAAAGTCACCGCCCGATACGCCGTCTTCCACTGCTTCGACGCCATCGAGCGCAGCCTGTCGGGCGAAGTCTTCTACTATGAAAGCATCGATCTGATCGACGCCTACCACCCGCAAACGATCCTCGCCTACGCCATGAACGGCGCGCCTCTTCCGGTGGCAAACGGTGCGCCCCTGCGCCTCAGGGTCGAAAGGCAGCTCGGCTACAAGATGGCGAAGTATGTCCATACCATCGAACTGACCGACAGCTTTGCCAGCCTCGGCTTCGGGCGGGGCAGCTACTGGGCCGACCGCGGATATGAGTGGTATGCCGGCATCTGACGGGCCGCTCGTCGATGACTTCGTCACTCCTCGCTAGGGCACGCTCCGACGAGGAGACGAAGTCGAACGAGGAGGCGTCCCGAAAGGCTTACCCCCAGGTCGGGTGGAACTTGCCTGCCGGGGACAAAGTAAAGATCTCGCAGCCCGTGGCCGTCACGCCCACCGAATGCTCGAACTGCGCCGAGAGCGACTTGTCCCGGGTCACCGCGGTCCAATCGTCCGCCAGGACCTTCGTCTCGGGCCGGCCAAGATTGACCATCGGCTCGATCGTGAAGAACATGCCTTCCTCCAGCACTGGCCCCGAACCGGGGCGGCCGTAGTGCAGCACATTCGGCGGAGCGTGGAACACCCGGCCCAGCCCATGGCCGCAGAAGTCGCGCACCACCGACATCCGGTTGGCTTCGACGAAAGACTGGATCGCGTGCCCGATGTCGCCGAACGTGTTTCCCGGCCGCACGGCCTCGATCCCGCGCATCAGGCCTTGGTAGGTGACCTCGATAAGCCGCTCGGCCTTCCGCGCCAGCTGGCCTGCCACATACATCCGGCTCGAATCCCCGAACCAGCCATCGACGATCACTGTCACATCCACGTTCAGGATGTCGCCATCCATCAGCACTTTCGGCCCCGGTATCCCGTGGCAGACGACATGGTTCACGCTGATGCACGACGCGTGCTTGTAGCCCTTGTAGCCGATGGTGGCCGAGGTCACGCCCCGGCGCCTGATCTCATCGGTAATGAAGTCATCAATCGTACCGGTCGTCGCACCCGGTACCACCAGAGCCGCGACCGCATCCAGGATCTCGGCGGCCACCCGGCCGGCCACGCGCATGCCCGCAAAATCCGCATCCTCGTAGATGCGGATGCCGTCCTTGGTGATGCGGGCGCGCAGTTCGTCCAAAGCCGTCTCCTTGGCGCCTACATAAGAGCCGCGCGCGGAATTGGCCAGAGGGCGGGGTTTGAAACGCCGTGGCGCGGGGGTATACCCGCATCAAATGAGGGAGAGCGGCGATGACCAACCCGACGGCGGCCATGCTGGTGATCGGCGACGAAATCCTTTCCGGCCGTACCCGCGATTCCAACATGCACTTCCTGGCCGGCGAGCTGACCCGCGTCGGCATTGCGCTCCGCGAGGTGCGCATCGTCGCCGACGTGCATGAGGAGATTGCGGAAGCCGTCCGGGCGCTTTCCACCCGCTACACCCACCTCTTCACCAGCGGCGGGATTGGCCCCACCCATGACGATATCACCGCTGATGCAGTCGCACAGGCGATGCGGGTCAGGATCGGCCACCGCGCCGATGCGATGGCGCTTCTCAAGGCGCATTACGACCGGTCGGGGATGCCGTTCAACGAAGCCCGCCAGCGTATGGCGCGGATTCCGGATGGGGCCACGCTGATCGACAATCCGGTGTCGACCGCGCCGGGTTTCACGATCGGCAATGTCCATGTCATGGCGGGCGTCCCCGGCATCTTTCAGGCGATGGTGGCCAGCGTCCTGCCCCAACTGACCGGCGGCCCGCCGCTTCTGTCGCAATCGTTCCGGGTCGAGCGGGGCGAAGGCGAGATCGCCACCGATTTCGGGGCGCTCGCCGCAGAGTTCCCCGATCTGTCCATGGGCTCCTACCCGTTCATCCAGAACGGCGCGCATGGCACCAATCTGGTGATCCGCGGCAGCGATGCCGGGCGGCTGGCCGAAGCCATGGTCAAGCTGACCCGGCTCTTCGGATGACGCCGGAACAGCTTTCCGAAGTGATGGAGGCAACCTGGCCGCCCCTGCGCCGCTGGCCGCTTGGCCCGTTCACCCTGCGCGACGGTGCGGGCGGCGGAAAGCGCGTCTCCGCGGCCAGCCTCCAGGGCGACTTCACCGCAGCCGACCTAGACGCCGCCATTGCCGCGATGACCACGCCCATTGTGCTGATCCGTCAAAGCGACACAGCGCTCGACGCCGCCCTGGCCTCCGCCGGCTGGCATATCGTTGACCCGGTGGTCGCCTACGCCGCGCCGGTGGCCCAGCTTCGGGCCGAGTTGCCCCCGCTTTCGGCCTTCCCACACTGGCCGCCCCTGGAGATCGCACGGTCGATCTGGGCCGAAGGGGGCATCGGTCCGGCCCGCCTGAACGTCATGGACCGGGTGGAAGGCCCGAAGGCCGCCATTCTCGCCCGCGTCGGTGACCGGCCGGTCGGGGTGACGTTCGTTGCCTGCCACGGGGCCGAGGCGATGCTGCATGCGCTGGAAGTCCGCCCCGACTGTCGGCGCCACGGGGCCGGGCGAACGCTTCTCCACGCCGCGGCGAACTGGGCTGCGGAAGAAGGCGCCAGGCGGCTTTCTCTTGTAGTGACCCAGCAAAACGCTGCCGCCCGCGCGCTCTACACTCGCCTTGGGATGGAAACTGTGGGACAGTACCACTACCGAGCGAAATGATCGCGGAAAGCGACCCGGGCAGTGCCTAAGGCATCCATCATCCTCCTTGTCACCTCCGCCGCCCTCTCGGGTCCTGCGGCTGCCTTGACCCTTGATCTTCCAGCCAAGGTCATAAGCGAGGAAACGCGTTCCGAGCTTCCCGGCAGCTACGCGCTGCCCACCGGCGCCTTCAACGGCACCATCGTTCCGTCGCGCACCTTCGAGGGGGCACTCGATCAGCGGGCCTTCCAGCTGGACGCGCCCGGGATGACCACGCTCGCGGTTCTGGCCCCACTGCGCGAGCAGGTGCTGGCGGCGGGCTACAAGGCTGTCTTTGAATGCGAGGCGCGGACCTGCGGCGGGTTCGACTTCCGCTTCGGGACCGACGTCATCCCCGAGCCCGATATGCACGTCGATCTTGGCGACTTCCGTTTCTTCTCGGCCGAGCGGGATGGCGAAGCCGTGTCGGTCCTGGTCAGCCGCAGCGCCAACGCGGCCTATGTCCAGATCACACGGGTGACCAGCTCGCCCCTGCCCGACGCCCCCGAGGAAACCGCAGTCGATCTGGACCAGCCCAAGCCCTCCAACGGTCGCGATGTTGTGCCGCGGCAGTCAGGCGCGATTGCCGCGGCCCTGGACGACGTAGGCTCGGCCGTGCTTGACGATCTTGTCTTTGCCAGCGGTGCGGCCTCGCTGACCCAAGGGGACTATGCCTCGCTTGCCGCGGTGGCCGCCTGGCTCGAGGCCAATCCCGACGGGACCATCGCCCTGGTGGGGCATACCGACGCCTCGGGAAGCCTCACCGCAAACATAGCCCTTTCCGAGCGCAGGGCCGAAGCCGTGGCCGAGGCCCTGATCGAGCGTTTCGGCGTGGACAGCAACCGCGTGGCCGCCAAAGGCGTGGGCTTTCTCGCACCCCGCGCCACCAACCAGACCGAAGAGGGGCGTCAGCAAAACAGACGGGTCGAAGTGATTGTCACTTCGACCCGTTGATGCACCGCTCAAGTCTTCGGAAAAAGACTATCACCAGTTGTCGGGGCCCTTGTCGGCATAGCGCCGGGCGAGGAAGTCGATGAACGCGCGGACCTTCGGCTGGGTGAACCGGCCCGGCGGGTAGACGGCGTAGATGCCCAGCACTTCGACCGGAAGGCCCGGAATGGCCTCTTCGACCTGGCCCTGCCGCATCGCATCCGCATAAAGGAACGACGGCAGGTAGGCGATACCAAGACCCGAGATCGCGGCGTTCAGCAGGCTTTGCCCGTCGTTCACCGTCAGCCAGCCGACCGAGCGGACCTGCCGCTTCTCGCCCGACGGCGCGGTGATCTTCCAGACGTTGCCGTTGGCCTGGTTCGAATAGTGCAGAAGCTTGTGGTCGTTCAGGTCGTCGATCTTCTGCGGACGTCCGAATTTCTGAAAATACCCCGGAGCGCCGATCATCCGCTTGGTCGTCTCGGTCAGCTTGCGGGCCCGGAGCGAGCTGTCTTCCAGCTCCCCGACCCGGATCGCCATGTCGAAGCCTTCGCTGATCAGTTCGACGTAGCGGTTGTTCAGGACCATGTTCACCGTGATGTCCGGGTATTCCAGCAGGAAGTCCCCCAGGATCGGCGACAGCAGGTTCACGCCAAAGTCCGTCGCGACCGAAACGCGCAGAAGACCGGACGGCGCCGACTGCATCGAGGTCACCAGCGCATCGGCCTCGCCTGCGTCATTCAACACACGGCGGGCACGGTCGTAGTAGGCAAGGCCAATCTCGGTCGGCGATACACGACGGGTGGTCCGATTCAAAAGCCGGGCGCCAAGCCGCGCCTCAAGCGCGGATACGTGTTTCGAGACAGCGGACTTCGAGATCCCCATCTTCTTGGCTGCGTCGGTGAAGCCGCCTTGATCCACCACAGTGGCAAAGGCCTCCATCTCTGTCAGTCGATCCATAGTTGTCCTCTTGGGAACATTCACGCCGTTTCTAAACAATAGGTTTCGCGATCAATTCGGGCAGGATGGCGGCAAACGCGCGTCCGATCCGGGGTATTGTGGGG
>NZ_JBOFBI010000031.1:0-10489 GCF_051645465.1 Tabrizicola sp. | reverse complement strand
CAAGAACTTTGCCGGGGCTTCCAGCGCCCCGGCAAAATCCGTCCGCCACCGGAGCAAAGTTCGGAATGCATGGCTTCAGCGAGTGCGTCCGCTTTAGACATGCTGCCTTGCGGCGACATGCCAAGGCCGAGTGTCTGGTAAGGGCCGGCGGCGACTGGTATTGCGCAATCGTTTGCACGAATCGCGCCCGAATGCTAGGTTGCATGCTTACGGGCTGCGTCTGACGACTTTGGAAGGGGTGCCTTTCGCATGGCGGCGACGATCAAGGACATCGCGCGGACCTTGGGTCTTGCTCCATCGACCGTGTCGCGCGCCCTTGCCGGACATCCCCGCATTCCTGAAGCCACGCGCGAACGGGTCCGGCAGCTGGCGGGCGAGCTTGGCTATATGCCGAACCGCGCCGCGCAAAGCCTGGTCGGCAAGCGCAACAGCGGTTTTGCCGGATTGGTGCTGACCGATCCGGGCTATGGCCGCGAAGACAGCTATCTTGGCGAGTTCTTGTCCGGCCTCGGTCAGGGTCTAGGCTCGCAAGGCATCGACCTCTTCCTTGCAGCTATCCCAGAAGGTCAGTCCGAGCTGTCGGTCATCCGCAACATCGTCGCCTCGCGCCGCGCCGACGGGCTTATCCTTGGCCGCACCTCCGAGGTGGACCCGCGTGTCGATTTCCTGATCGCTGCCGGTTTTCCCTTCGTCACCCATGGCCGCGTGGCTGCCGAAACCTCGCCTTACGACTGGGTCGATACCGATGGTTTCACAACCTCCGGCGAGGCGTTCGACATGCTTTACGAACTGGGTCACCGGCGCTTTGCGCTGCTCACCATCGAAGAGCTGATGACCTTCCGGTTGCACCGCACCGAAGGTTTGCTGCGTGCGATCGAGCGGCGCGGCGACCCTTCGGTGACGCTCAGCATCGTCACATCACCCCGCTACGACAGCGTTCGGCGCAAACAGGTGATCCACGACATGCTGACCGGCATGCCCCGCCCGACCGCCGTGCTGGCCATGTTCGACGGCCTCGCGTTGGCCGTGCTGCAAGAGGCCGAGCAGCTATCGCTTTCGGTGCCGGGTGAGCTCAGCGTCATCGGCTTTGACAACATCGCCTCGGCAGCGATGGCCCGCCCGGGTCTGACGACCTTTGACAGCGACGTCGACTTCGCAGCGAGGGAATGCGCGCGCATGTTGGTTGCGCGCATCGCCAATCCGGGGCTCGCCCCCCAGACACATCTGATCCGGCCGCGACTTGTGCCGCGCGCCAGTCACGGACCGGCACCCGCCGGATAGAAGGCCACGCAACAACGGGAGGAGAACAAGAATGAAATCAATGTCATATCTTCGCACGACCGTCACCGCGGCGGGCGTTGCGCTGGCCGCACTGCCCGCACTGGCTGAACCTTTGTTCTGGTCGACCCAAGCCAACCCGGTCGAGGAAAGCCAGAAGATGCGCGACGATGTCCTGGCGGGCTTTCCGGGCGGCGTCGACTACCAGCCGTCTGATCCCGGGCCATGGCTGACCCGCATCCAGGCCGAACTTCAGGCGGGATCGGGGACCATCGCCCTCCTTGGCGGGTTGCACGGCGATCTGTCGGGGCTTGGTGCGGACCTGGTCGATCTGAGCGGGATCGATACGACCGGCGTCAACCCCGTGATGATGGAGCTGGGCACTCTGGGCACTGAGGAGCAGAAATACATTCCCTGGATGCAGGCCACCTATCTGATGGTAGCCAACAAGAAAGCCCTGGAGTTCCTGCCCGAGGGGGCTGACTTGAATACCCTGACCTATGACCAGCTGATCGCCTGGTCCAAGGCGCTGGCCGAAGGCACGGGCGGGCCGAAATTCGGCTTTCCCGCCGGGCCGAAGGGCCTGAAGCACCGCTTCTTCCAGGGCTTCCTGCTGCCTGCCTATACCGGATCGACGGTCACCGAATTCCGGTCCGCCGGGGCGGAAGAGGCCTGGGGCAAGTTCCGCGAGCTGTGGCAATACGCCAATCCTGCCTCGACCAACTACAGCTTCATGCAGGAGCAGCTGGTGACGGAAGAGGTCTGGCTTGCCTTCGACCATGTGGCGCGGGTCGCCGATGCCTTCAACCAGCGGCCGGATGACTTCGTGGCATTCCCGGTGCCTGCCGGGCCGAAGGGGCGGGCATATATGCCCGTAGTGGCGGGGATCGCAGTGCCCAAGACGGCCCCGGACATGGAGCAGGCAAAGGCTCTGGTTGCCTATATGCTGAAGCCCGAAATCCAGATCGCCACGCTGCGCGCGACCAACTTCTTTCCAGTGACGGATGTGGCGCTGCCCGATGACATGCCCGCGTCGGTACGCGCCTCGGGTCCGGCGATTGCAGCGACGGTAAGCGCGCCCGACGCATTGCAGGTGCTGCTGCCGATGGGGCTGGGCGACAAGGGCGGCCAGTTCAATCAGGTCTATATCGATGTGTTCGAGCGGATCATCCTCGGCGGTCAGGATATCCGCCCGGTGCTGGACGAGCAGGCCGAAGCGCTGCGCGCCCTGATGGCCGAGACGGGTGCCCCCTGCTGGGCACCGGATGCCGCGTCCGAGGGCCCCTGCCCGGTGAATTGAGCCCGTATGGCCGGAGGCGCGGCATTCCGCGCCTCCGGGTTTCCGCTCACTGATGAGGTCCGGCCATGCCCCGCATGCTGCCCTATCTGCTGTTGCTGCCAGCCACGGCCTTTCTGTGCCTGTTCTTCCTCTACCCCTTCGGGCTTGTCGCCATAGACAGCTTGAGCAGCGACGGGGCCTACAGTCTGGACAACTTCCGCGAGATGGCCGGGAACTGGAAGTTCGGCACGGCGTTCTGGAACACCATGCTGCTGACCGCGGTCGTGGTGCCGGTCCAGCTGGCGATGGCGCTGACCATGGCCTCGATCGTCTCAAAGCTGCAACGCGGCAGGTCGGCGATCCTTTACATCTTCGCGATCCCGCTCGGGATTTCGGACCTCGCTGCCGGGCTGATCTGGCTGTCGATCTTTGAGCAGTCCGGGTTCCTGAACAGCCTGCTCGTGGGCCTCGGCATCGTGGACCAGCCGATCCTTCTTCTCAGCTATCAGAACACCTGGGTGATCTTTGCGGCCATCGTGCTGGCCGAGGTCTGGCGGGCAACGGCGATCATGATGGTGATCCTGGTGGCCGGGATGGGTCTGATCCCCAAGGAATATGGCGAGGCGGCCGAGGTCTTCGGCGCGACGCGCTGGCAGCGGTTCCGCCGGGTGACCCTGCCGATGCTGCGGCCGAGCCTCCAGACCGCATTGATCCTGCGGGTGATCCTGGCGTTCGAGGTCTTTGCCGTGGTCGTAGCCCTTGGCGGCACGCAGTTCCCGGTCCTGATGTCGGAAACCTACAACTGGCAGTTCGCCATGCAGGAACGCGGCGTCGCGGCGGCCTATGCCATGGTGATCCTTGGCGTCTCGGTTGCCTTCACGATCCTGATCCTGCAGCTCCTGCACGTACCGAAGGGGGCCCGGATATGACCGATCCGACTATCCGCCGCGCCGGAAACCGCGTGTTCATCGCAGGGATCGCCCTGCTCGTGATCTGGGTGCTGGGGCCGATCTGGCTTTTGTTCGTCAACGCCCTGTCAGCGCCTGACGAAGTCACCGGCTTTCCGAAGTCCTTCTTCCCCTCTTTCGATATGGAGTCGCTGACCTTTTTCTTCGGCTTCTCCGGGGTCGCACAGGCCCTGTGGAATTCCGTTCAGGTGGCTACCGTGACAATGATCCTGTCCATCGGCATCGGCGCGCCGGCGGGCTATGCGCTCTCGCGTTTCGATTTTCCGGGGAAGGAGGCGTTCCGCTTTCTGGTCGTGATGACCCGTGCCTTCCCGCTACCGCTTCTGGCGCTGCCACTCGCGGTGATGTTCATCCGAACGGGGCTCGATGATACGATCCTTGGCCTTGCGCTGGTGCATACAACACTGGCGCTGCCCTTCGCGGTGCTGATCACCTTCTCGCTCTTCTCCGGCATCCCTTTGGAGCTGGAAGAGGCCGCATGGACGCTGGGCTGCAACCGGGTGCAGGCTTTCATCAAGGTGATCCTGCCGCTGGCCGCGCCCGGCATCGCCGCAAGCGCCGTCTTCGCCTTCGTCATCAGCTGGAACGAGGTCTTCGCCGCTGCCGTCCTGACCATCGAGAACCGCACGCTGACCGCGTTCCTCCTGCAATCGCTGGATGTCTCGCCGCTGCCCCTGAAATTCGCGGGCGGCACCGCGCTGGTCATGCCGGCACTCATCTTCATCTTCGCTGTTCGCAAATACCTCTTTGCGATGTGGGGCATCGCGAACCGTTAGGGGGGCACCATGGCCGTTATCGACATCAAGGGCGTTGCCAAAAGCTTCGGGGCGTTCAACGCGCTGCACTCCATCGACCTGACCATCGCGGATCAGGAATTCATGGTGCTGCTGGGCGCGTCCGGCTGCGGCAAGACCACGCTTCTGCGCATCATCGCGGGGCTTGAAACTCCGACGTCCGGTGAAGTCTGGATCGGCGGGCGGCGGGTGGACCATCTGCCGCCACGAGAACGGGGCATCGCCATGGTGTTCCAGAACTACGCCGTCTTCCCGCATCTGACGGTGTTTGAGAACATCGCCTTCGGCCTTCGGATGAAGAAGCTGCCGCAGGCCGACGTGGAGCGGCGGGTCAATCGCACTGCCGAACTGATGCACATCGAGCAGCTTCTGAAGCGCTACTCCGGCCAGCTTTCCGGCGGCCAGCGCCAGCGCGTCGCCGTTGCGCGCGCACTGGCGATGGAGCCGGACGTGATCCTGATGGACGAACCCCTGTCGAACCTCGACGCGCTTCTGCGGCTGGAGATGCGGGCCGAACTGAAGGGCGTTCTAGCAGCATCGAAAACCACCACGATCTACGTGACCCACGATCAGGTCGAGGCGATGAGCCTTGCCGACCGCATCTCGGTCATGAACGGCGGACGGATCGTTCAGGCGGCGAACCCGGTTGAGGTCTACCGCAACCCCGCCGCGCGCTTCGTTGGCAGCTTCATCGGCAACCCGCCGATGAACTTTCTGCCAGCCAACCCTGCGGGCACAGGCAAATGGGAGGTAGCCGGGCAGGTCTTCGACGGTCCCGCCGCCAGCGCCGCCGAGTTCGCGATCCGCCCGGAAGACCTGCATCCCGCCCAAAGCGGCCTTTCGGTCGAAGTGCGGGTCGTCGAACCGCTTGGGCCCCATACGCTTGTCACCACCACAGTCGCGGGCCAGCCCTTCCGCGCCGTTCTGGAAAGCACCTCGACCCCGAAGCCGGGCGATACCCTGCACCTTGCCCCGATCCCCGACCGTATCCGCTGGTTCGACCCCGAAACCCAGAAGGCCCTGACATGGCCAGCCTGACCGAAGTGGCCATCGCGATCCTGCGCGAGAATGACCGTGGTACCTACACCGTGCCGACCAAGGGTCTCTATCCGTTCCAGTGGAACTGGGACAGCTGCCTGACCGCCCTCGGCCAGCGCCACTTCGACGAAGACCGCGCCTGGCTCGAGATCGAGACTCTCTTCGCCCACCAGTGGCCCTGCGGAATGGTGCCCCACATCGTGTTTCACCAGCCGGACGACGGCTATTTCCCCGGCCCCGATATCTGGGCCACGAACCGCCCGGTGCCGACGTCAGGCATCACCCAGCCCCCGGTGGCGGGCTTTGCGCTGAAGCGGCTATACGATCTGGCGAAGGACCGCCAAACCGCCACGGCCCGGGCTCGCGCCCTTCTGGCCAAGGTCGCCGCCTGGCACCGCTGGTTCTATGCCACCCGCGACCCGGCGGGCGAGGGGCTGGTCGCGATCATCCATCCCTGGGAGGCCGGCCGCGACAATTCCATCGACTGGGACACCCCGTTCGAGAGGGTGCCAACCGAAGGCATCGCCCCCTACACCCGCCGCGACACCCAGCACGCCGACCCCGCCCATCGCCCGACCAAGGCGCAGTACGACCGCTATCTGTGGCTGGTTGAGCATTTCCGGAGCCTGAACTGGGACACCGCGAAACTCCACGATGCCTCGCCGTTTCAGGTAGTCGATCCGGGCTTCAACGCCATCCTGATCCGGGCGTGCGCCGACCTCGCCGATCTGGCCGAAGCTTTGGGAGACGCCGCTCTGGCCGCCGAGAACCGGAGCTTTGCCGCGAAGGGCCAGGCCGCAATGGAAAGCCTATGGTCCGAGCGCGACGGCCAATATCTCTGCCGCGACCGGGTGGCAGGGGCGCTGATCGAAAGCGCATCGGTCGGAGGTCTGCTCGCGGCGTTCTGCGCCATCCCCGCATCGCGGGCCGCCAGGATTGCTGCCAGCATCGACCGCCACGGCACACGCTTTCCTGTTGCCAGCCACAGTCCGCAAGACCCCCGCTACGACGGCAAGCGCTACTGGCGCGGGCCGGTGTGGCTGGTGGTGAACTACATGATCGCCGACGGGCTGGCGCGGGCGGGGCAAGAGGACGCAGCGGCCCGCATCAGCGCGGCGAGCCTTGATCTGATCCGCGAAAGCGGCTTCGCTGAATACTACGATCCGCAGACAGGTGAACCGCTGGGTGGCGGGCGCTTCACCTGGACCGCCGCCATGGTGCTGGAGTTTCTGCGACAGGAGGGATGAGCATGCGGATCCTTGCCATCGGCGCCCATCCCGACGATCTGGAGATCTTCGCATTTGGCACCCTGTCGGCCTGGGCCGCCATGGGCGCCACCCTGACGCTCTGCGTGGCCACCGACGGGGCCAAAGGAGGCGCTTTGCCGGCCGACGAGTTGTGCCGCCTGCGCGCCGCAGAAACTGCAATGGCGCTGGCACCGCTTGGCTTCGGTGCGCCACGCAATCTCGGCTTTCCCGACGGCACCTTGCGGGCGGACGCAGAGCTTGAGGCGGCTCTTGTGGCGCTGATCGATGAGACAGGCCCCGACCTTCTCCTGACCCACACGCCGAACGACTACCATAGCGACCATCGCACGCTTGCGGCAGCGGCATTGCAGGCCGCAGGCTTTTCTGTGCCCGTCCTGTTAATGGACACAATGAACGGCACCGCCTTCATCCCGACCCATTGGGTCGATGTTACCAGCCACTGGGCGGCAAAGGAGACAGCGATTCTCGCCCATGCCACGCAGACGCCCGATCGCTTTGTCGCCATGGCCAACCGCCAGGCCGCTTTCCGCTCGGGCGAATGCAACGGCCCCCATCGGCGCGGGCAGAAGCGTTCCGATTCGAACCGCGCTTTCCCTTTGCCGACATACGAGCGCTTCTGCCACCCGCCCCGCAAGTCCGTCCGATCGGACATCGCAAGGCCCTGGGATAGCTGAGCTGGCGTATCTCCAACTATGAAGCCACTAGCAACACTTGGCGGGTGGAGTTTGTTCACCAGCTGCTTCACAATCTTTCCTCCGTCGAAGAAACAAGACGAAAGCTCTCGCGTTGCGAGAGCCTCGTCGCTCACGACCCGCACGGGTGCATCCCAACGGCAGCGGCGGTGCAATCGCGGGGTTCAAGAGCATCGAACACTTCGCCTTCCTACGTCACCACGGTCCAAGTTGGACGGGAATGACCGCTAATGGGGTGTTGCACTGCAGCAGACACATCGACCTGAATGACGGCACTGGGCCGTGGTTTCGGATGGTCCGGGTTCGAAAGCATGACCGCAGTCTGCTAGCAGACGTCGATGGGTGTCTTAGATCGCTCTGTTGCGAACGGGAGGTTTGTCATTACCGGCCTTAATCTAAGATTAGCGGCTGTGGGGCGATGAATTAGCGCCATCGGACGTGCCTAGAATGTGTGGTGACGGCGCAGGCCGAGGCCGTTTGCACGCACCACCCGGCGAATGCGCGGCATTCCGCCCGGCGATTGCCGCTCTCCATGCTGGCTCCACAGTCTTTCGCGAAAATCCGGGTCGACGTGCGTTTCCACCGTGGAAGGATCGTCTCCGTGACCACCGCCAGCCACCTTCGACCCATTACCTCGTCTGCTGCGCTTTGCGCCGCTCTGGCCTCGGGCGCGCTCGCGCAGGAAGCGAGCTTCACGCTCGGCGCGGCGACGACGATCAACCCCGGCCTCATTGACTGCGGCTCGGGTTCCCGGGTCAGCGAAGTAGGCGAAATTGCTTCGGAAGACCGGCAGGTCTGGACCGTTCCTGCTGCAACGCAGTTTGAAACAGGGCCCAAGGCCCCCGACCTCTACAACGACTGCGGCGGCACCGAACATTCCAGATTGTCGGACCTCGACCTGGCCAGCATTCCTGTCGCCGATGCAGGCGGCACAGAAGAGTTTGTGGCCTATGTCTTTGCCGACAACTACTTCGAGCTTTACGTGAACGGCACCCTGATCGCCGTGGAGCCCGTGCCCTTCACCCCGTTCAATTCGAACGTTATCCGCTTCTCCGCCACCCGGCCTGTGACCCTTGCGATCATGGGTGTCGACTGGGAGGAAAACTTGGGCCTCGGCTCCGAAAAAGGGCGCGGGGCGGACTATACTCCTGGCGATGCGGGGGTTGTTCTGCACGTTCAAGACGCATCTGGCCAGACGGTCGCGCTCAGCGACCAAAGCTGGAAAGCGCAGACCTTCTACACGAGCCCCCTTGCCGATCCCACCTGCCTGAAAGTCGATGGTGCCAGCCGCGACAGCTCCGCCTGCAGCAGCGATCCGGCGGAGGACGGTGCGGGCTTTTCCGCCGCGCATTGGCCGCTGCCCGAGGGCTGGACGCAGCCGGACTATGACGACAGCGCTTGGCCCAATGCCCTGACTTACAGCAACGACACGGTCGGCGTGGACGAGAAGCCGGGCTTCACAAATTTCCCAGAGGTGTTCGATACCGAAGGGGCCGATGCGGCCTTCATCTGGTCGTCGAACCTGGTCTTGGACAACCTCGTCCTCCTCCGCAAAATGATCGACTGACCCACCGGGACTGCCTGGTGGCATCCTCTGACGCCATCCCACGACAAAGGAACTGACATGCGCTCTGCTTCAACAATTCTCGTCACAACCCTCGCTCTGACCTTCGCATCGACAGCCCATGCCGAGACGGTCGAAGTCACTCTTGCAGATGATCTTGATGATATCCTGAACGGATATTGCATTGATATCGCGGGAGGAAATGAGAATGTCGATATCACAAGAGGCCTGCAGGGCCACACTTGTTACAGCTACAGAGGCGACCTCGGTACCGATCAGAAGTTTGAGACCGAAAAGTTTGCCGAGAACCAGCTTTACATGACGGACTTCGACGTCTGTGCCACGCTGTCCTCGCTGGACGCGGGTGCGACGATCGGGCTGGCGGCCTGTGACGGCAGCGACATGCAGAACTTCACCTTCACTGGTGAAGGTACGATCACCCCTGTCGCCGCACCCACGATGTGCCTGACCCTCGCTTCGGAGACTCGCTTGGGCAGGGGTTCGCAGCACCAGATCAAGGTAATGACCCTGGCCGCCTGCGAGGACGCGCAAAGCGCTTATCAGACCTGGCGCGTGCGCAGCACGGACGACTGAACCAAACCCGGCAATCGGCCAACCAGGGAAGGAGAGCACCATGATCATCGCACGCCGCCTGATGGGCTTCGTCCCACTGCTTGCTGCCCTTCCTTCCATTGCCGGAGCAGAA
Organism: Tabrizicola sp.; assembly: GCF_051645465.1. Taxonomy (GTDB): domain Bacteria; phylum Pseudomonadota; class Alphaproteobacteria; order Rhodobacterales; family Rhodobacteraceae; genus Tabrizicola. The sequence goes on along the minus strand of NZ_JBOFBI010000031.1, from coordinate 902 downwards.
GGCGAGGCCGAACACCTTGCCCAGATCAAGGCGATGTTCGACCCTGCCGCCATCGTCAGCGAGCCCGAACTGGTGGATTGCACCTTGTCGGGCGGGAGCGAAACGACCTGCTTCAGCATCACCGTGAAGTCGTCGCTGGAGCAGAACGAGATGGGCCCCTGGTGCCCCCGTAACATCTCGGACGGGCCAGACGCTTCGGGCATCTGGCCGCATGAGGGCACGATGTACGACGCGGATGGTGCCTTCGTGAAGAACCTTTCCACCTTCTACGACGATCCCGACTGGCAGCTTTTCGATCCGGCGACGGGCAAGGTGAACCTAACCGAAGGCAAGGAAGCCTGCGAGCTCGCCACGCGGCCAGATGTCGACCCGACCAATTAGAACCACTGTGTCGAATGCCTGACAAGCGACATGGAGAAAGAGGCGGTGGTGACCTATGTCATCCCGCTGCAGCCGGTCGATGCGCGGCGCCCCGTTTGTGGGGGTGGGTCTGGCCTTCAACGGCATCAAGTACGATGCCCCCGCGCCGGTCGACAGGATCCTGGGCGCTTATACGCTGGCACCATTCGACGATTGCGGCGGTCATGTGAACCCGCACGCCGGCTATCACTACCACGCCGTGACAGGATGCAGCCCGGAGATCGCGGTCACCGAGGATCACGCCCCACTCATCGGCATCGCGATGGACGGCTATTCCCTGTTCGCCCGGCTTGACCCCGATGGTACCGAGCCCGCCGATCTGGACGAATGCCGCGGGCATGTGACGGAAGGGATCGGCTACCACTACCACGTCGCCGACGCGGGCGCGAACCAGACCATCGGCTGTTTCAAGGCTGAATACGGGTGTTCGCTGGACGATGCATCGCAGAGCTGCGACGCGACTAGGCGACCACCCCCGCCCT
>NZ_JBOFBI010000030.1:0-2251 GCF_051645465.1 Tabrizicola sp. | reverse complement strand
AGGGCGGGGGTGGTCGCCTAGTCGCGTCGCAGCTCTGCGATGCATCGTCCAGCGAACACCCGTATTCAGCCTTGAAACAGCCGATGGTCTGGTTCGCGCCCGCGTCGGCGACGTGGTAGTGGTAGCCGATCCCTTCCGTTACATGCCCGCGGCATTCGTCCAGATCGGCGGGCTCGGTGCCGTCGGGGTCAAGCCGGGCGAACAATGAATAGCCGTCCATCGCGATGCCGATGAGCGGGCCATGGTCCTCTGTGACAGCGATCTCCGGGCTGCATCCGGTGACAGCGTGGTAGTGGTAGCCGGCATGAGGGTTCACATGACCGCCACAGTCGTCGAACGGCGCCAAAGTATAGGCGCCCAGGATCCTCTCGACCGGCGCGGGGGCATCGTACTTGATGCCGTTGAAGGCCAGACCGACCCCCACAAACGGGGCAAGCCGCTCGGGGCGGTCCGCATCGACCGGTTGCAGCGGGATCACGTATGTCACCGCCGCCTCTTCCTCCATGTCGCTTGTCAGGCATTCGACACAGTGCTTCTGATAGGTCTCATCAACGTCCGGCCGCGCGGCCAGTTCGCAGGCTTCCTTGCCTTCGGTCACGTTCACCTTGCCGGTCGCCGGATCGAAAAGCTGCCAGTCCGGATCGTCGTAGAAGGTGGAAAGGTTTTTCACGAAGGTCCCGTCGACGTCATACATCTTGCCTTCATGCGGCCAGATGCCCGAAACTTCCGGCCCATCCGTGATGTTGCGCGGGCACCAGGGGCCCATCTCATCCTCAGCCAGCGACGATTTCACGGTGATGCTGAAACATGTCGTCTCCGTCCCGTCCGATAGGGTGCAATCCACCAGCTCCGGCCCGCTGACGATGGCGGCGGGGTCAAACATCGCGGTGATCTGTGCAAGACGCTCCGCCTCGTCTTGGGCCAACGCGATGCTTGGGATGGCCGCAAGGAACGGCATGAGTGGGATCAGATGACGGGTGATGTTCATAGTGGTGGTCCTTCCTGTTTGGCCGCCATGCGCAGGTGGTCAGTCGTCCGTGCTGCGCACGCGCCAGGTCTGATAAGTGCTTTGCGCCTCGTCGCAGGCCGCGAGCGCCATGTCTTTGATCTGATGCTGCGACCCCCTGCCCAGACGGGTATCGGAAGCAAGCGTCAGGCACATTTCCGGCGCGGTGACAGGGGTGATCGTGCCTTCACCCGAGAAGGTAAAGTTCTGCAGATCGCTGCCGTCACAGGCCGCCAATCCGACTGTCGCACCCGCGTCCAGCGAGGACAGCGTGGCGCAGACGTCGAAATCGGTCATGTAAAGCTGGTTCGCGGCGAACTTCTCCGTCTCGAACTTCTGATCGGTGCCAAGGGCTCCCTGATAGCTGTAGCAGGTGTGGCCCTGCAGGCCCCTCGTGATATCCACATTCTCATTTCCTCCCGCGATATCAATGCAATATCCGTTCAGAATGCCGTCGAGATCATCGGCAAGGGTGATCTCGACGCTCTCCGCATGGGCTGAGGAAGCGAAGGCGAGGGCGAGGATGGACAGCAGGGTTTTGGGGACAGAATACATGGTAGGTCCTCGGTCATGGGTTGGTGTGAAGGGAAGCCAGTCGTTGACCCCCTTGGTTCAGTCGATGGTTTTGCGCAGCAGGACGAGGTTGTCCAAGATCAGGTTCGACGACCAGATGAAGGCCGCATCGGCCTCTTCGGCATCGAAAACCTCGGGGAAATTCGTGAAACCCGGTTTGCCGTCCACGCCGACCGTGTCGTTGCTGTAGGTCAGGGCATTGGGCCAGGCGCTGTCGTCGTAGTCCGGCTGCGTCCAGCCCTCAGGCACCACCCAATGCGCAGCAGAAAAGCCCGACCCGTCATCCGCCGGCGCAGTGCTGCAGGCTGAACTGTCGCGGGTGGCGCCATCGATCTTCAGACAGGCGGGGTCGGCAAGGGGGCTCGTGTAGAAGGTCTGCGCCTTCCAGCTTTCGTCGCTGAGCGCAACCGTCTGGCCAGATGCGTTTTGAACGTGCAGAACAACCCCGGCATCGCCAGGAGTGTAGTCTGCCCCACGCCCTTTTTCGGAGCCGAGGCCCAGGTTTTCCTCCCAGTCGACACCCATGATCGCAAGGGTCACAGGCCGGGTGGCGGAGAAGCGGATAACGTTCGAATTGAACGGGGTGAAGGGCACGGGGTCCACGGCGATCAGGGTGCCGTTCACGTAAAGCTCGAAGTAGTTGTCGGCAAAGACATAGGCCACAAACTCTTC
>NZ_JBOFBI010000029.1:0-5271 GCF_051645465.1 Tabrizicola sp. | reverse complement strand
ACGGGCGCAGGTCGTGGCACCGCCCATCGTGGAAGGCGGGATGGCGATCACCTTCCGACCGTTCAAGGTCGCGGCTGATCAACTGATCGAGCCGAGGCTCTTGCACGGCGGTCTCGTTGATCTCGATGCCAAACGTCGGGAAAGGGCAGCGGAGGCGATGAAGCTGGCTGAGGCAGGGCAGGTCGTCGAGGCCATGCGGCTCTGCGTCGGGGAGCGCATGAACATCCTGATCTCAGGCGGTACCTCGACTGGCAAGACGACATTCGCGCGGTCCCTCTTGTCGATGGTGGATCAAGGCGAGCGGATCCTGACCATCGAGGATGCCTACGAGCTCTTTCCCCGCCAGGAGAACGCCGTGGCACTTAAGGCAGACCGCACTGCCCAAGGAGAACGGACGCCTGCGCGATTGCTGGAAGCCTCCCTGCGGATGCGGCCGGATCGGATCATTCTGGGCGAACTGCGGGGCGAGGAAAGCCGGACCTTTCTCGAAGCGATCAACACTGGGCACGGTGGGTCGTTCACAACAATCCATGCAGACACAGCACGGAAGGCGATTGATCGGTTGGCAATCATGGTCATGGCCGCCGGGCTGGGCATGGGCTTCGAGGAGGTGAAGCGGTACTGCGAGGGGAGCGTGGATTTGGTGGTGCAGCTTTCGAGGGAAGGCGGGCGGCGTGGGGTGGCGGAGATACTGTGCCTTTGAGGATCGCGAAGGGCGGAAAGCGGACCTTCGCGCCTTGCATACGTCAACGTTCAAGAGCATCTTCGCCCAGCGTTGGCGGATGCAACTCGCTGCCGGTCCGAACCATCGAACGTCTGACGAGCACCAAAGCAGGTCAATGACATCGGCGGTGGGCTATGGAATGTCTGCGAGCGGATAGCCCCATGCGCCTTCCCATCCGCAGGCTTTCGCTGCGCAGAAGGCGGCATGTTGGAGAACCTGTTCTGGAGTATCTCCGCGCAATCTCGCCACAAGGTAGCCCGCGATGAAGGCATCGCCTGCGCCCATCGTGTCGACCACCGTGGCGGGCACAATTGGCTGTTCGATGCGGGTCTGACCATTGGCCCAGACTGCCCCCTTGTCGCCGCGCGTCACGCAGACGGTGTCCGGCCCAAGATCGAGAACCCGCCCGATGAGGGCGCTGACCGCCGTGTCCTGCAGCCCGGCGCCGGAGAGGAAGGCGGTGGTCACATGGGGGCAGACCTGCTCCAGATAGGCCGGGTCGTGCAGGGTCGAGAAATCGAAGGACACCTCGCGCGCAGAAGCCCGGATGCGGGGCAGTTCGGGTTCCAGATAGCTGAAGCAGCTGGAATGGACATGGCCCTTCGCCGCGATCAGCGCGAGGTCATCCTCGTCCATCCTGAGCATCAGCTTGCGCCGGATGCCGCCCCGGTTCGACGCGACGAAGACCCGGTCTCCGTCCGCATCATGCGTGACCTGCGCCTTGCCGTTCGGCCCTTCTACCCGGCGCAGATGGGCGGTCGAGAGGCCTTCGGCGGCCATGCAGGCGCGGACATGATCGCCCTCACGGTCATTCCCGACGATGCCCATGTAGGCCACGTCGGCAAGCCCGAAGCGGCGGGCCAGAACGGCCACGTTCAGCGCGTTGCCGCCGGGGAAGAACTCGCCCCGGTCAAGGTAGAGGTCGACGACATTGTCGCCGATGCAGAGAAGTCCGTTCGTCATGCTGGCTCCGTCCTGGAGGGGGCAGGACTGGCCCGCCCCCTGACCTTTCGTCAATAGTCCATCTTCCACATGTAGCGCCGCACGGTCAGCGGATGGCCGCGGCTGTCGGCCAGCTTGTCGCAATAGACGCGCAGGAGCGTGCCGAAGGCCATGTGCTCGACATGTTCCACGACCTCGGGATCGATCACGCCGAGGCCCAGTTCCTCGGCGCAGAGCGTGGTCACGCGCTGGCTGTACTTAGTCACGAAATCCAACCCCCGGTCATCCATCTTGCGGCTTGCGCCAAGGCCGCGCAGCACGATGAAGGGCACGTCGAAATCGGTGATCTCGAAGGGTCCGTGGAAGTATTCGCCCGCGTGGATGCCGGCGGAGTGGATCCACTGCATCTCCTGGAAGATGCAGATGGCATAGGAATAGGCGGTGGCATAGTTCGCGCCGGCGCCCATGGTGTAGATCACCGGCTCGCGCTTGTGGCTTTCGGCGAAAGTGGCGATCCGGTCGGCATGGGCGGAGATGGCGGTGTCGATCAGCGCGGGCAGGGCGGTCAGGGCCTTTTCCACCTTTTGCGCCAGGGGGTTGGCTTCGCGCGCGGCGAGGATGCCGAAGGTCAGCCGGGCCATGACGGCGGCGGAATGGTCGGTCGCAAAGGTCTTGGGGGCGTGGGTGTAGTAGACCGGGAACTCGACCGCTTCGTCCAGCGGGCTGCCGGGCAGGTTGGTCAGCGCGATGGTCAGCGCGCCCTTGGCCCGGGCGAAGCGCGCCGCCTCGACCGTTTCGGGCGTGGTTCCAGAATGCGAACACAGAATCACGGCCGAGGTTGGCCCCAGCCGCGCCGGGTTGCGGGCCATGAACTCGGCGGCGTTCAGCGCGTGTCCGGCGATGGTCTTCGCATGGCGGTCGACCGCATACTGGTTCGGCAGCATCAGCGCATAGGACCCGCCGCAGGCGACGAAATAGATCTCGGTCAGTGCAGGCCGGGCCTTTGCGGCGGCAAGAGCGGCGGCGATCTGCGCCTCGGTCGGGAAGGGTTTGTCGGTCATCTGGTCCTCTCATCAGGCAAGGTTGGGCCGGTCCCGGAAACGGCGTTCCGGGGGGCGGCAGGTCGGCAATGGGTTGGGCGCTACTGGGGAAAGCCCCCCGGATGGCCACAGCAGGCGGCAGCGCAGGTGTGGCCCGCTGCCATGGCCTTGGGCACCGAGGCCCCGTTGAGACGCGCGGCCAGAAAGCCCGCAATGTAAGCGTCGCCAGCGCCGGTGGTGTCGACTGGGGTGATCGCCGGGGCAGCGGCGCGGAAAGTCTGTCCGCCGATCAGGGCAAGACTGCCCCGTGCGCCCAGCGTGACGACGGCCCCCTTTGCGCCTTGCGCCACCAGTTCCGCAGCGCGCGCCTCGGCATGGTCGGCCTGCGCTTCGGACAACGAAGCAAAGGCGATGGTCAGCCCCTCCACATCCAGATCCTCCGGCGCCGCGTTCACCGAGACATCCTGCGACAGGCTGACCCCGTCACGCGCCAGCACCCGGCGCGCATGGCCGCCATCCTGCAGCCAGCCGATATGGACATGCCGGGCCGCCGAGAGCGCACGCAGGCGGGCGGCATCGGGCACCCAGCCCGCGCAAGCCCCGAAATCCTCGGTCAGGATGGTGCGGTTTCCGTCAGGGGCAACGGTCAGGCAGGTGACGGAGGTCGGCGGCTGGCGCCGTTCCACCAGCGATACATCCACATCCTTCACGGCCAGCGCGGCAAGCACCCGGTCGCCGTCGGCTTCACCCGCCGGGCCGACCGCACCGCAATAGGCCGTGCGGAGGCCAAGCATCGCGCCCTGCACCGCCACGTTGACCGCGTTGCCGCCCACCAGATCGGCCGTGACCGCACCGGTCAGCCGGTCGATGCAGTTGTCGCCCAGGGCTATCAGGTCGAACGTGGTCATCCGATGGTCGCCCCGCGCGAGGCCATGTTGTCCTTCAGGTCATGCCAGGCAAGGACCGGGCGGCGATACCAGGTCTGGCCGTGGAAGAAGGGCCGCGTCTCCAGCTCCAGCCCGTCCAGCGCCGTCTCCCCGCCCCTGCCCAGCATCTTCTGCGCCAGCTTCATCCCGAGGTAGGACGACATGGCGACGCCAGTGCCGTTGTAGCCGATGGCATAGCCCATGCGCCCGTGCAGGCCCACATGCGGCAGGTGGCTGAAGGTGGCGCCGACAAAGCCGGTCCAGACATGGGCGATCTTCACGCCCTCCAGCTGCGGGAAGAGCCGAAGGATGTTGCGACGCACCCGCGGCAGGCAGGCCGCGACATCGTCCACCTTCACCGGAACCACGGTGCCAATCACCACCCGGTCGCCGTCGGGCGAGGGCCGGTGATAGGTCACGTTCATCCGGGTGTCATAGACCATCGACGCCCGGGGATAGAGCGCACGAACCGCTGCAGGGTCCATCGCTTCGGTCGCCGTCACCACCGAGGCCAGCGACACCACCCGCCGCCGCATCCACTTTGACGCGCCGTCGGTGTAGCCGTCGGTTGCCATCACCAGGTGTGCTGCGCGGACCGTGCGGATTCCGGCAAGACAGGTGATGTGGTCGCCCTGGTCCTCGATCTGCGACACCCGGGTCTTGGGCGCAAAGCGCACACCTGCCGCAAGGCAGAGCCGCACGAGTTCCGCGACCAGCCGCCCGGGGTGCAGGCTGGCCCAGTCCGGCAGATGCACCCCGCCATGAAACTGCGGCGAGGCGACGAAATCGCTGACACGGGCCTTCGGGATTTCCTCTCCCTCTACCCCGAGCCGTGCATTCTGGCGCAGGAAGTGGCGCAGGCCCTCCATCCGGTCGGGGCGATGCGCGCCGATGAAATGGCCGCAGACGCTGTAATTGCAGGCGATGCCCTCTTCCGCCACGAACCGGCGCAAGTGACGATGCGCTTCGATCCCGGTCGACAGGATGGCCCGCGCACGATCCTCGCCATACTTCGCGATGAAATCGTCCAGGTCCGGCTTCATTTCCGAGGAAACCTGCCCGCCGTTCCGGGTGGAACACCCCCAGCCGATCTCTCCCGCGTCGCAGACCACGACCTGCCGTCCGCCGCGCGCCAGATGCAGCGCGGTGTAAAGGCCGGTGAAGCCCGAGCCGACCACCAGCACGTCCTCGCGCGGCTCGACCGTCGAGGCGGGGACCTGTGGCAAGGCCATCTCGGCCCGCCAGAGGGGGGTGTCGCTGTGTCCCTGGAAGGCGTCCATCTCAGTAGGCCACGCGCTTGTAGTAGCGGCGCGTCACCAGCGGGTGGTTCCGCATCACCTCCAGATGCGCCGAAAGCCGTTCCAGCACGGTGGCCAAAAGCGCCGGGGCCAGCAAAGCCCGCAGGTCAGCCGACAGGCCGGTGGTCGCCAGGTCGCGGGTGTCGAGCACGGTCAGCTTGTCGGTATACCCCTTGGCAAAGGCGATCACCCGGTCGGTCAGCGGGCGGGTTTCATCCTCGCCCGCGAAGACCAAGACCGAGACGCCCTTTTCCACCAGTTCCAGCGTGCCGTGGAAGAAGTCCGAGGCATGGACCGGCCGGGTGCGGATCCACTGCATCTCTTCCAGGATGCACATGCCG
>NZ_JBOFBI010000028.1:0-29463 GCF_051645465.1 Tabrizicola sp. | reverse complement strand
CTCAGGCAGGCGGGAGATCAAAAACGCCCAAGCGGGGTTGGGTGCGTGGCTGTTCACTGCTCACTTGTCCATGAGGTCAGCAACGTCCAGTAGGCTCACACGCGAAAGCGTTGCGCAAATTCAAGCCGACATCTGTTTGTTGCGTGATCATTCGGCTCAAAAACAATCGAGCCGAAACGTCTGGTGATTACGGAGTGCGATGGGGGAGTCCCTCGCTCCAGCATCTTGAAGCTAGGCCACCTTCACGCGCGCGAGGAACTCTTGCACGGAGGATTGCAGTCTTTCCGCATTCGCCGCGAGCGCATCCGACATCTCCAGGCTGCTGACCGCGCTGGACGACGTTTCACGGATCACGGAGGCGACGCCTTCCATGTTTTCGTTGAGCTCGGAGGCGCCGGCCGAGGTTTGTCCGACGCTGCGGGCGATCTCGCTGGAGACAGCCTTCTGCTGTTCGATCGCGGCGGACACAGCCGACGAAGCGTGTTGGGCTGCTGACGCCAGCTCCGTCACTTCGCCGATCAATTGCGCGGCGTCCTTCGTCTGCATCTGAATGTCCGCGATCAAGGCTCCGATCTGATCGGTCGAGGCGGTCGTCTGGTTCGCGAGTTGTTTAACCTCGCTCGCCACTACCGCGAAACCTCTGCCGGCATCGCCCGCCCGAGCGGCCTCGATTGTGTGTTCCCCGTCAGCACCCATGAGACAGAACGGGTGATCTCGGCAAAGGAGAGTTTCTGGTCCATCGTCACACCAAGGAGCGACGATGAGACAGAAGCAGATGATGCCCGCCAGTTCGGCGGAAGAGGCGATCAAGGACATTCGGCGCGCAACGCGGCGGCACTGGTCGGCTGAGGACAAGATCCGGATCGTGCTGGATGGCCTGCGTGGCGAGGACAGCATCTCGGAGCTGTGCCGCCGCGAGGGGATCGCCGCCTCGCAATACTACGGCTGGTCGAAGGAGTTCCTGGAGGCTGGCAAGCGGCGTCTCGCGGGCGACACGGCGCGGGCCGCCACATCCGACGAGGTAAAGGGCCTGCGCCGTGAATCGACCGCCCTGAAGGAGGTTGTGGCCGATCTCACTCTGGAAAATCGCCTGCTCAAAAAAAGCATGACCGCGGATGGGGGAGACGAGGAATGAGATACCCCGCATCCGAGAAGGCCGAGATCATCAGCCTGGTCGAGCAGTCGCATCTGCCTGCCAAGGCGACACTGAGAAAACTCGGCATTCCGAGGTCCACCTTCTACCGCTGGTACGACCGCTATCGCGAGGGCGGGCCCGAGGCGCTGGCCGATCACCGCTCGCGGCCCGATCGTGTCTGGAACCGCATCCCAAACGAGGTGCGTGACCAGATCGTCAAGCTGGCGCTGGACGCGCCTGATCTCTCGCCGCGCGAGCTGGCCGTGCGCTTCACCGACGAGCGGCGCTACTTCGTCTCAGAGGCCTCGGTCTATCGCCTGCTGAAGGCGCATGACCTGATCACTTCACCGGCCTACGTGGTGATCAAGGCGGCCGAGGAGTTCAAGGACAAGACCACCGCGCCGAACCAGCTATGGCAGACCGACTTCACCTACCTGAAGATCACCGGTTGGGGCTGGTACTACCTCTCCACCGTGCTCGACGACTTCTCGCGCTACATCGTGGCGTGGAAGCTGTGCAGCACGATGCGCGCCGATGACGTCACCGCAACGCTCGACCTGGCGCTCAACGCGTCTGGCCTCGATCACGTCACCGTTCTGCATCGCCCGCGGCTGCTCAGCGACAACGGCAGCTCCTACGTCAGCGAGGATCTGGCGCAGTGGCTCGCCGACAAGCGCATGGGCCATGTCCGCGGCGCGCCCTACCATCCCCAGACGCAGGGCAAGATCGAGCGCTGGCATCAGACGCTCAAGAACCGCATCCTGCTCGACAACTACTACCTGCCCAGCGAACTCGAACGGCAGGTCGCGGCCTTCGTCAGCCACTACAACCATGCCCGCTACCACGAGAGCCTCGACAACGTGACGCCAGCTGACGTCTACCTCGGCCGCGCTGCCGAGATCCTCGCAGAGCGCCAAAGGATCAAGCGCATGACAATCGCCAACCGCCGCTTGCAGCACCGCCTGCAGGCAGCCTAACCTTCAACCCAGATGGAGCAGATCCTCCCTTACTGAAACGCCCAGCTTGTCCCATTTGGCCTGCCGACGGACAGCCGGCGAAATCTGCCAGCGCGCCAATCGTCAGCTTCTTATCGAGGTTGTTGGCGATCCATGCGTGAAGCGCGGAGAACTGAGCATTGGATAGGCTCTGAAGCTTCAGGGGCGTGCTGATCTGTGGTTGGTCACTCGGGCGTTTGACGAATAGGACGAGACTTTTGGCGACATCAAGCGCTGCATCATGCCCGTGATCTTCAGTGATCAGCGCGAGCGCCAAGTCAATTCCCGTCGAGAAGCCGGCCGAAGACCATACTTTTCCATCCTTGATATAGACCGCGTCAGCTGTCACGCGCATGGAAGGGTAGCGCCGCTGGAGCACGTCGACAGCCTGCCAATGCGTTGTGACAGACTTCCCTTCCGTGTGGCCTGCGGCGGCAAGCAAAAAAATTCCAGTGCAAACGGCGCAGACGCGGGAAGGTCCAAGCGCGTGAGTCCGCAGCCAGTCGACAATATCCTTCGGCACTGGCGGATTGTCCGGTGGGCCAGAGCCGGGAACCATCAACGTTCCGACACTTGAAAAGTCGACTTCGCTGATAGGAACCGTATGAACGACGATGCCGTTCGACGCGACAATCGGGCCACCTGCAATCGAAGCAAGCGTTAGCCTGTAACGCCGACTGTCCACAGGAAGTGCGAATTTTGACGCGAGGTTGAAAACATCAGCCGGCCCGACGATGTCAATCAAAGTCACACCATCAAAGGCCACGATCATGACATGATGCGGCTCTTTGATTTCGTCAAAAGTGGCCCTTTGCTGAACCATAATGCTTTAAGTTTGCTAAGGCGTTGTGCTTGACCGACTGTGCCTTTCTCCATCACACTCCGAATGACAATGCCTTGCAAGCGGATGCATTAGAGCTCAGCCGTAAATAACCTGGATGTTTGTGTTCTGCCGTAACCCTTCGTCGGCGAACTCGACTCCAATTCCTGATTGTTTCACGCCGCCGAACGGTGCATTTGGCTGAATGGCTCCATGCCTATTGAGCCACACTGAACCACATTCGAGGCGCATGCCGACCTTCTTTGCGGCATCGAGATCTGGCGACCAAACGGATCCGCCAAGTCCGTTCTGGCTGCGGTTCGCCCGGGCGACCGCATCATCAACCTTGCTGTAGCGGATAATGGGGACCACTGGTCCAAACTGTTCTTCGTCAACCAGTGGGTTTCCGTCTTCTACATTGGCGACAATGGTGGACTGGAAGAAGAGCCCCTCGCGCTTCATGCGTTCGCCGCCTACGAGAACAAGCCCGCCACCGTCTTGAGCCGCGCGGACCAGGCGATCGACCTTATCAAACTGCCGCTGGTTTTGGATCGGGCCGAGAGCGCTTGCCTCGTCAAGACCGTCGCCAACCGGAACCGCGCGGGCGACCGCCGCTACAGCTTCACAGACGTCTTCATAAATACTGTCATGGACGTACAGCCGCTTCAAAGCTGCGCAGGTCTGGCCGGAATTGATGAATGCCGACCAGAAAAGACCTTCGGCAATCGCCGCGGGATCAGCATCCGGGAGAACAATTCCGGCATCATTTCCACCCAGTTCCAAAGTCAGTCTCTTCATTGTTTCTGCGGCGGAAGACATCACGCTCCGGCCAGCCGCGATAGAACCTGTAAAGACGATCTTGTCGATTCCGGCATGCGATGACATCGCCTTTCCGATATCATCTCCGCCGCTGACCGAATTGATCACGCCAGCAGGCAGAACCTCATTCATTAGCGCCATCATCCGCAGGGTCGAGAGCGGCGTGAACGGCGATGGCTTGTTGACGACAGTGTTGCCTGCAAGAATGGCCGGGATGACATGCCAGATTGCGATCATCAAAGGCCAGTTCCAGGGTGTGACCGATCCCACCACGCCGATAGGTTTGCGGTGAAGCTCAATGCGTCCCTGTTCATTGTCCTGCAGCGTTTCAATCGGCAGATTGAGCGATGCCGTGTAGCCTGTCCATGCTTGAGCGCCGCCAAGCTCGAAACGAGATCCCATGCCATTCAGAGGCTTGCCCTGCTCCAATGTCAGAAGGCGAGCAAGTTCGTCAGCATGCCCTTCGAGTTTGTCGCGCAGCTTGTTGCAGTAGGCTTGGCGTTCGGCATGTGCGAGCGACGACCAGGCAGGAAACGCACGGCGTGCCGCCGCCACTGCATCGTCCAGGTCTGAAATAGTCGCTTGCGGCGCGACGCCGACAATGTTCCCGTTTGCGGGATTGAGAATTTCGTACTGGAGACTGCTGCCCCGCAATGAACCGTCAATCAGATTTCTGAACTCATCCGCCATTTTAATCCTCCTCGGTCCCAGTATTGGTCCGGTCAAAACTTCTGTCCGAATCCAAAAACCACGAAGGTGTTTGAAAGGCTCAGATCTATCCCTGTGCTTGCCCCTGTCCCTTTGCGATTGCGCTGGAACTCATGGGCAACCGCCAGTGAGATCTCTGTTCTCTGATCAAGCTTGTAGGTGAAGCCCGAAGAGATGCCGGGCCCGGAAATCAAAGGCGCAAGCGCTGACAGAAAGGTGCTGTTGCTGGTCGATTGATTGTTGGCGATGCTGCCGCCGAGGCGCACAGTCAGTTTTTCGTTGACCATGTAGTCAAGGCCAGCGCGGATGACGTGCTGATCTTTCCAGCCAAAGCCTGGGCCGTTGGACGCACCGAGCGCTCCGGGAGAGTCGAATGCATTGCCAACAGCCTTGCTCGCGCTCCAGTTGATCCACTTGTAGTCGATGGCGAAAACAAGAGAAGGTGACAAGTTGAAGGCTAGGCCGACTCCCGCCTCCTGAGGCATGGTCAGACGCGCTTTGTCGGCTATAACGTCGTCATACTTGCCCATCTTGGTCGCCCAGATCGGCGACTGATATGTTAAGCCCAGCGTCACGCCCTGCGCGATCTGGCCCATGTAGCCGACTTTGATGCCTGCACCAAAGGCCCAGTCGCTGCCAGGATTATCTTTGCCGATGAACTGCAGCCCACCTAGTGACAGACGCTGGATTGAGCCGACAACCGAGAAGCCCACTCTATGACCCGGTGCAACTTCGTAAGTTGCCGTTGGCGCAATAAACACTTGATTTAGAGAGCTGCGGAAGTTCGAGCCTGGCACAAAGGGCGATGGAATGAGTTTTTGGCCATAGTTGACGCCGGCGCCCCCGCCCCAGCTCGAAATGCCAAGCGTCCATCCGTTGCGTAAATCGAAGTTAATGCCGCCATTGGGCACAGCTGCTGCGAAGCCCTTGTCTTGAATTCGCCGCCCGAACGCATCTGTTTGCACATCGACGAAAATCGTCGTCATCCCAAAATCATGCCTTGAGCCAATAAAGCCCATGCCTGCGGGATTGTTGGCGGCGGCGGTGGCGTCAAGCGCATAAGCTATGCCTGTTCCGCCTAGTCCAAAATTTGCAACGCCATATCCAAGGAACTGCGTGCCATTCGCCGCTTGGGCATGGCCTGTTGTCAGAAGCGCTGCAACGGTTGCGCCAAACATGATCCTGATTTTCATTTCCGGCCATCTCCCCAGCCTCTGAATCCACAATGAGGATCGTAGGAAACAGCGGCTGTCGTTGACAGGCGGCTTTCGAGACAAACAGAGACAAACAGACGTCAATTGCAGCCAAAGCGCCCTACGGTCATTTGTCCGTGTTGATTGTGTTTGACCATCGTCCCTTTTTCAAGAGAATCGGTCGCTGTGTTCTCCGCAAATGATCTCGTATGTTTGTGCGGCATGCCCTCAATCTTCGACAATTGATATCTAAATGCATCGGTGTTTCAGTTGATAGAATAATCTGAGGTTCCTTACGCCATGGAATATCAAAAGCGAATTCGTCGGGTATATTTGCTGTGTCTGGCAGCTCTGTACTTTGGCTGCACTTTATCCGTCTCCGCAGATTCAAAGCCAAATCAAATCCGCGCCGGCGTCAGTGGTGCCTTTCATCGGCGGCTCCGCGCCGCTTGGCTTGGCGTCGCGCGATGGAGCCAAGCTTGCGGTAAGCGTGCGGGCGCAGAACTAACTGAGAGCGCAAAAGGTGCATCATGAAGAAACTCAACTGTAGTGCAAGCTTGGGCAAGGCAGGCGTCTCGCGGCGCGGACTTATCGGCGGCGCGGTTGCCGCCAGCGCAAGCACCATAGCCGCGCCCGCCATTGCGCAGGCAAATCCGCCGCTCAAGTGGCGAATGCCAATGTTTGTGCCCAGAACCGTGGATTCTGTGGTTGTATCCGCCAACGATCTCACGCGCCGCGTCTCGGAAGCGACGGACGGTAAATTCCAATTGCAAAGTTTCGCCGTGGGCGAAATCGTGCCTGGAGGGCCGTCTGTGCTCGACGCTGCCGAGTCTGGCTCCGTCGAATGCGCCTATACGATGTCCTATTACTCGGTCGGCAAGGATCCTGCCTACGCTTTCGGATCGACGCTGCCGTTTGGCTTCAACACCAGAGGCCAGGCGGCATGGTTATTCAAGGGCGGTGGGCTGGAACTCCTTAACGAATTCTACAACAAGCGCGGCACCCACAGCTTGCCGTGCGGCAATTCCACCGCGCAGATGGGTGGCTTCTTCCGCAGGGAGATAAATTCGGTTGATGACCTCAAAGGGGTCAAAATGCGCATCCCTGGTCTTGGCGGCAACGTATTGGCCAAGCTCGGCGTCGTCCCACAGCAGATTGCGCCCGGCGACATCTATCCGGCGTTGGAGCGAGGCACGATCGACGCGGCAGAATGGGCTGGCCCGCACGACGATTTCAAATTTGGTTTTCATAAGGTTGCCAAATTCTACTACGCGCCCGGTTGGTGGGAGCCACAGGCAACGGTAATGCTATTCGTTAACAATTCCCACTGGCAGGAACTACCAAGACATTACAAAGCTGTATTGGAAGCGGCCTGCACGGCAACATACGCAACACATGTCGCCCATTGCGACACAATCAACTCGCCAGGCCTGAGAAACATCGTGGCTGCTGGTGGGCAACTCCGCTTCTTCTCACAGCAAATAATGAACGCGGCATATGATGCAACATTCCAGCTTTTCGAAGAACTGAAGGCGCGCAGCCCGGAGTTCGCACGAATATATCCAATTTGGAAGAAATTCCTTGACGAGAATGAGCTTTACTTCCGCGTCGGTGAGGCGAGCTATGACAATTTCGTCTATAGTAAGCGAGTTAGGGGATGAAGGCCGACGGCTTGCTGCCGGGCCGACAGAATGTGGGGATGTCGGCATTCCCGCCAGGTCGGACGTTGGGGAAGGGTACCGGCAATCATGCAACGTGTTGCATGATTGCCGCCTTCTTGCCCGGCTTCGAGGTCAACGGCGACGCCATATTTACCGTGCAAGCCCAAGCCCCGTCGCGGAAAGCCTTGTGAGGCTGCTCACGGTCTTATTCGATAATCCCGGCTTATCGGAGACTTTTGGAAGCGCTGACCAGGCCGGCGAAAGCCCCCTCCCCTGCCCCGCTGGATGCGCGCTCCGACCGTCCTGAAACCGAGCCGCAGCTCGCAGCGAAACGTTTGTCAGCCCGAAGTGTCCGGTCGATCGCGGCGGCATAGGCCGGTCTTGAATTCGTACATAAATCAATCTATTTTGTACATGTCGTACAGGAGGCCATAATGCGCAGCTATTCAGTGCATCAGGCGCGCAGCCGCTTTTCAGAAGTCGTCGACCGTGCGCTTGCCGGAGAGACGCAGCGTGTCACGCGCCATGGCAAAGAAGCCGTCGTGGTTGTCTCTGAAGCCGAGTGGCTAAAACACGCTGGGGCGGTCTCTGGCAATCTTGGCGCAGCGCTTCTGGCGCTCGGCGAAGCCGGCGCCTTCGCCGAAGACGCTCTCGATCGCCCGGCCTGGATGCGCGGGCCGCGCGAGCTTGGTGGCGACTTTACCTGATGGCGTTGCGCTATCTCCTCGACACCAACGTCCTTTCCCTGCTCGATCCGCGTCGCGCTGAACACCGGGGTCACTTGCCGGTCTGGCTTGATCGGCACGGCACTGAACTGGCGCTCGCCGCCATCACGTTGACTGAGATCGAGAACGGGATCCTGAAGCTCCGCCGCCTCGGCCAGACCGCGCGCGCTGGCGAAATCGAAGCCCTAGCGAGCGCCATTCGTAAAGACTTCGCCGACCGCATATTGCCGCTGGACGCCGCGACGGCGGTGGCGATCGCACATTGCGCCGAACGGGCGCGGCCGATGGTGATCGAACTACCGGACCTGATCGTCGCCGCGACCGCTGAGGTCAACGGCTTGGCAGTGCTCACGCGCAATCTTCGTCACATCGAACCGACGGGCGTGGCGGCCATCGATCCGGTCGCAACTCCACCTGGTGACTAATCCGCGACCAACGAGACTGTCGTTGCCCTCCCGATCAGATAACGCATACGGTCGAGCCAGGAAGGTTTGCCGTCGCGATGCCGTGCCTATTGTTCCAATCCTGACGATACCAAGGTCTGGGTTCAGCCAACTATCGCAACAGAAATCGCGTCTCTCGAAAGCTAGACATCCGGCCGCCGGGCCAAGCCCCCTCCCCTGCCCTAGGCAGCGCATCGGAGACAGGAGTGTTGCGGCAGGGCTTGGCGAAGGTAAGCCGCCGGTAGCAAAATGTGGTGGGCGGACAGTCGCCAGTTTGCCGTGCTGCGGCGACCGCGGCTTGACGGGATCGAACCATCGCGTGGGATTTTGTGTGCTGCGCCGACGAGCTTGAAGAGCGATTTCGGACCTACCAGGATGCAACAGGTTCCTCCGGGCTAAATCGCCGACCTGTGGCCTATCGCAAGGTTGAAGTTGCCAACTGGCAACTTGGACGGCTTCCCGTTGCCACAGCGGTTAAGTCTCGTTAACCCAATAATGCTTGCCAAGGCCTTAGAATCGGGCGCATAAAATCTGCGGTTTTCCGGCGCAGCTTTGACGTAAAGCGTAGCTAGAACATTCTGCAGAGCGACCTGGAGCGATGACGATAGCCAAAGCAAGAATGACAGATGTCATTGCCGGGGATGGTGCCGCCCTCTCCGAGGAGCTGCATGCGCTCCGGCAGACCCTTTTCCCGCCTGCTTCTCAGAAGACCCTGCGGTCGTTCTCGTCTGGAGAGGCCGCCAAGCTGATTGGCATCGCCGATGGCTACCTGCGTCAACTGTCGCTGGAGGGTAAGGGCCCCCAGCCTGAGACGACGGCGAGCGGTCGACGCTCCTACACGCTCGGCCAGATCAACGAACTGCGCGCGCTGCTGCACGAGACCGGCAAAGGAAAAGAATACCTGTTTCGGCGTACGGCGGCTGAGCCATGCCAAGTGATCGCAGCCGTCAACTTCAAGGGCGGATCGGGTAAGACGACGACAGCTGCGCACCTTGCGCAGTACTTCGCACTTCGGGGGTATCGCGTCCTTGCCGTTGACCTCGATCCGCAAGCCTCCTTGACGGCTCTGCATGGTTACCAGCCTGAGTTCGACGTCAGTCCGAATGAAACGCTCTATGGAGCCATCCGGTACGACGACGCACGGCGGCCATTGAAGGAGATTGTGCGGTCAACGTACTTCCCAGGCCTCGACATCGTGCCTGGCAATTTGGAGTTAATGGAGTTCGAACACGATACGCCAAAGGCGCTGCTGGATCGTGAGAGTGAGGCATTCTTCGGACGTATCGCATCTGCGCTTGGCGAGGTCGCTGAGAACTATGATGTCATGGTGCTGGACTGCCCCCCTCAGCTCGGATTCCTCACGCTGGGCGCGCTGTGTGCAGCGACGAGCATTCTCGTCACGGTCCATCCGCAGATGTTGGACGTGATGTCGATGTGTCAGTTCCTGCTGATGGCGGCCGATCTGCTATCCGTTGTCCAAGAAGCGGGCGCAGACCTCGATTATGATTTCATCCGCTATGTCGTCACGCGGTATGAGCCTTCAGACGGACCGCAGACCCAGATGGTCGCCTTTATGCGATCGCTGTTCCGGGATCGTGTACTGACCAACACGATGCTGAAGTCGACTGCGATTTCTGACGCTGGTCTCTCCAAACAAACGCTCTACGAGGTTGGCAGGGAGAATTTCACCCGAGCCACCTACGACCGAGCGGTCGAGGCACTCGATGCGGTGAATGGCGAGATCGAAGGCCTCATGCGCCAAGCTTGGGGCCGACCCTTGAAGGGGAGGCCAGAATGAGCCGCAAAGACACTCTTCGCGCCCTCCTGACTGCCCGAGACCGTCAGTTGCCAGTTGGCAACTCTGACGCTCCTCCAGCCAATGTTCCACCGCCGAAGCAGCACGTGCGATCGGGAGCGGTCGGTGCGATGGGCAAGTCCTTGGGCAAGATCGCATCGGCAGTCGAAGAGGCGAGGGCTCTTGTCAGCTCTGGAACATCAGTCGTTGAGCTCGATCCGTCGTTGGTTGATATCTCATTCGTGTCCGACCGCTTGGATGGATCACCAGACGACCATCGGGCTCTAGTGGAATCAATCCGCGATCATGGTCAGCAGATTCCGATCTTGGTTCGTCCCCATCCCTCAGAAGCCGGGCGCTACCAGGTAGCCTATGGGCACCGAAGGCTTCGCGCTGTCACCGAACTGGGCCGAAAAGTCCGAGCCATCGTCAAGGCGTTGAGCGATGCGGAACTTGTCGTCGCGCAGGGTCAGGAAAACTCGGCGCGGCTCGATCTCTCCTACATCGAGAAGGCAACGTTCGCCGTCGTGCTCGAAGATCGAGGATTCGACCGTGGCGTCATCATGGCTGCGTTGAGCCTGGAGAAGACGCAGCTGTCGCGTATCATTTCGATTGGGCGCGCCATCCCAAGACCCGTCGTCGAAGCCATTGGCTCCGCCCCAAAAACCGGGCGGCCTCGCTGGGCGGCTCTAGCAGAGCTGCTCGAGGGACACGACTGGCGCAGAGCGCTGGTGCGACTGACGGGTGACGACAACTTTTCAAAAGCCGATAGCGACACAAGATTTGCAATCTTTGACGCGGCGATTCGATCCAAGCCGGCCGCCTCTCTGGAAGCCGAGCACTGGAGCGACCCGGAAGGTCGGCAAGCGGCCGCGATCAAGCGGTCGACTTCCAAGCTAACCCTTGTCGTCAATCAGAAAGTCGCACCTGATTTCGGTGAGTTCATCGTGGCTGAATTGCCAGATCTCTATCGTCGCTATGCGGCGTCGAAGGGGACTGGATAGGCTACGGGAAACGCCGAGCAAGTCTTGCTCGGCATCGGGAGGTGGCTGGGGAGTTCATCTTCAGCGACCGGTCTAGTGTGCAGAAAACCATGAGGTAGAACCGCAAAAGGAAAAGGCCCCCAAACGTCACCGTCCGGAAGCCTTCTCGCTCTGTTTCGCAGCTGAGAGAGAACCACTTCCCCGAATCGTTGTCAAGAATCGGCGTCGTTTGGCGCAGCCAATTTCTTTTGCCTGATGAAAGGCAAAGGACGTGCAACCCATGCTTCCAACGACGCCCTTTGGGCGGCGGCCGCTATCGGCTGGCCTTCTGGCCACGCAGACGCTGGCCGCATCGACACCGGACGACGCCGTCGTCCACAAGTGGCGCATCTTGCGCGCCTTGACGCTCGCCAAGGGCCGGCTCGGCCTGTCGGACAGGGCGCTCAACGTGCTTGATGCGCTGCTGACCTTCCATCCGGAGACCGCGCTCACACCCGGCGCAGGGCTGACGGTGTTCCCGTCTAACCGCGAGCTGGCCTTGCGGGCCCGCGGACCGGCGCTCAAGACGCTGCAGCGCGCCCTGGCGCAACTGATGGAAGTCGGGCTCATCATCCGGCGCGACAGTCCCAACGGCAAGCGCTACGCGCGAAGAGGGCAGGGAGGTGAGATCGCTCAGGCCTTCGGCTTCGATCTCACGCCGCTAATCGCCCGCGCCGCCGAGATCGAGGCTGTGGCGGCCGAGGTCGAGGGCGAGCTGCGCCAGATCGCGCTCCTGCGCGAGCGCATCACGCTGCATCGCCGTGATATCGCCAAGATGATCGCTATGGCGATCGAGGCTGGCGCGCCCGGCGACTGGCATGGCTTCATGGCGCGCCACCAGGCGCTGTCGGGTCGCCTCAGGCGAACGGAACCCATGTCGGACTTAGAGCCACTGGCGGCCGACCTCCACGCGCTCCACGTCGAAGTGGCCAAGTGCCTGGAAGGATTTCTCAAAACACAGAATATGACACGCAATGATCGTCAGGACGGCTCCGACATTCAGAATTCAAATACAGAACCTTTAGAATCTGAACCATGCTTCCAAAGAAGCTGGGGGCAAGGTTTGAGGGAGCCCTCCGAAACTGATCATTCGCCACCCAGCAAGGCAGGGCAGGGGAGTGCTTCATCGCCCAAGCCGCAGGCCTATCCACTCGGCA
The DNA here is from genome assembly GCF_051645465.1 of Tabrizicola sp. Lineage (GTDB taxonomy): Bacteria > Pseudomonadota > Alphaproteobacteria > Rhodobacterales > Rhodobacteraceae > Tabrizicola. Next base: position 16,990 of record NZ_JBOFBI010000028.1, on the reverse strand, counting down.
TGGTGATCGACGCCTGCCCCGATCTTGTCGATTGGGCGAAGTCCGGCAGCATCAGCGGCTGGTCGGAGTTCGTCGCAACGGCCGGCACCGTCCGATCGGCGTTGGGGATCAGTCCCTCGGCCTATGAGGATGCGCGGGAGGTCATGGACGAGATCCCGGCAGCGATCGTCGTGGCGGCGATCCTGCAGAAGGGCGAGAGCGTTCGGAGCCCGGGCAGCTACCTGCGCGGGTTGACCGAAAAGGCGAGGGCAGGGGAGTTCTCGCTCGGCCCGATGCTGATGGCGCTGCTCAGCGCGAAGGTGCGGAGCGGCAAGCGCAAACGGGCATAAGGTTGCATCGCTGTGCAACGGCAGACGATGACACGGGGTGGCTCACAGGCCCGCCGCCTTGGTGAGATTGACCCGGAAGCGCTCGCGGGTCTGGCGGTAGGAGCGGGTCATTTCGGCCGAGGCGTGGCCGAGCTGCCGCTGGATATGGGCTTCGTCGACGGCGGCCGAGGAAGCGAAACCGGAGCGCAGCGAATGGCCGGAGAACAGCGCCTTGCGCTGCGCTTCGGGGAGGTCGGATCTCACACCAGCCTTCATCGCCGTCACCTTCACGAGCCGCGCCACGTGTGCATCGACGAGGCGTTCCGATCCGACGTCGCTGTTGGCTTGCCTGACGCGCCGGAACACCGGTCCCTTGGCGATGCGAGCGAGCTTCAGCCAGGTCTCGAGCGCCTGCACGGGGCAGCTTCGCTCCGACGAACCGCGGGCGATCTCGACCGTGCGCCATCCGGTCTTGCCACGGATGGTGAGCAGCGCGCCCTGATCGAGGATCTCGATCCAGCCGCCTGAATCGGCTGTCTGCTCCGGCCCGCAATCGAGCCCGGTGATCTCGGAGCGGCGCAGCGCGCCCGCGAAGCCGACGAGAAGGATCGCCTTGTCACGGACGCCGCGCAGGTTGGTCGGCAGCGTTGCGACCATGGCCAGGATATCCTCGGCGTAGAGCGCCTCCTTCTTGCGGGGTGGTCGACCGTGGGTGCGGCGGATGCCGGCCATCACGTCGACGATGTGGCGATCCTGGCGGGGGAGGGGAGTGCCAGCCGAGCGGTAGGTCGCTGTGATCGCGGCAAGGCGCCGCTCGATCGAGGACGCGGCCGCCTTCGCCACGCCTTCGCCCGACGCTGAAGCGGCAAGGTAGAGCCCCACGACCTGGGGATCGGGAACGGCCGCGTCGATGCCCTTCCGCCGGCACCAGCGATTGAACTGCGCCCAGTCCGAGGCGTAGGCCTTCTGAGTGTTGGCGCTGGAGCGCGCCGCCGCATAGCCTCGCGCAGTCTCGGCCAGGCGGGTGAGGCCGGGTGTCGTAGCGTCGAGCGTGGCTGGCAGTGTGTGCCCTGGACGTGATCCGGGGGAAGGGGGGTCTTCAGTCATGGTTCGACGTCTCCGCAGATCGACGAGGATGCTGGGCGTGGCGATCGCCCAAGGAGGGTGAAGCCGACACCTCTCCCGTTGCGGAGAAGGCCATCGGCGAGTCCGATCGAGCCTCCGGTCGATCAAACGGCCCGTTTTCGCGCCGTGGGTGCGTCCAAATCACCATAACCAAGCCTATCTCAAAAACCTCCGATAAGGCAAACTTATTGGACATTGGATGGCGCTGAACAGCGGCGGCGGTTATGTTGCATTCAAAGTGGATATCCGCCGTCTTCGTGCTAGACTGCCGGCATGGATTCGCCTCCGCTCCATGCCGCTCCATGCTCCGTTGGTCCAGCGATCATGACAGCGCGTCTCCGCTTAAGCGCCTGGCGGGACGATCATTTCGAGGCGTTTGTTGTGCTCCATGCCGATGCGGAGGTGATGGCGGATCTCGGAGGCCCTATCGACCGGGAGGAGGCCCGAGCGAAGTTCGAGCGCTACCGCGACGCCTGGCGCGACCATGGCCACGGCCGCTTCGCCGTCGAAAATCCGGAGGGTGTCTTCCTGGGTTATGCCGGCGTCATGCCCCGGCCGGCCGCCGATCATCCGCTCGGCGCGCATGTGGAGGTTGGGTGGCGGTTCCGGCGCGAGGCGTGGGGGCGAGGCTTCGCCACCGAGAGCGCCCGCGCGGCGCTGGACAATGCGCGCGATCGATTGGGGCTGACGGGCATCATCGCCTATACGGGGCCGGATAACCTGCGCTCCCAGGCCGTGATGACGCGGCTTGGGCTGAGGCGCGCGCCGGCGCGGGACTTCGCGTGGATCCTCGCGGGCGGTGCGCGCGCGCCCTGCCTTGTCTGGGAGGTCGCGTCGTGAGCCCCGAGAAGGCCTCCGGCGGCCCGCCGCGCCGCGTGCGGAAAGCGGCACGTCAGGAGACGGTTCGGCCGTCACCGCCACCGCCCCTGCCGCGTTGGGTCGGGCAGGGCGTCACAGTCTTGGACAAGTCGACAGTCCTCTCCCACGACGCTCGTTCCGGTGCGGCGCTCTTCGCCCTCGATCAGATCCTCCGCGCCGATCCGCCCTGGCTCGGCTGCTTGCGCATGCGCCTTGCCCTGCAGGCCGCCGTCGCCGGCGCGCGGCTGCTCAGGCTTTCCGCCGATGAGGCCGCCTTGCGCGACGCGGAATGGTTGACCCGCCCCGGCGACGATCCGGGACCGGCGGGCCGCCTGCACCGCCATTGGCGGCGCTTCGCCGGCTGGCCGACGCGCCTCGCCGGCGAGATGGCGGACGCGCTCGACCGGGAGATCGGCGCGACGGCCGCGGCGGGAGATGGACCGCCGGAGGTGCTCGCCCTGATGCGGGCCGATGCGGAGCTGGCCGCCGCGCTCGGCTGGGAGATGCCCCTACCTTTGGCGGCGACCGTGATCGGCGATCCGCTCTGGCGCGAGGGGCGCGAGCGCCGGCCGTTCCGCGTGGGTGGCGAGGGTTGGGAGACGCGGCGCATGGCGGTGTTCGGTCTGGCGGCGGCGCGCGCTCATGCGCTGGCGGTCGATCTGGCGCGGCGGGCGGAGAGCGTGGCCACGGCCGCCGATCGCCTGCGCACCCGTGATGGTGGGGCGGGCGTGCGGCTCATCCTCGGCGACGATTGCGTCGCGCCCTGGCGCATGGCGCAGCCAGAGGCTGACCGGCGGGGCCGGGGAGACACCAAAGGCCTCGGCTCCGACCGCGCCGCGCGGCGCTTCTGCGAGAGCCTGCACGCCATGGGGGCGCTGCGGCTGCTCACCGACCGGCCGACCTTCCGGCTCTACGGGTTGTGACGATGGCCCGGCCGAAATCCTCCACCGACAACGACGCGCTGTTCGACCGCGAGCTCGCCGACCTGCCGCCGGAGGCGCGCTGGCGGGAATGGATGAACCGCGTCGAGGGCGCGATCTTCGCCTCGCAGGCCATCGTGCCGCGCGAGACGTTGGCTGAGCTCGTCGGCCGGGAGGCCGTGCTGGACGACCTCATCGCCGACATCCGCGACGAGCTGAAGGCGCGGCCCTATGACCTCGTTCCCGTCGCCGGCGGCTGGCGGCACCTGACGCGGCCGCGCTACGCCGAGGCGATCCGCCAGGCGCGGGGCGAGCGGAACTCCGGCGATGGCGAAACCGCCCCGCTCTCTCAGACCGAAAGCCTCGTCGTCGCGGCCGTCGCCTACCACCAGCCCATCACCCGCGAACGGGTGAGTTACATGCTCGGCCGCGACATCGGCCGCGACACCATCGCCCGCCTCAAGCGCCTCGGCCTGCTGGGCGCCGGCCCGCGCATGCCGCAGGTCGGCGCGCCGCTGACCTATGTGACCACGCAAGGGTTCCTGGAGAAGTTCGGGATGAATTCGCTCAGGGATCTGCCGGACATCGAGACCGCTCAGGATTTCGTGTTCAGCGATCGTGATGGACGGCCAGACGATCTTGCGCTGCTAGGCGAAGATACATCAACCGACGCGCTTGAACCGTTTGCGGGCGATTGATGGCACTTACGCTGCATCACCGCTTCTTCGGGTTCTCACAAGAGACGTCGATCGGGGGCGTGATTGCAGCGCCCGCAGTGATCGAGACTTTGTGCATTGCCCAACGCCTGGCTTGTATTTGCAGCTGGCCGTGCCCCAGTATCCGACCGATAGAATCGTTGGGCTGACGTTCTGGGGTGCGCTTGTTAGATCTTTTCAGTCACAAGACCGACTTGAAGCTTCCGCAACGCTTTGAGATTCGAGGTCGGTTGTGCGGAAAGCTGATTTGCCAAGTTGCTGCGAGGCAGTTTCAAGCACCCTTCGATGCCATCGAGAAAAGTGAGCGAAACTCCAAATACTACAAGCTGATAGACGCGAATGGGCGTGACTTGGCGGTCAGCGCGAGCAAGAAAAGTTCGTTCGAAGGCATTCAGTCTATCCTGAGAATTTCAAAACACGGAAGCCTATCTGACTTGTCAGCGGCGGTGAGCTTGCCGTCTGCCCGCTGGACGAACCCTAAGCAGGCACAGCCGACCACGTCATCTGAGGAACTGTTCGACAAGCTTCGCGATAATTGGCAAGCGGGGTGGCGGCTCGTGGTCGAGCGCTATGATGGCGATGAGTTGCTGGAAGCCGGTCTGCGTCCGCCTCAAATGGGAGCTATCCACGCTGTCAAAGCGCACTGGGTCGTGTCCGACAAGCCAGCCACCGTGGTCATGCCTACAGGTACCGGCAAGACAGAGACTATGCTTGCCCTGTTCGTCAGCGAGCCGATCCGCAAGCTCATGGTCGTCGTGCCGAACGATGCTTTGCGACATCAGATCGGCATGAAGTTCGTCACTCTGGGCGAGCTGAAGCGCCTGGGCTGTTTGCCGCCAGATGCCCCGCACCCGGTAGTCGGGTTCCTGAAGGGCGGGCTCAAAAACGTCGATGAGGTCGATACGTTCTGTCGGCACAGCCAGGTGATCGTCACGACAATGCAATCCATCGCGGTCATGGGCGCCGAGCTGCAGGCCCGCCTTGCGGATCACGTAACGCATCTGTTCATCGACGAGGCGCATCACATCGCTGCATCGACCTGGAAGGATCTGAAGCGTCGTTTTCTGGCGAAGAATCGCATCGTCCTCCAGTTCACCGCCACGCCGTATCGCAGCGACGATCGCCGGGTCGATGGAAAGCATGTCTTCAGTTATCCGCTGAAGCGCGCGCTGGACCAAAAGTTGTTCAAGGAGATCGAATTCATTCCGGTAAAGGCCGTCGGGCAGAACCGAATTGACGAGGAGATCGTGAAGCTCGTCGGAGAAATTCTCGATCGCGACATCGCTCGAGGCTTCAATCACGTCGCCATGGCGCGCGTGGACAGCATTGCGCGCGCAGAAGCGCTATTGCCCATCTACCGCAAGGCGCTTCCTCAGCACACGGTGGAGGTCCTGAACAGCAAGATGAACACCCGGGACAAGGAGGCGGCCGTGGAGCGCCTCCGGAAGGGGGAGACGCGGATCATCATTTGCGTCGATATGCTCGGCGAGGGGTTCGATCTGCCGCAGCTGAAGATCGCGGGACTTCACAATCCCCAGAAGAGCGAGGCCGTCACTTTTCAGTTCATCGGGAGATTCACGCGTCAGCATCCAAATCTCGGGGACGCCACTGTCATTGCTCCTGTTTCCCGGGAGGATCCGCACGCATTTCTCAATGCCCTCTACCGGGATGATGCGGACTGGCACCATCTGCTGCCACAGAGGGCGTCCAAGCGGATCGCGACCGAGCAGCAGCGAGAGCAGCTTTTCGCTGACCTCGGGCACTTCGAAGAGATCCCGGAATCTCTGATCACGCCGAAGTTGTCGACGATCGTCTACACTGCAGCTTGCCAGCGATGGGACCCTGCTAAGCTTGGAGAACTCGAAAGCCGCGCCTCTTGGATCGATGGGCCGTTGATCAACGAAGAGTTGGCGTTCGCGATGGTCGTCACCCGCCACGAGGACAAGATCCGATGGACAAGAGTGAAGTCGCCGACGGACGTCCGTTTCAACCTGCTCATGCTCCACTGGGATGAAGATCAACACCTGCTCTATGTCCACACCTCGGATGACCTCGGCTTGGCCCACATCGCGGCCAAACTCGTGACAGAGGGGACAGCGGAGCCAATCACCGGCGAAGTCGTTTTCAGAGCACTGCATGGCTATCGGCAGATTATGCTCAACGTCTTGGGCGTGAAGGAGGCTGAAAGTAAGCCTGTCCGCTTCCAGCTGAGCAGTGGCGTCGACATTACGCAGGCTTTGGAAGCGGAGGCGAGCAACCGGAGCCGAGTCAAGACCAATCTTTTCGGAAGTGGCTACGTTGAGGAAATCTTTGAAGACGAGGATGGCGACCAGCTGCGTCAGACGGTGAAGCGCACAATCGGCTGCTCGACCAAGGGAAAAATCTACACGTCCGAAACTGCCGCAGACCCCGCCGCCTGGATCAGCTGGTCCAAATCAATTGGTCCCAAGCTCATAGACGAGACCATTCGCACCGACCACGTGATGCAGAACATTCTGCGGCCGAAGCGGCAGCAGATGCGTCCTCCTGGACTCGTCCCCATCAGCATCGACTGGCCCGAGACATTCACGCTCGCCGACGAAGAGAGACATGACCTAGCGATCAATGGGACGGCAGTTGCTCTTGCGGACTGCGACATCGATTTGATCGATCACGCCGAGAGTGGGCCGATCCGTTTCGCGGTCCGGGCGGACACAGTTGAAGCGGTGATTTCCTTAGACATAAAGGACGGTATTGCGAGCTATCGGACCCAAAGGGGATCAACCGTCATGCTCAAGACCGGCAAGCGGGAGATGACGATCGAAGAGGCTTTCCGCCAGACGCCTCCCGTCATTCGTTTCGCCTCAGGTGCTGCACTCTTCGGCAGCGACATGGTCATCACGCTTGGCCCTGACGACCTGCTGTTCGATGTGGAAATGGTCGAAGCCCTTGATTGGAAGGGTGTGGACATCACGAAAGAGTCGCAGGGGCCTCGACGCCAGCCAGGCACAGTCCAGCGGTTTGTGATTGATCGTCTGCTTGCCTCCAAGCCGGCCTACGACCTGGTTTTCGACGGCGATGCCGCCGGCGAGATCGCCGATGTCGTGGCTATCAGGAGGCAAGGTAAGGTACTCGATATCGAGCTCTACCATTGCAAGTTTTCATCTGAACCGACGCCAGGTTCACGGATCAAGGATCTCTATGAGGTTTGCGGTCAGGCCATGAAATCGGTGCGTTGGGCCGATCGCCGAAGCCTATTCTTCCAGAAAATGATCCGGCAGGAGGGTCTTCGGCAGGACGCGTTGTCGCGAACCAGTGGCGACATGCATTCCCGCTTGCAGCATGGAGATGCGGATCTGCTCGACGACTGGATGGCATCGCGGCGCATGATGGAGCGTAAGTTCAAGGTCGTGATTGTCCAACCGGGCTACTCGAAGGCGCGCGCTGTTACGGAGCATATGCCGCTGCTCGGGGCCGTGCGCTCCTATCTCGCTCAGACCTACAATGTTGGCTTCGGCGTTTGGGTAAGTCCGTAAGTTGCTGTGACGGGAAAGAAGCAGCTCCAACGAGCGAACTGGCGCAAGGGCACATCTCGCCCTCTCATTGAATTCCAACCCGTTTCGGGTTATATGCAGCTCATGAGCATCGCTCCGGGGTTGGCGCCAAGCGCCAGCCGATCTTTCAGAGGCCTGGCGCAAGCCGGGCCTTTGTCATTCCGGCTTTGGGAAACAGCTGTATTTGATGCCCAGCAGGGGACGCTCGTCTTCTGACACCAAACTGTCGATCAACCTCCCCTGCGATAACAGTTTCGCATAGGGCCGGTAGCTCGGGTCGTAACCACCTTTCGCCATGGGATACAGGAAAAGGTCGGCGATCTGCATCATCGGGGTGTCTTTGGTTTTACCTCTCGGCTCTCCGTGGACGATCGCCCGGAAGTCTTCCGCCGTCAGCGCGCCGTAAGCTGCGGAGTTATCAGCATTGAAGGGCATGCCCTCCCTTTTCAGCGCCCGGCCATAGGCGATGATGTCTCGGTCCTCGGCTTTACCGGCGCGCTCGTAGAAGACGCGAAGCTTGCGATCGCGCGATCTGGCGAATTTGGCGGAACGCTCGACCAGAACAGAGAACGCGGTCTTGCACATCAGCCACGTGCGATTGCCGTACACGTCCTTGTAGCGGTCCACGTAGCCGGGCCGGTGGACCACCGTAGCAATGCCGATGACAGGCAGCGCAAGCAGGAATTCCTCGAGGTCGGAGAGAAACGCCAGTGCGTTCTCAGGTTTCTTGAGCCAGCCGAAATTGCCGCGGCCACCGCGGATCTCGTGGGAATGCAGCGGGTAGTCGATCAACCATTTGGTCCGGAATGCCTTGTAGGCCTCGATCAGACCGCCGATGTCCTCCTCGTAGATGAGGATGCCGCCGAGCCCAAAGCAGTCCATGCCGTCCATCCGCCTATGGTCGGGCGCATGGTCGGGATTTCGGCTGCCGGTGTCATCGAAATAGAGGTGAATCTCACTCGCCATGGCTTCTCAGCTACCCCGAAACGGCAATTTCTTCGAACTGTCGTTTCAGCGAGCGTTGCTTGGCGTTTGGCCAAAGCGCTCGATGCTTGGTCGACCAGGCCTCCTCGATACGCGACCAACACATCGTGACGATGGATTCGGACGTCTTTCGGCTCCGTTTCAACTAATCAAGCCTGCCACCATGTTGCGGCGACAGGGACGTTGGCGGCATGGAGCTCGGTCACGAGCTTCTTTTGCCAGCCGTCCTGATCATCGAGTGGGACGTAGACGATCCCGTCATAATCGGAGGGCCGGTCCACACCGGGCGATACTAGAGCACAAACCCGCTCGACCCCGAGCTGGCCAATAAAGAAGCCAAGTTCGAAGACGACGTTCTGACGCGGCCGAGGCTGGGGAGGCGCCGCGGCAGCGCCGGCCTGAAGAAGCCCGGGACGAAGGTGTCCGACATCGTCCGGTGTCATCAAGACGACAGCGAAGCTTGCGCCGTCGGCCTCCTCGCGAAACTTGGACAGAATTGAGCGCCCCCGGTTCGGCCGCTCGCTCAAGATGATCACATCAAGGCCAACCCGCCGCTCGAGAAAACGCGCTACAGCGTGCTTCGCTGCCTCGTCGCGTCCGTGGACGAGGAATACCTTGGCTGGGGTTACATCGACAGCTGGTAGCGGTTCCGCCTCCGGATCCTCAGGTACTTGCGGCACGGCTGCTACCGGCTGCGGCATATGCCCGGCTGCATGCAAAATATCGTAGAGTTCGCCTTGCTTAACTGCCCAATGCGTCCGGGTGAACTCGAAGTCCGCCAGCCCTAGATTCCACTGCAAAGCTTCGATCTGCTCGATGCTCAGCGGTGCCACGGCCTCGTCAAACTCGAAAATGACGCGAATCTCAGCTCCCCGCTGCTGAATTCGCTTTATTGTGCCGACCTTCGGTACTCCTTCTGCTTGACGCTCGTACATGAAGAGGGTTGGTAGCTTCGCGAGTTCCTCAAGTGCCGCCGGTGGCAATCCATTCAATTGCGCGCGGATCTCAGCGTCTGTGTGCTCAAGGACACGCGACCTGTCCCAAACATAGGCGCCCTCCTCCCAAGCGTTGTCGCCGGCTGTAACCATAACATTGAACATCGGTCTCCTCACTTCTCGTCGGCTGCTTCCAGAGGATTAGAGCCAACCGTCACACTTGATGGCTGTACTGGAACGAACGAAGCCCGCTCCGGACGGTGGCTGAGCGCATCCACTACAAGACTGTGAGATGCGATGCTCTGAAACGCGCTTTCCGCCAACCCGAGCAGGACGCCTCGGCGCTCCGGTGTCGCCACATCCAAACCCACTTCGGCCGACTGCTCAGACGACAGCGACGCGTCGATGCGCAGATAGCGATCACGCAGCATGTGACCCGTCATATACTCTACCAACTGCTGCTGCGCGCCCATGACGGTAGCGAGGATTCGTTCCTTCTCAACCCACGTCAAAGGGCCAAAGTCGGCGCCTAGCGACGTTGGCAGACCGAAGCCGGTGAATGTCGTGCCGATGCTGATCAGACGCAGATCATCAATACTCTGATCGCAAAAGTGAACTGCCTCGTGGATGGCGCAAGCGTCGGGCGCATTCGCGGCAAGACCACCGTCGGCGTAGTAGTTTTCGCCCATCTTGGCGAGCGGGAAGAACAATGGCGCCGCTGATGTCGCCATTGCGACATCGACCGCCTTACGCCTCCCGTCCTCAGTAAGGCGCTCATGGTGAGGCGTCTTGAACATCTGGACCTTTCCGGCCGTCATATTGATCGCGGGAACGAGCAGCCGGGTTTTGGCATCCTGGATCAGTGTGTCGCCACCGAGCACGCTCTCGACGGTTTTCCGCAATGCGATGCCGTCGTATTTCGGCTTCGATCCGTGTTGCCACAATTCCAAGCATTTCCCGATCTGCGTCGTCGGCGTCTTGCGCTTCGGAAAGATGTCCTCGCCCCGCTCGATGAACTCCTTCTTGATGCTCTCGGCGCTCTTGCCCATCGCTAGGCCGATGGCGATGATGCCACCAATTGACGTGCCCGCGATCAAGTCGAAGCACTCACCGATGGGCCGTCCGGCCCTCTGCTCGAGTCGGGCCAGGACCTCGATGGTGAAGAGGCCCCGATATCCGCCGCCGCTCAATGCAAGGATGTTGAACGTCATGCGCGGCCCTCTTCGCTGTGGACGGAGCGTTCCTTTTATGTTCCTTTCGCGACGATTACATCTATATATACTCGATGTTCCACATGATTCCTTCACGCACGGTCGCCGCGGGAATTCAGATAATGGAGACGGTTTTTGGCGAACGTATCGAAATTGCTGTATTCGACCGTCGAGGACGAGTGTTTCCTCGACAATATCGATCCTGACGACACGCCCCTCAAACGCGCGCGCACCAAGATCCGTGCGCGTTTGAGGACGGCCTTTGCAGCGTCAAGCGCGACGCTTTTCGGACGCGTCATCCGTCCCCGGTTCTTCACCCAGGGAAGCTGCGCCTACGGCACGTTGAACGATCCGGCATGGCCGCCGCAGCAGCAGAAGGACCTGGACGACGGATGCTATCTTCCGATGTCCTTCCTGAAGGGTGAGAAGCCCTCGACGGCCGCAGACCTTTTCTTCAAGTTCATCGACGGCGTGCTGGTCGAACTGGCGAGCGAGGAGGGTTGGAAGCACGTCAAGAAGCCGACCTGCTCGCGCGTTGAGATATCCCGCGACTCGCACATCGACATCCCGCTCTACGCCATCCCCGACAGTGAGTTTATTCTCCTGGAGGACAGGGCGGCCGCAACGCTCAATTCGCGGAGCGAGTTGGCCAAGGCAAGTCGTGACGTGTGGGAAGCGCTGCCGCCCGACTCAGTCCTGCTCGCGCATCGCGAGGATGACTGGATGGAATCCGATCCCCGCAAGATCCACGACTGGTTCGTCAGGGCGATTGAGATCTACGGTGAGAGGCTGCGCCGTGACTGTCGCTACCTCAAAGCGTGGCGCGACCATCATCGCCTCGACGACCATCACCTCTCATCAATCCTGCTGATGGCTTGTGTGTGGAACGCCTATGAGGTGATCCGCGGCCCCTTCCTACCTGATCGCGAAGACGAGCGCTTCCTGCGGGTCGTCGAGCGCCTTCCGGGATTGCTCGGCAAGGCCGTCGCGAATCCGGCTTGCAAGGATGAGGATTTGAACCGGATGTCGGCAGAGGAGCGCAAGCACGTCGTCACCGCAGCCGAAAACCTCGCCGACCGGATACGGGAGACGGTTAAGGGATGCGACGATCGCCAACGGGCTGTCCAGTTAATGCAAGCGATCCTGGGCACGCGCGTGCCGGACCGCGCGGATCTGGTGACCGTGGGGCCTGCAGCAGTGGCGACCGTGATGGCGCAGCCCAGGGCTCAGGTGCCGCAACCCTTGGTGGGTCGTTCTCAGAGTGGCTGACGAAGCCCGTGCACGCATTCATGATGCGCTGACGCATCGCGGGTTCGTCGCCGACTTCTCCAGGCCGGGCAGAGATCGGTACGTCGGCGTCATCGACCGCGGCAATTTGGATGTGCCGGTCTGGCTCGACGTGCCGGATCTGGATTTTGTCGATCTGCCGGTCATCGGCATCGACCGGCGATACCAATTGCGCACGCGCGCGCTGCCGCATCTGGGACCCGACCGCGAGGTATGTTACTTCGCGAAAGGCGCAGTCGTTCTCGACCGCTACGATCCCGGTGGCGCCGTGCTGCTGTGCCTCGAGCAGGCGGAGAAGGTCATCAGGGACGCGATAAGAGGACGTTCCGACGCCGCCTTCGCAGACGAGTTCTGGGCCTATTGGCTGGCGACGCCGATGCTGCTCGACCTGCCCGAAGATTACACTGGACCGGCCACTGCCTACTTCATCGTCCTTGGCGGCGAAAACAGCATGGCGCGCGTCCTGGCGCTCAAATCAACTTGGGCCTTGAAGATGCACCGAGGGCCAAAGAACGTGACCAGTGTCACGGAGCCCGCCCTGGTTGTCCGGACTGACAGGCCGCTCACGCTCGATCCCTCTGGGCCGTGGCCGCCCATGGACCTCGCCGGTCTCAACCGGTGGCTCTGCTACGCCGCTCCCGAACACGTCGGCGCCCTCGAGCGCTTTATGCTCACGATCAAGGGCGAAGCGGCGATCCTCGCCATCAAGACGCCCAACGGCGCTTACGGGTGCCGCATGACGGTGCCCAAGCGCTTCTGCACGACGGAGTTCCTGACCACCCGCAGGGTCGCCCTCCCTGGCGTGCTGATGAAGCATGCCGCATCCGTTGCCATCGAACGCTATGCTTTCGAAGAGGCGAGCCTTTCCTACATCTACGGTCGCAACATGGGCTCCAGGATGAACCTCAAAGGCAAGAAGATCCTCTTGATCGGCTGCGGAACCATCGGCGGCTTCCTCGCGCAGCAACTGGCACAATCCGGCGCGGGCGCAGGAAAGGGCTACCTGACGCTCGCCGATTCCGAAACCCTGAAGACGGCCAATCTCGGACGCCATCTCCTCGGAGTGCCATATCTCGACCGCAACAAAGCAGAGGCCTGCGCCGAGTTCCTGAACTCCCAGTTGCCCGGATTGGCGATCGAGCCGCATGCGGGCGACGCGCGTAAGATGCGGACGCCGCTGTCTGCCTACGACATTGTCATCGACGCCACAGGCGAGGAGGCATTGTCGCTGGCGTTGAACGCCCGCGCGGTCGGCGGACGGCCCCAGTCGCCTGCCCACCTCTTCGTCTGGCTATTGGGCAACGGTGCGGCGGCGCAGGCCATTCTAACCGGTGAGCCCGACAAAGCTTGCCTTAAGTGCCTAAAGCCCACCTTGGGTGGCGAGCCACGGTTCCGCATTCTCCGCGAGCCCGGCGAGTTGGAGGTCGGGTCGAACCTCTCTTGCTCCGATCCGCACTACATTCCGTTCCCGGTTTCACGCTCGGTTGCCGCCGCAGCGCTGGCGTGCGACCTCGTTCTTGACTGGGCGAACGGCCAGCCGGGCCATCGGCTGCGCAACCATATCTTCGACCAGAAGGCGGCCTTCCAGTCGGCTTCGTCAAGTCCGGCTCCGTCGAGGGCCTGCCCGGAATGCGGCGCAAGGACATGATCCTCGAGATCGCGGCCCAGGAATTCGTCCTGATCGAGGACGCGGTCATGCGGACGATCGCTCCCTACGCCCGTCCGCCCGAGAACCAGCGCGAGGCGGGCGGCATTCTGATCGGAAGCTACCGCGGACCGCACGTCGAGATCGTCGACTGCACGGTCCCCTTGCCCGCCGATCGGCGGCTGCGCTTCCTCTTCGACCGGAAGGACAGGGGTCACCAAGCTGCGGCGCTTGCCGCCTGGCGCGGGAACGACGAGCGGGTCACCGCTGTTGGGGAGTGGCATACGCACCCCGAGCCGTTTCCGACGCCATCGATGTTGGACAGGATGACGTGGTCGCGCCAAATGAAGACGGCTTCCCACCCGCTCATCTTCCTAATCGTCGGTTATGAGGGTTTCTGGTGTGGATTCGGATGGAGGGGAGTCGTGGAGCGCATGTTGGCTGCGGATCCATGAAGCCGCAATCTGCCTGCAGCAAACGCAGCGTGATTTAGCGCAAACAACACCAAGCGCTCTGGAAAGCATTAGTAGTGACACGGACAAATGAGTGGAAGCCTATTGGCCATCAAGGCAAACGCCTAAATTATTGCAAGAATTATCAAAGTTGCCTAAAGCTGCCATTTTGGAAACAATAGGCGGTCATGCCCGTGACCAAATATAGCCGATCGACTTGGCGTACAACCGACATCGCGAGGCAACTGTTGAAAGCCGAGCCACGATTAGCCTCTTGCGCCGCTTCCAAGCTCGGCGGAAAAAGCCGATAAGACCAGCCAGTGATGCGGTAGGCGGACGTGATATCGTCTCGGCCAATCATCACAGCCCCGTCGTGGACGGCAGGATTCAATGCGAGCGCTGCCGCGAGATGGTCAGGGAACGTGCTGTCGAATGCTGCATCCGTTCTGGGTTCAGGCGACCGCAACATCGGGACGCAACTCGACGGCCGATCTCGGCCTGTGTAAAGGCAGACGATCGTCGGCGCGCGGACCCTCCCTGCCGCTGCGAGCGACGTGAAGATTTGATCATTTTTGTCCATCAGGTCCTCGAACACTTTGGGCAGGGGTTACCGAGCCGTTTGCTATGCTACACCTCCTGCCTGTTCGTCTGCTCATCAAGTGCGCCGTCATCCTAATCAGTTTTGCTGTTTTGGCGGCGGTGTATGCGGGAGTAGTCGGAACCGGCGACGCGCTACGCGATGTCAAATGGGTCATCCGCTGGTCATCCATCATGGCGCTGGCTATCACGCTGATACCCTATGTGGCTTGGCGATGGATGCCGAGTGTGCAAAAATTCGTCTTCCCCTATCTCGGTGGAGCGTGGGCTGGGGAGCTTAATTTTGACGGTCCGAATGGATCCGGTGTTCGTGACGTCAAGCTGACGGTCAATCATTCGTTTCTGAAGATTGAACTCATCCTAGACAGCGCGCAGTCGACATCCCGGACACTCGTGGTTCACGCCGAACGCGATAAGGGCATCAGTCGCGACCGGCTGTATTACGCTTATCTCAACGAGCGCAAGGAGGGCCTTCCGGGCGGTGGTGATCGCTACCGGGGCTTGGCGGTTCTGCGGGTCGAGACTTCCAAAGGCGCGAAACTGTTCGGGGATTATTTCACCGAAAGGCTGGGGGCTGGAAAGCTCCGTCTGGTGCGCAAGGAGGCCCATGCTTGGTGGGCGATCTGGAAGTAGACTAGCAGTCGGTCATCGTGGTGCTTTCTGCTAGGCTCCAATTCCTCATCCTTCGATTGTGATTAGCGGACGCGGAACGGCGAGGTGGCGGGCGGACACTCTGGTCATCAAAAGCCGCTCAATTCCGGTACGCGGGTTCCGCTCCTGCCTGGCCAACGATGCAAAACCGGCTGCCATCGGCGGTCAGCGCATCGATAGCGGAATATGTACCCTCCAGATGGATTGAGGGCCAATCGCTGGCAGCAGGCGCCGACGGCGACTGGCGAAGACTAGAAGCGTCACGGATGCGCGGGTGAACCTGATGGCGCATGCGTCGTCGCGTCCTGTCTGAAGCTGGCGGCGAGGAAGTCGATGAGGGCGCGAACCTTGGGCGCGAGCCAGCGCGTCGGAGGATAGAGCACATGGATCGCCATGGGCTCGTCCTCGAACGGCGCGAGGAGGCGCACGAGATCGCCCTGCGCGAGGCGAGGCTCCGCGATGAAATCCGGAACGCGGGCGATGCCGAAGCCCGCCGCGGCGGCGGCCACGGTTGCGTCGCCGCTCGACAGCTTGAGCCGGCCGCCGACCTCGACGACGAGCGGCGCGCCAGGGGAGCCGCAAAACCGCCAGCGCGTGGGCTCGCGGAAGTTCGTGTCGATGATGCAGGCATGGTCCTTCAGCACCGGAGGATCGGCCGGTTCGCCGACCTCTGCCAGATAGGTCGGGGCCGCCACGACGACGATCCGCGCCTCGCCGATCTTGCGCGCGATCAGCGAGCTGTCGGCGGGCGCGCCGATCCGGACCGCGGCGTCGAAGCCTTCATCGATGAGATTGGCCAGCCGGTCGGTGTATTGGACATCAAGCTCGATGCGCGGATGGGCTTTGGCGAAAGCGAGCAGCGCCGGCGTCAGCCGCGCCGCGCCGAAGGCGATCGGAGCCGTGATCCTCAACCGGCCCGTCGGTTCAGCCGACGAGGCCTTCGTGGCGACGTCAAGCGCCTCGATATCGTCGAGAATGACCCGCATCCGGTTGAAATAGGCCAAGCCCATCTCGGTCGGCGAGAGCGCCCGCGTCGTCCGGTTGAGGAGTTGCACGCCGAGATCGGATTCGAGCCGCGCCACCAGCTTCGAAGCCTGCCCGGAGCTCACGCCAAGCCTGCCTGCGGCGCGGGCGAAGCTGCCGCTCTCCATCACCGCGACGAACATGCGGTCGCAATCGAGCCTGTCCATTGGATTGCTTCCATTATGGATGGAAATAACTTACAAAACTGCGTCTAATGCCCAATTTGGAATTGGTCTAGTACCTCTCGGAGGCGGCACAACAGCTGTGCGCCACCATGTCTGCAAAGGATGACCGCCATGATCGAAGACCGCTTCGCTCCTTACGCCGCCACGCTGCTTCGCCTGTCCCTGGGCGTCATGCTTCTGGCTCACGGCCTGATGAAGGTCTTCGTCTTCACGATTCCCGGCACCGTCGGCTTCTTCGGAAAGCTCGGCTTCCCTGCGGCGCTCGCCTACGGAACGATCGCCATCGAGATCATCGGCGGCCTCATGCTGATCGCGGGCCTCTTTAGTCGCTGGGTTGCTCTCGCTGCGATCCCTGTGCTGATCGGCGCGACGTGGGTGCATCTCGGCAACGGCTGGGTGTTCTCGGCCGCCGGCGGCGGCTGGGAGTTCCCGGCCTTCTGGACCGTGGTGCTCGCCGTCCAGGCGCTGCTCGGCGACGGCGCCTATGCGCTGCGGCCGAACCTCCGCTCCGGCCGCCCGGCCGGTCTCGCCACCACCGGGTGAACGACCCGGCCCGCGAC
>NZ_JBOFBI010000027.1:0-9261 GCF_051645465.1 Tabrizicola sp. | reverse complement strand
GCCCGCACCCCCTCCTTTGCGTACCGCTTCAGCTCAGTCGACGCGGGGATCGCACTGTCCCCGAGCAGCATGACTTCATTGAGTGGCTGCGCCATGACCAGCCAATTGAAATGCGATGCGGCCGTCATGGGATCATCAGCGGTAAGCAACCTGCGAGCGACCAGTTCGCGAAAGATCTCCGCCAGCCCCTGCATCGCGCGCAGAGGACCATTCTCGTAGAGGACACGCGCGAGATCGGGGAACCGTCCCACCTCGCCAATCACCAGTCGGCGGAGTTGCATGACGCGCGGTGAAAGCACGATCGACAGTTGGCGGTAGGCGTATCGTTCCAGTTCAGCAGCCAAGTTGTCGCTATCGGAAACGGTCAGTTCATCCATCAGCACGACATCGCCGGTGCGTCTGGTCAGGGAGAACACGATTTCGATGAACAGGGATTCCTTGCTGACGTAGTGCTTGTAGATGGTCTGCTTGGAGACGGCGGACTTCGCAGCGACCTCGTCCATGCTGGCACCGAGGTAGCCATCCCGCAGGAAAATTTCGGTGGCGGCTTCGAGGATCGCCACCTTCTTGCGGGAGGTGCGAGTGTCCCCGGACGCCGCCACCTGCTCTTCGACCATCAGACGCAATCCATCCTGTTCGCGGGTTTCTGCGAATCGTATTGACACATGCGTACCATACCGTCTAGTACTCAACTGAAGCAGTACTGATCAGTCTAGTACTAGTTACCACACCGGAACGACAGGAAAGCACAATGAAACTGACCCTCGCGGCACTGACCTCGACGACTGCGCTGGCGATCATAGCGGGAAGTCTGGTTTGGACTGGCGCTACCTCGGCGGAGGTTTCCAGCAAGCAAACCATTGATCTTACTGAAGGAGAGAGCGAGATGGCTATGGATGTTAGAACGTTGACACTCAGGGTCGCGGGCGCAAGCTTGTACTATGAGGTCCGCGGGGTTGGGCCAACGCTGCTGATCATCCCCGGTGGACCGCAGGATGCAGGGGTCTTCACCGAGCTCGCCGAACTGTTGTCGGACCGCTACACGGTCGTGACCTTCGACCCGCGGGGAAACTCGCGCAGCAGCTTTGATGGGCCAGTCGTCGACCTTGAGGTCGATGTGCAAGCAGACGATGCGGCGGCTATCATCCGCGCGGTGAACAATGGCCCGGCCTACGTCTTCGGGACAAGCGGTGGGGCCCAGATCGGACTGAATCTGGCAGCGCGGCATCCCGACCTCGTGCAGGTGCTGGTCGCGCACGAACCACCGTCGATGATGATGCTAGACGATCCGGAGCCTGCCTTGGCCGCGGATCGCGCGCTGCACGAGACCTACAGAACCAAAGGCGTGGAGGCCGCTATGGCGGAATTCTTCGCTATGGCGGGTTTTAGCGGCGATGACGAGGCAGGCGAAGCGCCAGCCGAGTTCGAGATGACGCCCGAGGCCGCAGCGACGTTCGAGCGGGTCAGCGGCAACTTCGAGTACTGGCTTGCGCACGGCATGATCCCGCTTTCGACCTATGTGCCAGAAGTGGAGAAGCTGAAGACCGGAGTGCCTCCGGTCGTCGTTGCCATTGGCGAAGCCTCGGCGGGCCAGGATATTGAGGCGATAGGTCTTGCCCTGACACGGAAGTTGGGCGTCGAAGCCATGCGCTTTCCGGGAGACCACATGGGTTTTGAGACGGAGGCAGCCGCCTTTGCCGAAGCGGTGCATACGGCATTCCTGACCCAATGATCCCGGCCAGACTAGCCCCGAGTGGAGTCAAGCCAAGATGAAAACAGTCGAGCTATCCTGCCGCTGCGGCGGCACCCGCCTCGAAGTACAGGGCGAACCGTTCCTGGTCTCGGAATGCCTGTGCACCAGTTGCCGCGCTGCCGCGGCACGGCTGGCCCAGCTGCCTGGTTCCGCGCCGATGCTAACCACCTATGAAGCGACCGCTACGGCCGAATACAGGAAGGATCGCGTCAAGATCCTGACCGGTGTCAATACCCTAAAGGAGTTCCGGCTGACCCCGACCTCCGGATCGCGGCGCTGCGTCGCAACCTGCTGCAACACCCCTATGTTTCTTGAGATGAAAGGCGCGCATTGGCTGAGCGTTTATCTGAATCTCTGGCCAACGGATCAAAGACCAAAGCCACAGCTTCGCACCATGACAGGCGATCTGCACGATCCGTCCGGTCTGCCGCAAGACATACCGAACCTGCGCACGCATTCGCCGGCCTTCTACGCGAAACTTTTCGCTGCTTGGGCTGCGATGGGATTCCGAAATCCGAAGATCGAAGTGAAAGGAGTGCTCGATGTCTAACGACAAGATCGTCGTCGAGAATATCAATACGCCTGGGCGGACCGAGCGTCTGGACCGCGCCAAGTACACGGCAATGCGAGAGGCGCTACTTGCTGTGCTCCCTTTCGAAGAGCCCGGGATGACCGTCCCACAGGCCAATGTGGCAGTTCTGCCGCGGCTGCCGGACCAGCTCTTTCCGCACGGCGCCACGGCCGGATGGTGGCTAAAAGCCGTGCAGCTTGACCTTGAGGCGAAAGGCGTGATCCGCCGCGCGCCGCGCAGTCCGGTTTAGCTCTACAAGCTACGGACAAACTAGCGATGACCCTTGGTCTCGCGCAATCCTGATGGAGAGAGAAGATGAGTTCGACGGATCTATCGAGAGAGACACCTGCGACGGGCAGCTCGCCGTGGGAAACAGTGGTGACCAGGATCGCAGCGATCTGGAACCAGGCCCGCGTCCGCCATCACGCACGAAAGCTAAGGAGGGACCTCGCACAACACAGCCGCCGCTCGCTCCGGGACATGGGGTTCGACCCGGACGCCGTGCACCCGCCGTTCGGGCCGCAACTGGGCATAGAGCGTCTACATCCAGGCTCTTTTCTCTTTCAACGCTCCAAGGCGCGACGTTAGTTGCCTAGATGTCAACCATCGGCCAGGAAATCTGCGATGTCGGCGTTAAGGCGCTGCGCGTGAGTCAAGGGCAGACCATGCGGCGCGCCCTCGTACACCTGCAAACGTGCTCCGCGGATCAGTGCCTGCGTCGGTTTAGCTGTAAGGTCAAGAGGTGCAGACGCGTCCCTGTCGCCATGGATCAGAAGGGTTGGCACGTTGATGCTGCCGACATCGGCACGAAAATCGGTTTCAGCATTGGCGCGCGCCATCTCGATTGCGGCAAGCAGAGAGGTCTGCAGCATGAGCCCCTGCCCCCAGGCGATCATGCCCGGCGAGGTTTCGGGCACGAAGAATGGTTCGGTGTTTGCGGCGATCCATGCTGGAAAGTCGATTGCCAAAGGGGCCCGCAAGTGCTCCAGGATCGTCGGATCCAGTCCATTGGGATTGGTCTCCGACTTGGCGAAGCAGGGGGTGATCGCTCCGACGAGAACCACCTTCGACACCCTGCCCCGGCCGTGGCGGGCGAAGTAGCGTGCGATCTCCGTGCAGCCCATCGAATGCGCGACCAGCACAACATCATCCAAACTCAGCGTCTCGATAACTGCTGCCAGGTCGTCGGAGAGCGTGTCATGGTCATAGCTTTGGCCCGGGTCGCTGGAACGGCCGTGGCCGCGCCTGTCATAGGCGACCGCACGATAGCCGCCCCGTACGGTAGCAACCATCTGATAGCCCCAGAAATCGGAAGGCAGGGTCCAGCCGGAGAGGAACAGCACCGGCCTGCCCGCTCCCCAGTCCCGCACAAAGAGACGCGTTCCATCCTCGGCAATAATGTGATCTGGGCGCAAATCCCGCCCGGTTCGCACTTCCATACTTACTTTCGGCATCTTGAAACCTCAGTTCAGTTTCGGTCATCTTGCCACCAGACAGTAGGGGCGCTGCGATCCCGTGGCGATTACGTGTCGGGTAAAGATCGCCGACACGGCTTAGGACCTGCCTTGCCACCCTGCGCTTAAGTCGGGCAAACAGAAGCGCGATCAAGGACCCGGACACCTTGCCGCCGCCCCGGCCGCGACAGGACTCTCAAAACTGATACGGCCAGGACGATGCAACCATGAATGTCGGAACCATCCTAAAGAGTGCTCGGGAAGCGCGGCAGGTGTCCCAACTGGAACTCGCGTTGCGCCTGAACGTGTCTCAGCGTCACCTGAGCTTCGTAGAGAATGGTCGCGCGCGCCCTAGCCGGGATCTCATCGTTAATTGGACGCAGGAACTGAACGCGCCGAAGTCGCTGCGCAACGCAGCCTTGCTGCATGCGGGATTTTCAGTGGTTACCGGGCGCGTCGGCCGACAAGGCACTGGCTTCGAACGGCCAATTGAGGCGCATGGCCGGGTTCTCGACGCCCATGATCCTTGGCCCGGCATGATCTTCAACTCGGACTGGCGGATGCTGCGCCTGAACGCCGGAGCAGCTTGGTTGTTCAGCCGCATTATGCCCGAGTACCTGGCTTCGCTCGATGGTGATCTTGACGGGTGGGACATGATTGCCGGAATTGCGCATGAGGGCGGGTTGCTGGCGCGGATGACTGAACCCTCGATCATTGGTGCACGACTGCTTGGTCAGCTGCGGCTTGAAATGCTGATCCGGCCGGCATTGACCAAACGAGTCGAAGCGCTGGAGGCTGCACTTCAGAATAGGTACGGCGATCTACTCGAAGGGCAAACCCACGACAGGCTGGAGCCAGGTCTCGATCTGCATTTCACAACGCCACAGGGACCGTTGAGCTTCTTTACCGTGCAGACTCTGTTCCAGTTGCCGCAGGATGTGGCACCGGCCATGGTGCGGACTGGGCTTTGGTTTCCAGCCGACGCTACGACACGGGACATCATGAAGCGGCAGGTCGCCGTCTTGGCTGATGGCTAGAACGCGCCACTCCTGATGAAACCTGCGGTGCCGCCCTTCTTCATCCTCGGCGACCGGCTCGTGACTGGATATCGACAGCCGA
This sequence comes from Tabrizicola sp., assembly GCF_051645465.1. Taxonomy (GTDB): domain Bacteria; phylum Pseudomonadota; class Alphaproteobacteria; order Rhodobacterales; family Rhodobacteraceae; genus Tabrizicola. The sequence continues at coordinate 4,364 of NZ_JBOFBI010000027.1, read as the reverse complement.
GCAGTGCGGTGCGCCTCAGTCGCGGCAACAATCCAATGGTGGCGCAGACTTCCGCCAGCGCCACCACCCAACGTGCCCCGCACAACCTCATTCGGTCATGTACTGATCCCAGAAGCCTGCCTGCGGATCGATCTGCTGCACCACATCGACCAGCACGCCCGCCGGATCCTGGGTCATGAAGCGGCGCTGGCCCCAGGCTTCGTCCGTCAAGGGATGCACGATGGGAGCGCCGGCAGCGAAGAGCCTTTCGAAAGCCGCCGCCGCGTCGGCGACTTCGACGGTCAGTATCATGCCGCGCCCGTCAAAGCTTTCCGGTCCCGGAGGGTTCGACGGATGGTCGGGGTGCATGAAAGCAAGCGTTGCGCCACGACTTTCGCCATCCGGTTGGCCGACGAGATAGACGAACCAGCTGGCCTGGAATGCGACCTCGAAGCCGAAATGGGTGACGTAGAAGTCGCGCGCCTCGAAGTGGGCGGGTGTGGTGATCAACGGGTAGAGGTCGCGAACGTACATGGTGGTTCCTGTCGTGGAAGATTCAGTTTCATCGGCGTGGGTTGCTGGAGTTGCAGCCAAAAGCAGGACAAGCGAAGCCACGACTGAGTGTAGGAAGGGTCGAATGGTCGTCATGATGGTTCCTTTGGTATCGAGATCAGTTCGGGCGACGCGGGGCAAGCCGGCGAAGCGCCGGGCCGCCGCCGTCATGGTTTACTGTCACGCAGTGACACGGGCGCGCGCGCTGATGCCGCGCCAGGCCCGATACTCGAGCCAGGCCAGCAGGCCGACCACAGCCGCTTGCCCGAGGATCAGCGCGACCCCGAGGCCATTCGGCGCGATGACACCGAAAAGCGCGACGCTGGCCACGACCCAGCCAAGGTTGCCGAGGATCACCAGCCAGACCGCCAGCGGACTGCCGGTTCCGGCGCGGGCGACCAGCGCCATATAGATCGCGATCGGTATCAGGATCGCGCCAGCATAGAAAAGCAACGTCGCGGGAATCGCCGTTATCCCAGCGATCGGTCCGGAACCCAGGAGCAGGAATAGGCCCATCGCCGCGCAGGTCAAAGCGTCGAAGTTCAGAATGCGGGCAAGGCCGCCGTGATCGGAGTTTGTCATCGTGCTTTCCTTTCGCAGAAGCGTTTCGATTGCGTCACTCTGGCAATCGGCGGACGACGCGTCGATTATCCGGGAGGTAATCGCGTGAGCGATCCGGCAGCCCTATCGTAAGGCTATGACCATGCTTGACCCTTCCTTCGGCGATCTCCTTCGACAGTGGCGCCAGCGTCGCGCACTAAGTCAGCTTGCTCTCTCGGGCGAGGCTGAGATTTCACAGCGCCACCTCAGCTTTCTGGAGTCGGGCCGCAGCACACCTAGTCGCGAGATGGTGCTGCGGCTAGCTGACGGGCTGGATGTGCCGCTGCGCGAGCGCAATCTGATGCTGTCCGCCGCAGGTTTCGCCCCTGTCTACCGCGAGCGCACCCTCGATGATCCTGACATGGTCGCCGCACGACAGGCGGTCGCCGCGATCCTGAAGGGGCACGAGCCGTTTCCGGCGCTGGCCATCGACCGGCACTGGCATCTGATGGAGGCGAACGCCTCGGTCGGGCCGTTGCTTGCCGGGGTGGACCCCGCGCTGTTAGCCTCACCGGTCAATGTCTTGCGCCTGAGCCTGCATCAACAGGGGCTGGCCCCCCGGGTTGCCAACTACCGCGAATGGCGCACACACATCCTGGCGCGGTTGGACCGGCAGATCGCGCTGTCCGCCGATCCCGTCCTCGCCACGCTGCGCGACGAGCTTGCGGGCTATCCTGTGCCGCCCGGCAATGCGCCTTGGCGGCCCGGCACGACGAAAGGACCCTCCATCGCCGTGCCCTTCGTGCTGGAAACCGACGCGGGTCGCCTGTCCTTCCTGAGCGCCACGACTGTGTTCGGCACGGCGGTGGACATCAGCCTGGCCGAACTGGCGATCGAGGCTTTCCTTCCCGCTGACCAACGGACTGCAGACTTTCTGATGGGCCGTCGCCACGGCTGACCCTCGCTTGCGCCGCGATCTAATCACCGATTGGGTGGATGCCGCGCCTCGAATGTTCAAAGTTCGATCAACTCCTGGCCGACCGATGGTCGATCTTCGTCCCAGACCAGCGCGAAGCCGACGCCGCGGATACCAACCTCACGGAAGGTGTCAATTAAACTCTCCTGCAGGTAGATTGGCGAGACACGGTAGCCACCGTTGCGCAACCGTAACCGGAAGACCTGAGTCGAGCCGATTGCGTCAGGCCGAAAGACGTGCCGTTCAATCATCAGAACGCTGCCATCATCAAACCGAACGATTTCTGATTTGTCTTCTTCGAGTGCCTCGAGGCTGACCGTCACGTTGAAGAGTGTCAGCGGCGTGTCAGCGATCAAGTCTAGAAACTCGCCGTAGCGCTCCAGTTCGGGCCGGAGCGCTGCAAGTGCAGTCTTTCGCAAGACCAGCAAATGCTCGTTGTACCAAGGCATGTCTGAGGCATGGCGTTGGCGGCCTCTATCATCCTTAAGAAGCTCCTGCATTGGCACCGGCAGCCAGGCGGTCTCGCGCGGCCCATTCACGGCGTATAGGCGGAGATTGTCGGTTTCGCGGCGTGGAACGGTCCAGACCTGGCGTTCGAGCACCTGAGGTATGAAGATTCTCATAAAAGATCGCACTCCATTATCCAGTCTCGGTGCCACCGCTGCTCGTGTCCAGACGAACCGTCTCGCCAGGCCTCCGCTCCCTGAAAAAGACAACGTGCCAATTGCGGTCTACGACCCTAGCCGCCTTTCGTCAGGTCAAGAATTGCCCGCCGAATCCTGGCATAGGTGCCACAGCGGCAGATGTTGGTGAGCGCTTCATCGATGTCCGATCCGTTTGCGTTCGGTTTTTCTTCAAGAAGTGCAACCGCCGCCATGATGAAACCGGGCTGGCAATAGCCGCACTGAGGGACCTGATGCCTGATCCAGGCCTGCTGCAGCACGTGCAACTGAACGGCTCCCAACCCCTCGATTGTTGTTACGTTCTTGCTTTCGACGTCACGAAGAGAAATGACGCAAGACCGAACCGCTTCCCCATCAACATGCACGGTACAGGCACCGCACAACGCCTGACCGCAGCCAAACTTGGTCCCGGTCAGCCCGAGATGATCGCGCAGCGCCCAAAGCAAGGGCGTGGCGGGATCTGCCTCAACCTGTTTCCGCACGCCATTGACCGTCAGCGACGTGGCTTTTGTCGAAAGCTCAGACATTCTGGGCTCCATAGATTGTGTGAACACGGTGCCGGGACATCGGCAGCTCTCGGTATCGTTTGCCCGTAGCAGCGAAAATCGCATTGGCAAAAGCTGCGGGAACGCAGACCGCTCCGACCTCCCCCAAACCCCCGATCTCGCTGCGACCTTCGACAAAGTCGGTCACCAGGTCAGGAACATCGGGCATGGTGACGACGAGATACCCGTCGTAGTTCCGTTCCCGTGTGTGCCCACCGTCAAAGCGTATCTCCGAATAGAGAGCCGCAGACAGCCCCCAGACCACGCCCCCTTCGATCACCGATGTTGCATTCACACGGTCCAGGACCGGGCCCGGATCCGCAACGGAGACGATCTTGTGGATCTTTACGCCTTCAGCGGTGACGGACAGATCGACAATCTGGGCAAGGTAGCTTCCGAAGCAGTCGGCAAATGCCAACCCTAGATGCCGTCCGTCTTTCGGCGTGTCCCAACTGGCCAGATCAGCAGCACGATCCAGCACCGCAAGCGCGGTCTTGTTGTTCGTCAGCAGGCGCTTTCGGTAGATCAGCGGATCAGCACCGGCAGATGCCGCCAGTTCGTCGATGAAGCTTTCAACGGCAAAGTTATTCGGGCCATGCCCGGTAGGCCGCAGAACCATCGTGGGGATCGGCAGCTGAAGCATGTTGTGGTCAACACGCAGCGCGGGCCAGTCATAGGGGCTACCGACCAGCCCTTCGACACACAGCTCATCTACCATTCCGGGGTCAAGCGGGGCGGGCAGGATCGGAGACAGCAGGGTCGGAGCGACAATCCGTGCGGACAGGGCCGTCGGCATCCCGTCCTGATCAACGCTCGCGACCAGTTTGCAATCGAACATCGGCCTGAACCGGTCCAGCTTGATGTCCTCTTCCCGGTGCCAGATCAGTTGAACCGGACGGCCCACGGCCCTTGAACAAATGGCGGCATGCACCGTCGCGTCCGCCACAAGTTTGCGCCCGAAACCGCCGCCGATGTATGTTCGCTTGATCTCAACCTGATCGGGCCTCAGGCCAAGTATCGAGCAAAGCACAACCTCGGTGATCTGGCTGCCTTGGGTCGGCACCCAAGCCGTCACGCCATCGTTTCGCA
>NZ_JBOFBI010000026.1:0-1644 GCF_051645465.1 Tabrizicola sp. | reverse complement strand
GATGATGGCCTGGCCCGCTTCGATCGCGATGACCTTGCCTTTGACAACGGTGCCCTCTTCGGGCGTGTCAATCTCGAAGCTTTCCTTCAGAAGGGCTTCGAAGTCTTCCATGGTTGCTTTAGCGCACATATAGATCAGTATCCTTTTCTTGGTTGTCACTGGCCATGCGGTTGGCTCCGCCGGTCTTGATTAGGGTTCCCGCAAAATCGCCCAAGCATCGGCAAGCCGACGACAGCGGGACTTTCGGGATAGCGGGCCTATAGACGCCTTGCTGCACGCTGGCAAGGGAAAGTGGCAGGACACCCTTGGCCCGGTGCGCGGAAGGCCGTAGCTTCCGCCCATGGACGATGCAACCGACCGACTGCAAAAGGCGATCACCGCGATCATGCGCGCGCTGAAAGTCGCCGAACCCGCTCTACAGAAAAGCCATGGCGCGCTGAAGCTCGCGCCGTCAGACATCCAGGCGCTGCAGGTCATCGCCAGCCATCCCGGCGCCATGTCTGGCACGCTCGCCCAGCATCTCGGCATCGTGCCGACGACCGCGACCAGCATCGTGGACCGGCTGGTCCGGCGTGGCCTTGTCCGGCGCGAACGGAGGGAAACGAACCGCCGCGCCGTGGCGCTTTGGCTGACCCCTGCCGGAGAGGTCGCAGTCGCGCGTCTGTCCGAGGAAGAGCGCGCCGCATCCCGCGCCATGCTTGATGCGCTAGAGCCGGAAGAACACGAGACTATCGTAAGCGCGATGGAACGCGTTGCGGCTCATCTCAACCGCCTCGTCGATCAGACGATCACAAAACCCTGACGGCTGACCGGCAGATCGCGGACCCGCTCACCCGTCGCAGCTGCGATCGCGTTGACCAGCGCCGGTGCAATCGGCGGCGTGCCAGGCTCGCCAAGTCCACCCGGTGGCGCGACGCTCGGCATGAAATGCACGCTCTGCGCCGGAGAGTTGGCGAGCCGCAGCATGTCATAGTCGGGGAAGTTCCTCTGCACGATCTCTCCGCCTTCGACCGTGATCTCGCCCATCAGCGCCGCTGTCAGCCCGAAGATCACGCCACCCTGGATCTGCGCTTCCGCCGCATCGGGGTTCACCACCACGCCGCAATCCACGACCGAGGTCACGCGCGTCACCCTAAGATCACGGTCCGCGACCCGCACTTCGACCGCCTGCGCCACGATGGTACCGAAGCTCTCGACCAGGGCCATTCCGATACCCGTGCCCGCCGGTCGGGCGCCGTCCCACTCGGCGGCCTCGCGCAGCTTTTCCAGCACGGCGATCTTGCGCGGATCTTCCAGGTGATCCAGCCGGAACTGCAGCGGATCGGCCCCCGCGGCAACCGCAAGCTCATCGACAAAGGCTTCGTGAAAGAACCCGAGTTGTGTGAAATCGACCGCCCGCCATGACCCGGTCCGAACCGGAGAAGTCCAGGCCACCCGCCCGATTGCCGCCGCCGGAACCGTATAGGGAAAACCGAACGGCCGCTCGCCGTCTGGCATCCCCGCGTTCGTGTGGGTGTAGACATGGCGGAAAGCGGTCATCCGGCCGTTCTCGACCGCGCCTGCCAGCCGGGCCTGCACTGCCGGGCGATACCAGTCATGCGTCATGTCGGTCTCGCGCGACCAGATCGTCTTGACGGGCGTCCC